>NZ_JBFUAI010000012.1:0-144398 GCF_056406355.1 Cellulomonas sp. P1_C4 | reverse complement strand
CAGCCGGGGCCGCGGCCACAGCCGGGGCCGGCGGCGCGGCCACAGCCGGAGCCGGCGGCGGAGCGGTGCCGGTGCTGCGGGATTGGTTCGCGGTGTGGTCAGCGAGCGTGCGCTCGGCCAGCATTGCCGTCATCGTCGCCACCTCCCGCCTTGCACCGATCGCCCGATGTGGGCATAGAACAAGTGTACGATCGACCACTGACATTCGTCTCTGACCAGAGGAAACGGCGGAGGTCAGAGCCGGTGGATCGCACCCGATCCGCGACGCGCCGCGGCGCTATCGCCCCAGCGCAGCCAGTGCCATCTCCTCCAGGAGCGCACGGGTGCGAGCGGTCGAGACCGACCGCGCGCTGTGCGGTGTGGAGTTCAGCAGGCCGAACGTCGCCTGGGCCCGCAGCCGCAGCTCGGCGCGATCGGTGGACGGGCTGAGCCGCCGCAGCACCTCGACCCACAGGTCGATGTAGCGACGCTGCAGGTCACGAACCGACTCGCGGTCCTGCGGCGACAGGGCGGCGAGGGAGCGGTCCTGCACGCGGATCACGTCGGGGTCGCGCAGGGCGAAGTCGACGTGGAACTGGACCAGCGCGACGAGCGCCGACGAAGGGTCGGAGGCGTCGTCCACGACCGCACGGCCGCCGACGAGCAGACCCTCGCTGACCCCGACGAGCAGCGCCGCCAGCACGGCTTGCTTGCTGGGGAAGTGCCGGTACACGGCGGGGCCGCTGACGCCGACCGACGAGCCGAGGTCTTCGATCGACACCCCGTCGAAGCCGCGGCTGGCGAACAGCCGCGCGGCGGACGACAGCAGCGCGTCGCGGCGCTCGGCCTTGGCGCGGCCGCGGGCTGTCGGGAGGGTGTCGAGCTGCTCGGCCATCAGGGCCCCTTCGTGGACAACGACGTGATCGCAGACTAGCCTGATTTCAGTTAGCGATCCCTAACTGAACTGATTTCTCCAGCCACCCCTTGGAGATAGCGTCGATGGAGATGCTCAGCACCACGGCCGACCCCGCCGCGCCGTCGTTCACCTCGAACGACGAGTCTCAGCGCGCGCTCGTCGGCGAGCTGCACGACCGGCTCCGCACGGCAGCGCTGGGCGGTCCGCAGAAGTCCCGCGAGCGCCACGTGGCCCGCGGCAAGCTGCTGCCGCGCGAGCGCATCGACGTCCTCCTCGACGAGGGCAGCCCGTTCCTCGAGGTCGCGCCGCTGGCCGCCGACGGGCTCTACGACGGCGAGGCCCCGGGCGCCGGCGTCATCGCGGGCATCGGCCTGGTGCACGGCCGGCACGTCATGGTCCTGTCCAACGACGCGACCGTGAAGGGTGGCACCTACTTCCCGCTCACGGTGAAGAAGCACCTGCGCGCGCAGGAGATCGCGCTCGAGAACCGGCTGCCGTGCCTGTACCTCGTCGACTCCGGCGGCGCGTTCCTGCCCAAGCAGGACGAGGTGTTCCCGGACCGGGACCACTTCGGCCGAATCTTCTTCAACCAGGCCCGGATGTCGGCCGAGGGCATCCCGCAGATCGCCTGCGTCATGGGCTCCTGCACGGCCGGCGGTGCCTACGTGCCAGCGATGAGCGACGAGACCGTCATCGTGCGGGGCCAGGGGACGATCTTCCTGGGCGGCCCGCCGCTGGTGAAGGCGGCGACCGGCGAGGTGGTGACGGCCGAGGACCTGGGCGGCGGCGAGCTGCACGCGCGGACCTCGGGGGTCACGGACCACCTGGCGGAGAACGACGCGCACGCGCTGCAGATCGTCCGGGACATCGTCGCGACCCTGCCTGTTCCACGCACGACGGCCTGGGACGTGATCGAGACCCGCCCGCCCAAGGTCGACGAGGGCCAGCTGTACGGCGTCGTGCCCACCGACCTGCTGACGCCGTACGACGTGCACGAGGTGATCGCGCGGCTCGTCGACGGCAGCGAGCTGCACGAGTTCAAGCGCGAGTACGGGACGACGCTGGTCACCGGGTTCGCGCGGCTGCACGGGCACCCCGTCGGCATCGTCGCCAACAACGGCGTGCTGTTCAGCGAGTCGGCGCTCAAGGGCGCTCACTTCATCGAGCTGTGCGACCAGCGCGGCATCCCGCTGGTGTTCCTGCAGAACGTCAACGGCTTCATGGTCGGTCGGGACTACGAGGCCGGCGGCATCGCGAAGCACGGCGCCAAGATGGTCACCGCCGTCGCGACCACCCGCGTGCCCAAGCTGACGGTCGTCATCGGGGGTTCGTTCGGAGCCGGCAACTACTCGATGTGCGGGCGGGCCTATGACCCACGGTTCCTGTGGATGTGGCCCGCGAGCCGGATCTCGGTCATGGGCGGCCCGCAGGCGGCGTCCGTGCTTGCCACGGTGCGCCGCGAACAGCTGGGTGACGACTGGAGCGCCGAGGACGAGGAGGCGTTCAAGGCGCCGCTGCGCGAGCAGTACGAGACGCAGGGGAGTCCCTACTACGCGACCGCGCGACTCTGGGACGACGGGATCATCGACCCGGCCGACACGCGTCGCATCCTCGGCATGGCCCTCGACGTCTGCGCCACGGTGCCGCTCGGCGAGCCGCGCCTCGGCCTGTTCCGGATGTGACGGCCGTGTTCACCAGCGTGCTCGTGGCGAACCGCGGGGAGATTGCGTGCCGGGTCATCTCGACCCTGCAGAGGCTCGGCATCCGGGCCGTCGCCGTCTACACCGACGCCGACCGGTCGGCGCTCCACGTCTCGCGGGCCGACGAGGCCGTGCGGATCGAGAGCTACCTGTCGATCGAGGGGGTGATCGCGGCCGCCCGACGTACCCGCGCCGAGGCCATCCACCCCGGGTACGGCTTCCTCTCCGAGAACGCGGACCTGGCCCGCGCGTGCGAGGCAGCGGGTGTCGTGTTCGTCGGCCCCGGGGTCAAGGCCTTGGAGGTCATGGGCGACAAGAGCCGCGCCAAGGAGCACGTGTCGACGGCCGGTGTGCCGGTGATCCCCGGCTCGTCGGTGGCCGATGCCGAGTCCGCCGAACGCGTCGGGTACCCGCTCCTGGTCAAGCCGTCGGCGGGCGGGGGCGGCAAGGGGATGGTGGTCGTCGAGCGAGCGGACGACCTCGCCGACGCCCTCGCCGGCGCCCGTCGCCTCGCCGCGTCGGCGTTCGGCGACGACACCCTGCTGCTCGAGCGCCTGGTGACCACCCCGCGGCACATCGAGGTCCAGCTGCTTGCCGACGAGCACGGCACGGTGATCCACCTCGGCGAGCGCGAGTGCTCGCTGCAGCGTCGGCACCAGAAGGTGATCGAGGAGGCGCCGTCGCCGCTGCTCTCCGAGCAGATGCGGTCATCCATCGGCGAGGCCGCCTGCGACGTCGCGCGGACTGTCGGCTACGTCGGCGCCGGGACCGTGGAGTTCCTCGTGTCCGACGACGCGCCCACGGAGTTCTTCTTCATGGAGATGAACACGCGGCTGCAGGTCGAGCATCCGGTCACCGAGCTGGTCACCGGGCTGGACCTGGTCGAGTGGCAGCTGCGGATCGCGGCGGGGGAGCCGTTGACGCTTCACGACGTCGAGCTGACCGGTCACGCGGTCGAGGCGCGCGTCTACGCCGAGGACCCGGCGCGGGACTTCCTGCCGTCGTCGGGGACCGTGCTCCTTCTCGACGAGCCTGCCGGCGAGGGCATCCGGGTCGACAGCTCCTTGCGAGCCGGGCTCGAGATCGGGTCGATGTACGACCCGATGCTCGCCAAGGTCGTCGCGTGGGGGTCGTCGCGAGACGAGGCGCTCGCTCGCCTCGACGGGGCGCTTGCCCGCACGACCATCCTCGGCGTGCGCACCAACATCGCGTACCTGCGCCAGATCCTTGCCGATCCCGACGTGCGGGCCGGTCGGCTCGACACCGGGCTGCTCGGGCGGCTGACTCCCACGACCCGCGAACCCGACCCGGTGTCCGTCGTCGCGGCGGCGCTGTGGCTCCACGGCACGCCCGGCAGCCGGCCCTGGCGGTCCGACGGCTGGCGCCTCGGCGACCCGCGACCCAGCCGCTACGACTTCCGGGACATCGGCGAGGTCTCCGTGCTCGGTTCCGCCGTGACGATCGACGGGGCTACAAGGCGCGCGAGCCTCGTGCGGCGTGAGACCGACACGGTCGACGTGGAGGTCGACGGCGTCGTGCACTCGCGCCGTCTCGCGGTCGACGGCCCGGTCCTGTGGGTCGGCGACGACGAGCTGCGCGTCATCACCCGGGTCGAGCGGCTCGCCGAGCAGCTGGCCACGCGCAGCCGGGGCGAACGGGCCGCGGACCCGGTAGTCCGTTCTCCGATGCCCGGCATCGTCGTCTCGACCGACGTGGCGACCGGCGACAGCGTCGTCGCAGGTCAGACCCTCCTGGTCATCGAGGCGATGAAGATGGAGCACCGGGTCGTCGCCCCCAGCGACGGCATCGTCACCCTCACGGTCCGACCGACCGACCGGGTGGCACTCGACCACGTGGTGGCCACCATCTCCGGCCACCCCGACGAAGGGATCCCGGCATGACCTACGACCTCACCCCCGAGCAGCAGAAGCTCGCCGACGAGGTGCGCGACTTCGCGGACTCCGTCGTCGCACCGGCGGCCTACGAGTACGACACGAAGCGCGAGCTGCCGTACGAGATCCTCGCCCAGATGGGGGACATGGGGCTGTTCGGCCTGCCGTTCCCGACGGAGGTCGGCGGTCAGGGGCGCGACTACGTCGACCTCTGCCTGGCGGTCGAGCAGCTGGCCCGCGTCGACCAGTCCATCGCCGTGACGCTCGAGGCCGGCGTGGGGCTCGGGGCGATGCCCGTGTGGCGCAGCGGGACCGAGGCGCAGAAGCAGGAGTGGATCCCGATGCTCGCGCAGGGCAAGGCGCTCGCGGCCTTCGGGCTCACGGAGGCCGACGCGGGGTCGGACGCGGGCGGGACGAAGACGACCGCGCGCCTCGAGGGCGGCGAGTGGGTGATCAACGGCAGCAAGCAGTTCATCACCAACTCCGGCTCCCGGATCACCCGGCTCCTGACGATCACCGCGGTGACCGGCGAGAGCGTCCGAGACGACGGCTCGATCAAGAAGGAGCTCACCGCCATCCTCGTGCCGGCCGGGACGCCCGGGCTCACCGTGCTGCCCGCGTACGACAAGGTCGGCTGGCACACCTCGGACACCCACCCGCTGCGCTTCGAGGACCTGCGGGTCCCGTCGGAGAACCTGCTCGGCGTGCGCGGCCGCGGCTTCGCGCAGTTCATCCAGACGCTCGACGAGGGCCGGGTCGCGTTCGCCGCCCTCTGCGCGGGCGCCGCGCAGGGCTGCCTCGAGGAGGCCATGCGCTACGCGAAGAGCCGCAACGTGTTCGGCCACCCCATCGGCGAGAACCAGCACATCGCGTTCACGATCGCCCGCATGGAGTCCCGCGTGCACTCGGCCCGACTGGCCTGGCTCGACGCCGCGCACCGGCTGGTCGCGGGCCAGCCGTTCAAGCTCGAGGCCAGCCTGGCCAAGCTCATCGCGAGCGAGGCGGCCATGGCGAACGCGCGCGACGCGACGCAGATCTTCGGCGGGTACGGCGTGATGAACGAGAACCCCGTCGCACGGCACTATCGCGACTCCAAGATCCTGGAGATCGGCGAGGGGACGACGGAGGTGCAGCTCATGGTCATCGCGCGCGAGCTGGGCTTCGCGGGGGCGCCGCGATGACGAAGGACGTCGAGCAGCGCGGCCTCTACTACGAGGAGCTCGAGCTGGACACCCGCTACGTGCACCGCCCCGGCCGCACACTCACCGAGGCGGACAACGTCCTGTTCAGCACGCTCACCATGAACGGCCAGGCGCTGCACCTGGACGCCGCGTGGTCCGCCGCGCAGCCGTTCGGGCAGCGGCTCGTGAACTCGATGATGACCCTCGCGGTGCTCGTCGGGAGCTCGGTCGACCAGCTGACCCAGGGCACCATCGTCGCGAACCTCGGCTTCACCGACGTGCGGTTCCCGCACCCGCTGTTCCACGGAGACACGCTGTACTCGTCGACGATCGTGCGGGACAAGCGGCTCTCGGAGTCGCGGCCGGGCCAAGGGGTCGTGACGCTCGAGCACACCGGGCGCAACCAGGACGACCTCGTCGTCGCGGTGGCCACGCGATCGGTCCTGTTCTGGTGCCGGGAGGCCGCGCCGTGACCGGCTTCGCGATGGGCCCGGCGCTGCTGTTCTGCCCCGCCGACCGGCCCGAGCGCTACGAGAAGGCCGCAGCCCGCGCCGACGCGGTGATCCTCGACCTCGAGGACGCGGTGTCCGCCGACGCCAAGCCGGCGGCCCGGTTCAGCCTCACCGACATCCCCCTGGACCCCCGGCGCACGATCGTCCGGCTCAACCCCGTCGGCACCGACGACCTCCGCGAGGACCTCCGCGCCCTCATGGCGACGCCGTACCGGACGGTCATGCTGGCGAAGACCGCGTCCGCCGAGGACGTCCGCCTGCTCGCCCGCTACGACGTGATCGCTCTGGTCGAGACGGCCGCGGGCGTCGTGAACGCCGCGGCCATCGCCGGCGAGCCGAACGTCATCGGGCTGATGTGGGGTGCGGAGGACCTCGTCGCGTCCCTGGGCGGCACGTCGAGCCGGCACGCCGACGGGCGGTACCGCGACGTCGCGATGCACGCCCGATCCACCGTCCTGCTCGCGGCCGGCGCGCACGGCAAGGCCGCGATCGACGCCGTGCACCTCGACATCGCCGACGTCGACGGGCTGGCCCGTGAGGCCGCCGACGCCGCCGCCAGCGGGTTCGCCGCGACGGCCTGCATCCACCCGTCGCAGGTCGCGGTGATCCGGACCGCGTACCGGCCGGACGAGGCCGAGGTGCAGTGGGCGCGGGCCCTGCTGGAGGCGGCCCGCGGCGAGCGCGGGGTCTTCCGGTGGGAGGGACGCATGGTCGACGCACCCGTCCTCCGGCACGCCGAGCGGGTTGTGCAGCGCGCTGGTTGACCGACGGGCTCGGGGCCGGCGACTGTGACGTCTCTCTCGTCGCGGTCGGGAAGCATCCGCGACGGGTCACGTGTTGCCCCCGGAGGCTGCCGACCCTGGCCACCATCGACACCCTGGGAGCACCCCCGCGTGAGCACGTGGAACCTGACCGAGCGCCTCGCCGTCGACCTGCACCGAGTCGCCAGCGCGCTCTGTCGTCCCGTCCACGGTCGCTGAACCGCCCCGGCCCGCCGCAGCCTCGCGGCCGGACGCCCGATCGCCCCTCGTCGTGACCCGCGCCCGCACTGTGGCGCGCCCCCGAAAGGCCTCACGTGTCTGATACCTCCACACAGCCCAAGCGCCGGCTGCGCCTCCCGTCCTTCTCCGTCCAGGTCCTGCTGGGCCTCGGCCTCGGTGTGCTGCTCGGCTGGATCGCCCTGCAGATGGGCCCGACCGCGTCGGGCGACCCGAACTGGCTGACCACGACGCTCGACACCATCGGCTCGTCGTTCGTCACCCTGCTCAAGGCGATCGTGCCGCCGCTGGTGTTCCTCGCGATCGTCACGTCGATCGCCAACCTCCAGCAGGTCACCAACGCGGCGCGGCTGGCCTGGCAGACGCTGTTGTGGTTCGCCATCACCGCCGCGATCTCGGTCGCGATCGGCATCGGGCTCGGCCTGCTGTTCCAGCCCGGCCACAACTCGACCCTCAGCCCCGAGGCGGGCTCCGAGGTCGGGGTGACCGGCAGCTGGCTCGACTTCCTCAACGGCCTGATCCCGAGCAACTTCCTCGGGCTGGGCGCCAGCACGCAGCAGGGCGACGGCGGGCTGTCGACGTCGGTGTCGTTCAACGTGCTCCAGATCGTGGTCGTCGCGATCGTCGTCGGCATCGCGGCCCTGCGCACCGGTACCGCCGCTCAGCCGTTCCTGGCGTTCACGCGCTCCGCGCTCGCGATCGTGCAGAAGGTGCTGTGGTGGGTCATCCGGCTCGCACCCCTGGGCACGCTGGGCCTCATCGGCCGCGCCGTCGCCACGTACGGCTGGGACCTGCTGGCGCCGCTCGGGACGTTCGCGGTCGCCATCTACGTCGGCCTCGCGCTCGTGCTCTTCGTCGTCTACCCCGTGATCCTGCGCACCAACGGGCTCGGGATCATGAGCTTCTTCCGGGGCGCGTGGCCGGCGATCGAGCTCGCGTTCGTCTCGCGCTCGTCGGTCGGGACGCTGCCCCTGACCCAGCGTGTGGTCGAGCGGAACCTCGGTGTGCCGCGGTCGTACGCGTCGTTCGCGGTGCCGCTGGCGGCGACGACGAAGATGGACGGCTGCGCCTCGATCTACCCGGCGATCTCCGCGATCTTCGTCGCGCAGCTGTTCGGCATCGACCTGACTCTCAAGGACTACCTGCTCATCGCGTTCGTGTCCGTCGTCGGCTCCGCCGCGACCGCCGGACTGACCGGCGCGGTGGTCATGCTCACGCTGACCCTGTCGACGCTCGGCCTGCCGCTCGCCGGCGTCGGGCTGCTGCTGGCGATCGACCCGATCCTCGACATGGGCCGCACCGCGGTAAACGTCGCCGGGCAGGCTCTCGTGCCGACGATCGTCGCCAAGCGCGAGGGGATCCTGGACCTCGGCCAGTACGCCTCGGCGTCCGCGGAGGACATCTTCGCCGACGACGTGGAGCCGGCCGAGGTCGTCGACGAGGCGGCGGACCGGCGAGAGCCCGTCCTGACCTCCTGAGCCCGGACGCGGCGGACCGATGAGTCCGCCGCGTCCCGCCGGTATGTATCCGCGGGACCGCATCAGGCCCCGCGACGGGGCAGGAACGCCTGCGCCGTCGACCGGCACAGACAGGAGTGCATGATGACGACTCTCGACACGCTCGACACGACGGCCGTGGAGGACCTGCTGGCACAGATGGGCACCGCCTGGGGCGCCCACGACGCCGAAGCGTTCGCGGCCCTCTACGCCGACGACGCCACGGTGGTGACGGCCGGCACGTATATCCAGGGCAAGGACCAGATCCGCACCTTCATGGTCGCGGGCTTCGACGGTCCGCTGAAGGGCACGGCCTCCGTCGACGAGCCGCAGCGGATCAGGTTCCTCTCGCCCGACGTCGCGGTGGTGAACAGCCTGGGCGGCTACCGACCGGCCGGGGCGGCGAGCGTGCCGCCGCACCTCCAGCGCCGCGCCACGTGGGTGCTCGCGCGGACCGAGGGCCGCTGGCTCGTCGAGTCGTACCACAACTGCGCCGCCAACCCGGCCTGACGCGGGTCGGCGCGGGGCACAATCGGAGCGGGAGAGGAGCGCCGCCGGTGTCGGTCAGCGAGGACTTCGCACGTCAGACGCTGCCGTACCGGCGCGAGCTCCTGGCGCACTGCTACCAGATGCTCGGGTCGGTGCACGACGCCGAGGACCTCGTGCAGGAGACGATGCTGCGGGCCTGGCGCGCGTACGACCGGTACGACGACCAGCGCGCGTCGATGCGCACTTGGCTGTACCGGATCGCGACCAACGCGTGCCTGACGGCCCTCGAGAGCCGTCGTCGCCGGCCGATGCCGTCGGGCCTGGGAGCACCGGGCGACGACCCCCGGGCTCCGTTGGTGCCCGACCGCGAGGTGCCCTGGCTCGAGCCGATGCCGGACGCGCTCGTCGACGGCGACCCGGCGACGGTCGTGGTGGCCCGCGGCCAGCTGCGGCTCGCGCTCGTCGCGGCCATGCAGCACCTGCCGGCCCGCCAGCGCGCGATCCTCCTCATGCGCGAGGTGCTCGAGTGGTCGGCGGCCGAGGCGGCGGACGCCTTGGGCACCACCCMGGCCGCCGTGAACAGCGGTCTGCAGCGCGCGCGGGCGCGGCTGGATGGCCTGGGCATCGGCGCGGACCACGTGGCCGAGCCGGTCACCGCGGACCAGCGCGCCGTCGTCGACCGCTACGTCTCGGCGTTCGTCGTCGGGGACCTGGCCGCCATCGGCCAGCTGCTCACGGAGGACGTCGTGCTCGAGATGCCGCCGGTCCCGGCGTGGTACCGGGGCCGCGACGACTACGTGGCGTTCATGGCGAACGTGTTCGAGCGGCGCGGCACGGACTGGTGGACGACGCCCGTCGGCTCCAACGGGCAGGCGGCGTTCGCCGCCTACGTGCGGGAGGGGGAGACCTACCGGCTGCACTCGGTCCAGGTCTTCTCGGCCACCGCCGAGCGGATCGCGGGGTCGGTGGTGTTCACCGACCCCGCGATCCTGGCCTCGTTCGCCGTCCCTGAGCTGGTCAGGACTGGATGAACTCCAGCAGGTCGGCGTTGATCGTCGCCGCCTCGGTGGTCGGCATCCCGTGCGGGAACCCGGCGTACGTCTTGAGAGTCCCGTTCTGCAGGAGCGCCGCGGACAGGGGGCCGGAGTCGGCGTAGGGGACGACCTGGTCGTCGTCGCCGTGCATCACCAGCGTGGGCACGGTGATCTTCTTGAGGTCCTCGGTGAAGTCGGTCTGCGAGAAGGCGACGATGCCGTCGTAGTGGGCCTTCGCGCCGCCCATCATCCCCTGACGCCACCAGTTCTCGATGATGGCCTCCGACGGCTCCCGGCCCGGGCGGTTGAAGCCGTAGAACGCGGTCGAGGGCAGGTCGCGGTAGAAGTTCGACCGGTTCGTGGCCACCTGCTCCTGCAGTCCGTCGAAGAGCTCCTTGGGCAGGCCCCCGGGGTTGGAGTCGGTCTTCACCATGATCGGCGGCACGGCGGCGATCAGGACGGCCTTCGACACGCGGCTCTCGCCGTGGCGGGCGATGTAGTGGACGACCTCGCCGCCGCCCGTGGAGTGACCGATGTGCACGGCGTCCTGCAGGTCGAGCGCGGACGTCAGCGCGGCCAGGTCATCGGCGTAGTGGTCCATGTCGTGCCCACCGTCGGTCTGGGTCGAGCGGCCGTGGCCCCGGCGGTCGTGGGCGATCACCCGGTAGCCGTGCAGCAGGAAGAACATGAGCTGGGCGTCCCAGTCGTCGGACGACAGCGGCCAGCCGTGGCTGAACACGAGGGGCTGGCCCGAGCCCCAGTCCTTGTAGAAGATCTCGACGCCGTCGGTCGTGGTGATCGTGCCCATGGGTCCTCCAGGGAGCAGGGTGTGCTGTCCTTGCTGAGGCTAATGGGGCATTCGCGACCGCGCGGGCGTTCAGCTGGAGATCCGCTCCTTGATCAGCCCGAGCACCCGGCCGACGTTGAGGGTCCACCCGACCCCGAACACGCGCGGGTTGATGATGCTCCCGCTCTCGGGGTTCCAGAAGCGCTCCTTGATGCGCTCGGGCGTCGGGAACCGGAAGTCGTACGGCACGAAGCCGACGACGACGCCGTTCCACTGTCGTTCTTCAGGAGGCTGACGCAGCTCCTTGACCAGGGCAGCGACCCCGAGGCCGAGCGTGATGAGGCGGATCAGCCGGCGCAGGTCGCGCGGCCCGTGCGAGCGTTCGTCGTGCACTGCCATGGTGAGGGCTCCCGTCGCGGTGGAGCCTCCATGATCCACCTGCGGCGACCTCTGGCGAGGGCGTGCGGCCGCCCGATGTGCGCGGACCTACCCGAGGACGTCCAGGAGCCGCGCCGCGAACGCCTCCGGCTCGCCGGCCTGGCCGAACTCGGGTCCCGAGAAGCCGCCGTGGTGGCTGGGGAAGACGGCGAGCTCCAGCCCGAGGGCGTCGGCGAGCGCCTCCGAGGTGCGCCACGTGAGCAGACCCTTGCTCTCGATGCCGGCGGCGATCACGACGCGGGTCGACGTACTTGTCAGCGCGTCGATGTCCGGGACGTACGCGGTGACCGCGTTGGAGACGCCCGAGAGCAGCGGGTCGGTCCGGGATCCGTCGTCCTCGGTGGGCAGGCCGAACATCGCGGGGTCGGGCAGCGAGGCGGCGAAGGCGTCGGTGAACTCGCCCTGCCACGACGTCAGCCCGATGAACGCCGCCATGCCGGCGCCCCAACCGCGCTGCCGGTACGCGTCCTGGACGGCTCGTTCGGCAGCGGCCGCGGCGTCGGCGTCGGGCAGCACCGAGAGGATCGGCGGCTCGTGCGCGACGAGGGTGCGGACATCAGCGGGATGCGTCGCGACCAGCTGCAGCCCCGTGACCGCGCCGCCGCTGCTCCCGAACAGGTCCACCGGACCCAGCACGCCGATGAGCGCGTGCAGATCCTCGGCCTGCTGCTGCGGGGTGTTCGTCGTGTCGCCGTCGGTGCGTTCGCTGCGGCCGAGGCCGCGGGGGTCGTACGCGACGAGCGTGCGGTCGGGGAGGAACGACGCGAGCGTCGCGAAGCCCTCGGCTGTCATCGGCTGGCCGATGAGCAGCAGCGGCAGGCTCCCGTCGGCGGCCGGGAACGGGCCGCGGACGTCGTAGACGATCGACGCGCCAGGGACGTCGAGGGTGTGGGTGGTCGGCGTCGACATCGACAGGGTCCCTTCGTGCGGTCCGTGGACGCGTTCATCGCACCATGCCCCGCCCGGGTCGCGCTACGGGTCCTCAGTCGGGGAGCAGCGGCACCGCGAGGCCCTCCCCGCGGCGCAGCAGGCTCGCGCGCACCACCGCCTGCGTCCCGAACCGCACCGCGACCGCGTCCACGGCGGCGTCGAGGCCCCTATGGTCGTGGCCGTCGAGCAGCAGCTCGGGCTGGACGAACGCGTCGGACTCCAGCCCACCCAGCGCGACGCCGACCAGGGTGATCCCGCGCTCGCGGACGAGCGGGCCGGCGGACGCCAGCAGCGCGACGGCGGCTGCCGCGATCTGCTCGCCGGAGTCGGTGGCGAACGCCAACGTGCGCGACCGGGTCGCCTTCGTGTAGTCCTCGAAGCGCAGCCGCAGCACCACGGTCCGCGCCACCCGGTTCGCTTTTCGCAGGCGCCGGCACACCCGGTCGACCAGCCCGAGCAGTGCCGCGCGGACGAACTCGGGCGCGTGCGGGCCGTGCCCGATCGCGCGCTGGGCACCGATCGACCCGCGCGACTTCCCGACGACCACCCGCGCCGGCGTGTGCCCGTGCACCACCGCGTACAGGTGCCTGCCGGCCGCGGGTCCGAGGGCGCCGACGAGCACCGAAGACGGCAGAGCCGCGATGTCGCCGGCCGTCGCCAGCCCGTATGCGTGGAGCTTGCGGGCGGTCACGTCGCCGACGCCCCACAGCAGCTCCAGCGGGAGCGGGTGCAGGAACGCGTCCTCGCCGTCGGGCGGGACCAGCAGCAGCCCGTCCGGCTTGGCCACGCGCGACGCCACCTTGGCCAGGAACGGCGTCCGCGCGACGCCCACGGTGATCGGCAGGCCGACCTCGTCGCGGACCCGGGCGCGCAGACGCGCAGCGATCTCGACGGGCGGCACGTCGATCCGGTGCAGCCCGGCGACGTCGAGGAATGCCTCGTCGATGGACACGCCCTGGACCAGGGGAGTGGTCTGGCGGAACAGCTCGAAGACCGCCTTGCTGGCCTCGACGTAGGCGTCGAACCGCGGGCGGACGACCACGAGGTCCGGGCACAGCGCGCGGGCCTGCCGACCGCCCATCGCGGTCTTCACGCCCCGGCGCTTCGCCTCGTAGGAGCAGGCCAGCACGACGCCACCGCCGACGGCGATCGGTCGGTTGCGGAGCCGGGGGTTGTCGCGCTGCTCGACCGACGCGTAGAAGGCGTCGAGGTCGGCATGCAGGATGGTGGAGCGCACGAACACATGTTCGAACATAGGTCTGACACTAGGGTGCCGCCATGCACCGGATCATGCTCCGCGAGGTCATCATCGACGTGCCTGCCGACCGGTTCGACACCGTGACCACGTTCTGGTCCGGGGCCCTTGCGGCGACCCCGCACCCGATCCCGGACGAGCCGTACGTCGGCCTGCGGGACGCCGCGTCGCTGCCGCACGTCGCGACGCAGGACATCGGCGACGACCCGACTCCGCGCTACCACCTCGACATCGAGACCGACGACCTCGAAGCCGAGATCGCGCGGCTCGAGGCGCTCGGGGCGACGGTGCGGAGAAGGCACGACGACTACGCCGTCATGACCGACCCGGTCGGTCTCCTGTTCTGCCTCCTGCCGCCCGTGTCGGAGGAGTTCGAGCAGCGCGCGAAGACGGTGGGGGCTCAGTCGTAGAACGGCGGGAGCAGCTCCGAGTCCTCGGACGTGCTGCGGATCGGGTCGGTCGTCTGCTCGCTCTCCGCGAGTCGCCACCAGGGTGCGTTCACGGTTGCCATCCTCTCCCCGGTGAGCGGTCATGAGCGGGGACGATGGTCCCGGGGTGACGACGGCGACTCCCTCGGGCTCCGGTGTCGGAGGTCGGGCATAGCGTGCATGCCCGACAGCCGTTCCGTCGCAGGAGGTGGTTCGCATGGCCGCAGCACCGCTGGACGTCGCCCTCGCGTATTTCGACGCCTGGACGCACGGCGACCTCGACGCCGCGATGGCGTACATCGATCCCGACATCGTCTGCGACGCGCCGGCCGGTCGCCTGGAGGGTGCCGACGCCTACCGCGCCTTCATGACGCCGTTCGTCGGGATGCTCGTGAGCGCCTCCGTGATCGCGGCGTTCGGTGACGACGAGGTGGCGCTCGTCATGTACGACACCGTGACGCGGCTCGTGCCGGACGCGCCGGGCGCCGAGTGCGTGACCGTGGTCGACGGGCGGATCACCCGCAGCAGGTTCCTCTTCGACCGCGCGCCGTTCGACGCCGCACGCGCGGCCGCGGCGGGCTAGCGATCGCCCGCCGCGGGCGCGCGCATCACTCCCACACGTAGGCAGGGCGCAGCTCCGCGGGGCTGCCTGGACCCGCGAACTGCACCGCGATCTGTTCGGCGCGCTCGCGCGTCGCCACGTTGATGAGGAAGAAGCCGGCCAGCTGCTCCTGGGTCTCGGCGAACGGCCCCTCGCTGGCGAGGGAACCGCCGGTGCGCCAGCGATAGACGGTCGACTCCTGCGGGTCGGCGAGGGCTTCGCCCGTCACCAGCTCCCCGGATGCGGACAGCTCGGTGAGCAGCACGTCGAAGTCCTTGCCCATCGCCTCGAGCTCGTCGGGCGGGAGGGCCCGGCCTTCGTCGGTGAGCTGCGACGTGGGGTGGCCCCAAGGCTTGGGGTTTGCGTGGATGAGGATCACGTACTTCACGGCGGTTCTCCTTGGTCGTGGGCGTTGACATCCCCATGACGAAGTCGACCACGTGAACTCGACACGCGACATCCCGGCAATCTGACCGTCATCTGCGACCTGCACGATGACCGCCATGCGCCTCCTCGTCCACGACGCCCTGCTGATCCCCGTCTCCTCCGCCGGGCCCGACTGGTTCCTCGGCTGGTTCCTGGTGGGCGACGACGGGCGGATCGCCTCGATGGGCGCGGGCGCGCCGGACGCGTCGCTGCTGGTCAGCGGAGTGCCGCTGCTGGACGCGGGCGGCGCGATCGTCGCGCCGGGGTTCGTCTCCGCGCACTCGCACCTGTTCACCTCGGGCATGCGCGGGATCTCGCCCGGCTCGACGCTCTACCCCTGGGTGCTCTCGATGGTCGAGGTCATGGACAAGTGCTCGCCGGACGACGTCTACTGGTCGACCCTCCACGGCGCGCTCGACTTCCTCGCCAACGGCGTGACCAGCGCGTACAACTTCACGCACTCGCGGGTGACGTGGCGCTATGACCCCGTCTCCGCGTCGCCCGCGCTGGGTCGGGTCGCGCCCGTCGAGTTCGTCACGCGGCAATTCGACGCCGTCGCCGACGCGGGGCTGCGGGTGGTCAACGCCATCCGGCTGGACGACGAGGCCGGTCCCGAGGACGAGATGCTCGGGGTGTTCGGGGACATGGTGCGGGAGTCGTCCCTGCGCACCCCCGCCGACCAGCACCTGGGGGCATCGGTGATGGGGGCCGTGCAGTGGGCGTCGGCACCGCGGTCGGCCGAGCTGGAGGTTGCGGTCATGCGCGAGCACGGGATCACCAACCAGGCGCACTTCGTCGAGACCGCGCAGGGCATCGAGACCCAGCGCGAGAAGTTCGCCTGGTACCGGTCCGCGGGGGCGTTCGGGCCGGACTTCCTGTTCGGGCACTTCGTGCACCCGACGGACGAGATGGTCGACGTCGCGGCGTCCACGGGGTGCGGCGTGGTGTGGCAGGCGACGTCCAACGGGCGCCTGGGGTCCGGGTTCGCCGACGTCGTGCGGCTGCGGGAGGCCGGCATCCGCGTCGGGCTCGGGCTGGACGACCAGTCGTGCACCGACATCTCCGACCCCTGGGGGAACATGCGCATCGGGCTCTACAGCACGCGGGCGCTGCACACCGACGCGTCGRTGCTGATGCCCGCCGACGTCCTGCGGATGCACACGCTCGGGGCGGCGGAGGTGCTCGGCGTGCAGGACCGGATCGGGTCGCTCGAGGTGGGCAAGCTCGCCGACTTCCTGCTCGTGGACCACCGATCCCCGGACACGGGTCCGGTCTGGGACGTGCTGGCCACCTACGTGATGGCGTGCGGCCTGCGGAACCTCAAGCAGGTGTACGTCGGCGGCGTGCTGGTATCGGAGCAGGGGACCTCGCCGTCCGCGCTCGCCGCCGCCGCGCCGGGCGAGCTGCGGTCGCGGATCACCGAGGCGGCCGCGCGATGGGGCGTCGAGCTGCCGCTCGCGGCGCTCGAGGGACGGTCCTAGGTGGCTCCGTCGATGTCGCGCCCGTGGTGCAGGTCTCCGCACTCGACCTCGGTCACGCCGTGCGCTCGCAGGTAGGCGCGCGCGCCGCGGTCGCCCGTCAGGGTCTGCGCCAACGGCTCCCAGTGGTGGCGGGCGATGAGCACCGGGTGGCCGGGGCGTCCGTCGTAGACCGCCTGGCGCAGGCTTCCCGACGCCCCCAGCACGCGCTCGACGACGCTCACGGGCGTGCCCGGCAGGTCCACCAGCGTGACCAGGGCGGCGTCGCCGGTCGCGTGGGCGAGGCCCGTGCGCAACGACTCGCCGATGCCGTCCGCCCAGCGCTCCGCCACGACCACCTGGACCCGGTCATCGGAGGGAAGCAGGGCGCGGGCCTCGTCGGCACCCGCGCCCAGGACGACCACGACCCGCGCGCAGCCGCCCTGCTGCAGCAGCTGCACGGCCTGTTCGAGCCAGCCGTCGACCAGGGCCTTGGGCTGGCCGCGGCGCCGGCCGGCGCCGGCTGCGAGGACGATGCCGTCGATGGTGGGGGGCACGCCTGTACGGTGCCATCGCGGGGGTGCGGAGGGGAAACCTGCTGGCGACGACGAAGGTGGCGTGATGATCGCTGACGATGCCGAGACCCGGTCCCGGCTGACCGCCGCGCTGCACGTCGGGCGCTGGGTGGACGAGGTCGCCGCGGGCTGCCCGTACCCGTCCGTCGACTCGCTGGTCGGCGTCGCGGACCTGGCTGCGCGGTCGCTCACACCGGCCGAGGTGGACGAGGCGCTGTCCACGCACCCCCGGATCGGCGAGAAGGCCGGCGGCCTCAGCGCGTCGGAGCAGGCCGCGTCCGCGACCGAGGACCCCGCGCTCGTCGAGGCCATGGCCGCGGGGAACCGCGCCTACGAGGAGCGGTTCGGGCGCATCTTCCTCATCCGTGCCGCCGGGCGCAGCCGTCCCGAGATCCTCGCCGAGCTGCATCGCCGGCTCGGTGCGTCCGACGCCGACGAGGTCGCCGAGGTGGCCGACCAGCTCCGCCAGATCGCGCTCCTGCGCCTTCGTGCCCTGTTCGAGGAGTCCTGATGAGCCAGCTGACCACGCACGTGCTCGACACCACCCTGGGGCGGCCGGCGGCCGGGGTGCCGGTCGTGCTCTCCGGGCTCTCCGGCGGGTCGTGGACGTCGATCGACTCCGGCGTCACGGACGACGACGGTCGCGCGCGTTCGCTCGGGCCGTCGGCCGTGGCGCCCGGGCGGTACCGGTTCACGTTCGACACCGCCGCCTACTTCGCGGCGACCGGGCAGGTCGGGTTCCACCCCGAGGTGGTCGTGACCTTCGACGTCGTCGACGAGAGCCACTACCACGTGCCCCTGCTGCTGAGCCCGTTCGCGTACTCGACGTACCGGGGGAGCTAGGGGCGCGTCAGTACTCGACCTTCGCCGGGCGGGCGAGCCAGGCGTCGATCGGCTCGGCGGCCGTCGGGACCCGGTGGGCGAGGACGGGCATGGGCCAGGTGTCGCGGTCGGCGGCGAACAGCTCGTAGAAGGCTCGGTCGTCGAACCCGGCGCGGGCGGCGTCGTAGCGGTCGGCGGCGAACACCACCCGGTCGGCCCTCGACCACAGGCACGCCGCGAGGCACAGCGGGCACGGCTCGCAGGACGAGTAGATGGTGGCGCCCTCGAGGGAGAAGTGCTCGATGGCGCGGCACGCCGCGCGGATCGCCTGGACCTCGGCGTGGGCCGTGGGGTCGTTGTCGCGCGTGACCCGGTTCTGGCCGACGCCGATCACCATGCCGGCGCGGACGACGACGGCGCCGAACGGGCCGCCGCCGTCGGCCACGTTCGCGGTCGCGAGGGCGACGGCCTGCGAGAGCCAGCTCTCGTCGTCGGGCGTCATGAGGCACCTCCGGGGTGGATCGGGACCGCGGCCAGGAAGGGCGAGGGGGTCACGGGGCACCTACCGAACGGGTCCAGGCGGCCTCGTCGGTCGCGGCGCCGTCGCGGACGATGACCGCCTCGATCAGGCCGTAGGGGCGGTCGGCGGCGAAGAAGACCTCGCCCGGGTTCTCGAGCCCGAAGGGGCGCAGGTCCGCGAGGAAGTGGTGCTTGTTGGGCGCGGCGAACCGGATCTCGACCACCTCGGGGATCGCGTCCAGCACGGCGACGCCCATGTGCCAGAGGGTCTGCTGCAGGGCGAGGGAGTGCAGCGTGGCGAACGTCGAGAGCATCACCGACCGGGCTGCGGCATAGGTGGCGTCGTAGTCGAGCTCGGCGTCGGGTGCGTACCGCCACTGGGCGACCAGAGACGTGGCGAGGACGCGGTCGGTGGCCTCGGCCAGCGTCGTGTACTCGTTCTGGAGGAAGCCGCGGAACTCCGAGCCGGTCGACTTCAGCACCGTGAGGTCCTTGAGGCCGGCGATCACGGTGGTGCCGTTCTCGTCGGCGGTCACCGACGTCGTCCGTACCTCCTGGCCGCTGCGCACCCACGTGTGGTCGTGCTCCGCACCGTCGACGACAGCCCGCACCCATGCGTACTCCTGGACGTCCACCCGGGCGCCGACTACCGGGACGACGTCGTCGACGAAGTGCCGGGCCAGCAGCGTCGCGAACTCCTCGGGGGACGCGATCCCGTGCTTCTTGGCATACGCGAACGCCATGTTCTTCTGGGTGTCCGTGGGCAGCACGGCGGACTGGTCGCCGTCGAGGTAGGCGGCGCCGAAGCCGCCCCGCAGCGCCGTCGACACGTTGAGGTCGCGGATCTGGTGCTGCGGCGTGTCCCGCACGACCCGGACGACGCGCGTCTCGGCCTTGCCGTACTGGTGAGCGTGCAGCCGGGCCGTCATGGGCGAGCCGAGCCGGGGTGGCGTGACATGCGGGTCTCCTGTCATCCGGGGAGCTCGCTGACGGTCCAGGTGCCGTCGGTGAGCTGGTGCTCCTGGCGGTGGCTGACGGACGTCGGGTCGCCCGTCCAGAACGTGACGCTGGTCGGCCGGACCAGGAAGCCGATCCACGACGCGGGCGGGTCCAGCGAGGGGTGCTCGTCCGTGAACGCGTCCCAGGCCGCCCGGCGGTCGTCCTCGGCCAGCTCGGCGACGGCGGGCGTGTTCACCCACGCGAGCTGCTGGAGGTACCGGGACCGGTGCGCGTACGCGCGGTCGGTCTCCGCCCGGTCGGCGCGCTCGGCGAGGCCGCGGACCACCAGCTGCCGCAGCGGCTCGGTCCAGCGGGCGACGAGCGCGACCGTCGGGTGGGCCGTCAGCTGCGCGACCTTGCGGGAGTTGGCGTCGGTGTGGAAGTACAGGCCGTCGGTGTCCAGCTCGCTCAGCAGGACCGTCCGGGCGTCGGGTGCGCCGGTCGCGTCGACGGTCGCCAGGGTGACGGCTGGGCGGTCGGGGTCGTCGTTGGCCGGAAGCCACTGCGCAAGCAGGCGGACGACCTCCTCGGGCAGCGCGGCCGGCACGTCGGCGTCCACCGGTACCGCCGGGGGGATGGGGTCCCACACCGGGTGGTCGAGCGACGGCTGTTCCGTGGTGTGTTCGGGCAGGGGCGTCATCGGCACATCATGCGCCGGGGGCAGCGTGCGTGAAGGCCGCAATCTCGGTGAGCACGTCGACGGCTCGGTCGACCGAGGCGTCGAACAGCGCGGCGCCGGCGGCCGCGGTGGCGCCGG
This sequence comes from Cellulomonas sp. P1_C4, assembly GCF_056406355.1. Lineage (NCBI taxonomy): Bacteria > Bacillati > Actinomycetota > Actinomycetes > Micrococcales > Cellulomonadaceae > Cellulomonas > Cellulomonas sp. P1_C4. The sequence continues at coordinate 124,207 of NZ_JBFUAI010000012.1, read as the reverse complement.
TAGGGTCGCCGATCACCCCGTCGGGTCCGAAGTCGTCGCTCAGCCAGCCGAACTGCGCCGGCGTGCTGTGGAAGCCGAGGTGGGTCAGGGCGCCGATGTGCTCGGGGACGGTGCGGCGCGCCTGCGACATGTCGACCAGGTCGGGGCGCAGGTGCAGCACCAGCGAGGTCTCGCCGTACCCGGCGTGGATGCCGAGGCCGTGCTCGTCGGGCTCGTGCTCGCCGCCGGCTCCCGCGATCTGCACCCCGGCCGGCATCGCGAAGGTCAGCAGGCCGTGCAGGCGGCGGATCTCGCGGAGCGCGACCCCGAGCAACGCGGTGTTGCCCCCGTGGCCGTTGAGGAAGACCAGCCGCCGGGCCGGTGTCGCAGCCACCGATCGGCCGATGTCGACGAGCGTCGACATGAGCGTCTGCCAGGAGACCCAGACCGTGCCGGACGCCCAGGAGTGCTCGTCGGACTTGGTGTAGGTGAGGGTGGGCAACTGCCACACGTCGAGCCCGGCCGCCGCGGCTCGCTCGATCGCGGCCGTCGCGACGCTCTCGGCGATGAGGGCGTCGGTGATCAGCGGCAGGTGCGGGCCGTGGTGCTCCATGGCGCCGGTGGGCACCACCAGGACGGAGTCGGGTCCGAGCACGCGTGCCGTGGCCGGGCCGGAGAGCTCGGCGAGCAGGCGGGTCATCGGATCGCTCCCTTGCGCGGGCCGGCGTACTCCGGGTTGAGCTTGCCGGGGTTGAGCAGGCCGTGCGGGTCGGTCGTCCGCGCGAGCGCCAGCGTGCGCTCGACCTCGAAGTCGACGTTCCACTGGTGCGGGTTGTGGACGCCGACCCCGAGCGCGCCCAGGGCTGCGATGACCTCGTCGAGCCGCTCCGGACCCTCGTAGACGCCCGCGAGCATGCCGATGGGCACGGTGTGCCCGGCCTCGAGGTGCAGGAGCCCACCGGGGATCGTCGCCTGCACCTCGTCGAGCCGGTCGACCAGCGCGTCACCGCCGACCTCGAGGTGGATGTACGTCCCGGGGTCGGCCTTCTGCAGCCACTCGATGGGGTGGTTGTAGGACAGGACGGAGAGCTTGAGGGAGGCCTGCGGTCCGTCGCGGAGGTCCTCCACGGTGCCGCCTGCGGCCCTGACCAGGGCGGTCGCGGCGTCGACGGCGGCGGGGTCGAGGATCGCGCGCAGGCTCGCCCGGCCCTCGGGGATCGCGGGGTCGGGCGGCAGGGCCTCGGACACCGTCGGGTGGTCGGCGGACACCAGGCGCGGGCGGGGCGACAGCAGCCCGATCTCACGCAGCACCCGGAAGGCGTCGTGCTGGGAGTCGAAGCTCGCGTAGAACCCGTGCCAGTCCTGCAGTGGCTCGAGGCGGACGGTGGCCCGCGCGAGGATGCCGGCGGTGCCGTAGTTGTGCACGTAAGCCTGGGCGTCGTCCCCCTCGACGTGGACCAGCGCAGCGTCGCCCGAGGCGTGCACCACGTCGAGCGCGACGACGAACCCCTGGTGGTTGGCGCCGTGCACGATGGTCCCGGTCCCGCCGGAGCCGCCGGACAGGAACCCGCCGACCGTCGACTGCGCGGTCGACGGGTACATCCACAGCTCCTGCCCGGTCTCGCGCGCGGCCGCCTCGATCGCGACCATCGTCGCGCCCGCCTCCGCCGTGACCCAGCCGTCGCCGACCTCGACCACCGCGCGGGCGCGGGTCAGGTCGAGCACCAGGCCGCCGGGCATCGGGATCGCCTGGCCGTAGTTGCCCGTGCCCTTGCCGCGCGGGGTCACCGGCACGCCGTGCCGGACCGCCGCCGCGACGCACTGCGCGATCTGCGGCGCGCTCGTCGGGAACGCCACGACGTCGGCCAGCCCGAGCGGAAGCAGCTCGAGGATGAGCGGCGACATCGTCGCGCCGTCCACGCTGACCCGCTCGCGGACCCGGTGGTCGGTGGTCACGCCGTCGTCGCCGAGCAGGCCCCGCAGCTCGTCGGTCAACGCCTCGACGGCCGTCGTCGTCTCCATGGAACGTCCTTCCAGGTGCATGCGGGCGGCGGGCGGGACGCGAGCCCCSCCCGCCGCCCCGGGGATCAGAAGCCGATCGACTGGTCGAGGAACTCGTTGGTGTAGAGGTCCTTGGCCACCAGGCCCGCCTTCGGCGGGGCGCCCGCGTCGGTGTAGATCGGGCCGGCGATGTCGATGATCTTCTGGACCCGCGCCTCGTCCATGTCGCCGACGTAGTCGTTCTCGCCGTTCGACGCGATGTCGAGCTTCTTCATCTGCTCGACGGCGAAGTCCGCGACGCCCTGGGAGTAGACCCAGCCGTTGTTGTACTGGCCGACGAGGTCGAGGATCAGCGCGTTCGTCGTCGCCGGGTCGTTGATGTAGTCGACGTCCGCCTGCTGCATGACGGGCACGAGCTTCTCCAGGCAGGGCGTGAGGTCCTCGAGGTCACCGGTCCGGACCGACATGGCCTCGGGGTAGAAGGGGAAGCCGGCGTCGTAGATGGTCTCGAGCTTGACGGGCTTGCCCCAGGCCGTGACCTCGTTCTCGTAGATGTACGGCTCGGCCGTCGCGAAGCCCTGCTGCGCGTCCTTGCCCTGCGCGGCGACGAAGTTGGCCGGCGTGCCGTCGTAGCTGCCGTCGGTCACCGAGGCGTCGAGCGTGCCCGAGCCGATGAGGTAGCTCATGTAGGCGGCCMCGTTGAAGTAGCGGATGACGCCGCCCGAGTCCTTCAGCGCGGAGCCGAGGCCCTTGATGTCGGTGACGTCGGGGTACGTCGCCGGGTCCCACATGACCATCATCGGAGACTTGTCGTTCTCGGCGAACACGGCGGTCGTCGGGAACTTGTCGGACAGCTGCACGGCCTCGTCGGTGGAGACGTAGCCCAGCGTGATCGACGTGTCCTGGTACATCTGTGCGGACGCCTGCGTGAACCCGATCGCCGGGCCACCGGCGCGGACCTCGATCTTCACGCCCGTGGGCTTGCCGCCCGACACCAGGTCGCCGGTCACCGACTTCTGGTTGGCGTCGACCGTGTAGCCCTTGCCGACCAGCTCGTAGAGGTGGCCGTGGTCCGCCTCCGGGTTCCAGTCGGTCTGCACCACGATGGTCGCGGGGCAGACGTCGGACAGGTCGACCCCGCCGGCGGCCGCCGTGGCGGCGGTCGTCTCGGAGTCACCGGCGCCGCCGGCGCAGGAGGCCAGGGCGGCCGTGGTGAGCAGGATGCCGACCGCTGCCGCAGCCGAGCGGGGAGTAGTGCGCATGGGGGCTCATTTCAGGGGAGGGACGGGCGGGGTGGAACGACGGCAGCGGGGAGGGGGTGGGCCCGCGGCCGGGGATCAGGTGAAGTCGTACCAACGGCCCACGACGAGCCGTCCGAGCCAGCCGAAGATGACGAACACGGCCACGCCGAGCAGGGAGGCGACGAGGATCGCGGCGTAGAGCTGGGGGCCCTGGAGGCGGGACGCGTACACCTGGATGAGGACGCCCAGGCCGGGGTTGCCGCGCTGGAAGAACTGGTCGCCGACCACCGCGCCGACCACCGCGAGCCCGGCCGACGTGCGCAGGCCGACGAAGATCGAGGGCAGCGCGGCGGGGAACTGCAGCTTGCGCAGCAGGGTGGCGCGGCTGACCCCCTGCAGCTGGAAGAGCTCGCGCTGCTGCTTGGCCACCGACTGCAGGCCGAACAGGGTCATCGACACCATCGGGAAGAGCGCGATGAGGATGGTGACGATGACGCGGGCTTGGAAGTTGTAGCCGAACAGGATCCCGATGAGCGGCACCAGGGCGAGGATCGGGATGCACTGCAGCACCACCGCGTACGGGAAGAGGGACCGCTCGATCCACGCCGCCTGCGACATGACCACCGCCCACGCCATGCCGAGGACGATCGCGAAGACGAGGCCGGTCATCGCGACCTCGGTGCTGTGCAGCAGGGCGGTGGCCAGGGTCTGCAGCTCCTCGGGGTCGGTGAGGACCTCGAGCACCTGGTGCGGGTACGGGACGAAGTACGGCAGCCCGCGGGACGCGTAGTAGGCGGCGAGCGCGTACCAGAGGCCGAGGAAGCCGATGAAGACGACGATCGGCCCGAGCCACGTGATCACGGACTTCTTGCGCCGCGTCGGGGCCGCCTTAACGGGCCGGCGGGTGGGGGCGGTGACGCCCTCGAGCGTGGTGGTGGCCATCAGCTGTGCGCCTCCTTGAGGGCGTGCGAGACCTCGCCGACGACCGCGGCGAACTCGGGGGAGAACCGGATGTCGGGATCGCGTGGCATCGGGAACGGGACGTCGAAGGTGCCGACGAGCCGGCCGGGGCGACCCGACATGACGACGACCTTCGTCGACAGGTAGACGGCCTCCGCCACGGAGTGCGTGATGAACAGGCCGGCGAAGTGCTGCTCGCTGAACAGCTTGAGCAGCTCGTCGTTGAGGCGGCTGCGCGTGATCTCGTCGAGCGCGCCGAACGGCTCGTCGAACAGGAACAGCTCGGGGTCGAGCGTGAACGAGCGGGCCAGCGACGCGCGCATCTTCATGCCGCCCGACAGCTGCTTGGGCAGGTGCTTCTCGAAACCGCTGAGCCCGACCAGGTCGATCGCCTTCGCGGCGGCCCGTCGGCGCTCCTTGATGCCCCGACCGTTGAGCTCGGCGAGCAGCTCGACGTTGCCCTGCACGTCCCGCCAGGGGAGCAAGGTCGCGTCCTGGAAGACGTAGCCGATGTGGTCGGTGGCCAGCTCGACCACCCCGGCGCTCGCGGTCTCGAGGCCCGACGCGATGCGCAGGAGCGTCGACTTGCCGCAGCCGGACGGGCCGACGACCGAGACGAACTCGCCCCGACCGACGGTGAGATCGACGCCGGACAGGGCGGTCGTGCCGTCCGGGAACGTCATGGCGACGTCGTGGAACCCCAGCAGGGGTCCCGCCTCGCGCGCCGGGGACGCCGGCGTGCTGGTGGGTGTCGTGAGGGACACGGTCACCTCGCTTCGGGGTAGGGGCTGGACAGGACCGCGGGGGAGGCGACCTGCGTGTGGGTCTCGCTCTGCGCGACGAGGCGTCCTTCGTGCAGGACGTAGCGGTCGGCGGTCGCGGTGGCGACGACGCCGACGAGGTCCGTGCCGCGCACCGCGAGCAGCTCGGCGCGGGCGCCGACCTCGACGCCCGCGACCGGCAGGCCCATGACGTCGCGCGCCCCGGTGCTGACGGCGGCGTACGCCTCGTCGACGGACAGGTGGCCGGCGACGACCAGCAGCATCGCGGTCTCCAGCGCGTCCGACCGGCCCAGCGGGTTGAACGGGTCGCGCACGTTGTCCGCGCCGGCGGCGAACCGGACCCCGGCGTCCACCAGCGCGCGGACGGCGGTCAGCCCGCGCGGGGTCGCGATCTCGGAGCCCCAGCCCTGCAGGTAGAGGTTGGTGATCGGGTTGGCGATGATCCCGAGGTCCGCGGCGAGCACGTCGGCGATGACCTCGTCGCGCCGCGGCCCGTCCAGGGTGCCCAGGCGGACGCAGTGTCCGGCGCTGACGGGCACGTCCCAGTCGCGGACCGCGCGGGCCAGCACGTCGAGCGTGACCTCGCAGTCGAGGCTCTCGTCCGTGTGCATGTCGACGCCGACGCCGTGCGCGACCGCGACGTCGAGCAGCCGGTGCAGCTCCGCGACGGGGTCGGGCGCGAGGTGCGGTGCGCCGCCGACGAGGTCGACGCCCGCGGCCAGCGCGGCGTCCATGTCCGCCACCGGTGTCAGGTAGCCGCCCAGGGTGACCAGCTCCAGGTCCACCAGCCCGCGCAGCTCGTCGCGCACCTGGACCAGGGCCCGCACGCCGCGCAGCGGGTCGTCGCCGTGGAGCAGGTCGACATGGGTGCGGATGGCCGTCGTGCCGTTGGCCAGCATGGTGAGCGCCTGGGTGCGGGCGCGGGTCGCGATGTCCTCGACGGTCATCCGGGCGGAGTGCGCGTGCCACGAGTCGATCGCGAGGCGCAGGTCGCCCATCGGCGGCCGGATCGCGTCCCACGACAGGGCCTTGTCGAGGTGCGCGTGCGGCTCCGCCGGCGCGGGCAGGAGCAGGAAGCCGTCCAGCTCGAGGGTGGCGTCCGGGTCGCCCGCCGCGAGCGAGCCCCCGGCCACGACGTCCGCGACGACGGCGCCGTCCAGCAGCACGTCGACCACGCGGCCGTCGGCCAGACGCGCGTGCGTCAGCCGCTCGATGGGGCGGGGCAGAGCCGGCATCGCGTCCCTCCTTCCGGAGCGCACGACTCACCCGGGCGGGTGCGCCGTCGCGGGTGGTGAAGCAATTTCTTCGTGCTCTGCGCACGCTAAGCAGGCTGAGTTACCGACGTGTAACCACAGCAGTCCAACTGCGTCACCAAGTGCCGATCTCTGTTAACACGAGCCTCGTACCCTGACGCTTCGCCCGACTCGGCCGCATACGAGGAGCTGCCCGTGAGCGTGTTCAGCGACATCCAGCGGCCCGTTGTGGTGCACGCGCGCGCCGAGGTGGCCGACGGGGTCGTCGCGCTCGACCTGGTGCCGACGAACGGCCGACCGCTGCCGCCGTGGACGCCGGGCTCGCACATCGACCTGCTGCTCGGCGACGGGCTCGAGCGGCAGTACTCGCTGGTCGGCGACCCGGCCGACCGCACGACCTACCGGGTCGCCGTCCTGCGCGAGCCCGACGGTCGCGGCGGCTCGGTCGCCGCGCACGCGCTCGACGTGGGCGACGCCCTGCGGCTGCGCGGGCCCCGCAACCACTTCGCGTTCTCCCCGGAGGGTCCGACGGTGTTCGTCGCGGGTGGCATCGGGATCACGCCGATGCTGTCGATGGTGTCGGCCGCCGTCGGCGCCGGTTCCGAATGGGCGCTGCACTATGCCGGACGCTCGCGGTCGACCATGGCGTTCGTCGACGAGCTGGTCGCGGACCACCCCGATCGCGTGCACGTCTACGCCGCGGACGAGKGGCGGCGTCTCGACATCGGCGCGGTCACCGCCGGGCCGGCGGGTCAGGTGTTCTGCTGCGGGCCGCGGCGGCTGCTGGACGCCGTCGAGTCGTCCGTCGAGACGGGGTGGACCGTGCACACCGAGCGGTTCGAGGCGCGCGAGTTCGGGCCGCCGGTGTGGAGCGAACCGTTCGAGGTTGAGCTCGCACTGTCGGGCACGACCCTGACGGTCCCGCCCGGGCGCAGCATCCTCCAGGTCGTCGAGGACAGCGGCGCCATGGTCGTGTCGTCCTGCCGGGTCGGCACGTGCGGCAGCTGCGAGACGCCCGTGCTCGAGGGGACGGTGGAGCACCGCGACTCCGTCATCGGCCCCGGCGGCAGCGGCGCGACGATGATGATCTGCGTCTCGCGCGCCGCGGGCGCCAGCCTGGTGCTCGAGCTGTGAGCGCTCAGCGCCCGACGCGACGGCGGAGGTCGGCCACCACGTCGTGCTCGTCGGCGGTCTGCAGCACGAAGTCCCGCACCACCACGCGCCCGGCGACGACGACGTGCCGCGGGCGGCGGCCCGGCGCGGCCCAGAGCAGCCCGGCGACCGGGTCGGCGACACCCGCGTCGGCCACCCCTGACACGTCCCACACGCACAGGTCCGCCGCGGCGCCGGGACGCAGGTGACCCAGCTCGGGGCGGCCCAGACCCGCCGCGGAGCCGGCCGTCGCCGCGCCGAGCACCTCGCGCGCGGTCAACGGGCGGCCGACCAGCGGCGCGACCTGCATCGCGAGCCGCGCGTCGGCGAGCAGGTGGCCGGCGTCATTGCTCCCGCCGCCGCTCGTGCCGAGACCGACGGGGACGCCGGCGTCGAGCAGGGCCGCCACCGGCGCGACGCCCCAGCCCATCGGCAGGTCGCAGCCGGGCGCGTGCGTCGCGGTCGCGCCGCTCGCCGCGACGCGCGCCAGCTCGTCGTCGGTGATCCCGCACAGGTGCGCGAGCGTGACGTCCGGCGCGAGCCACCCCCACTCGTCGAGCAGGTCGAGCGGGCGCCGGCCGTACCGCTCGACCGCCGCGACCACGTCGACCTGCTCGTTCGCCTGGGTGCGCCGCCGCAGGCCGTGGCGCGCCGCGACCTCGCCGAGCAGCCGGAAGGTCTCGGGGCCGTCGCTGTGCACGCCCGCCGGGCCGACGGCGAGCTGCAGCATGGGGCTCTGGGGCAGGGCAGCCACGATCGCCTCGGCGGACAGCGCCGCGCGCTCCGGGTCGTCGCGGGCGCTGCCGCGGACGAATACGAGCCGGGCGCCCAGCCGGTGCGCCGCGTCCACGGTGCCGCGGGCGACGTCGACCGAGGCGTCCTCGTCGTCGGGCCAGGTGAGGTGGTGGTCGGCGACCGTGGTCACGCCGCTGAGCAAGGCCTCGGCGAGGCCGGCGGCGGCTGCTGTTCCCGCGAGCTCGCCGTCCACGCCCGCGGCGGCGTAGGCCGCGGCCATCGTCGGCAACCACGACGCCATGGGGACGCCGCGCGTGCCGGGCAGCGTGCGGAAGGCGGTCTGCAGCAGGTGCTGGTGCGCGTTGACCAGCCCGGGCGTGACCACGCAGCCGGCCACGTCGAGCCTTTCGGCGCCCGGCGCCGGGTCCCGCGTGACCACCCCGTCCGTCACGTGTACGTCCCCCACGCGCTCGGTCTGCGCATCGACGACGACGGCCACGGCCCCGGAGAGTGTCAGCATGGGGTCTTGGTAGCACCGTCACGTTGCGGGGAGGTGACCTGAGTGCTCGAGATCGCGGACCGCCTGCTCGCGCGCCTGACCGACGGCCACCGCGTCGCCGTCGCCACGGTCGTGTCGATGACCGGCAGCGGGCCGACCGTCGTCGGCACCTCGATGGCCGTGGACGACACGGGTGCCGCCATCGGCAGCGTCGCGGGCGGGTGCGTCGAGGGCGCCCTGTACGAGCTGTGCGCGTCCGTGCTCGCCGGGTCGGCGCCCGGCGTCCAGGAGTACGGCGTCACGGACGAGGACGCGTTCGCCGTGGGCCTGACCTGCGGGGGAGTGCTGCGCGTGCACGCGCGCGAGCTCGGCCCCTCGGACCTCCCACCGCTCGCCGCCGCTGCCCGCGGCGCAGACGCCGTCGTGGTCACACCGCTCGACGGCCCCCTCCCGCGCGGGTTCGTCCCGTCCGTCGACCGCTCCGGCCTGCTGCGCGTCGCCGGGCCCGACGGAGGTGTCGAGGTGTTCATCGAGGTCGCGTCCGCGCCGCCGCGCATGGTCGTCTACGGCGCGCTCGAGTTCTCCGCCGCGCTCGCGGCCGCGGCGCGGGCGGTCGGGTACCGGGTGACCGTGTGCGACGCGCGCGCCGTGCTGGCCACGCCTCGTCGGCACCCCGGGGCCGACGAGGTCGTCGTCGACTGGCCCGTGCGCCATCTCGGCCTGCAGGTGCTCGGTCCGCGTGACGTCGTCTGCGTGATGGCGCACGACGACCGGTTCGACGCCGACCTGGTCCTGGCCGCGCTGCGGTCCGGCGCCGGCTACGTGGGCGCCATGGGCTCGCGCCGGACCCAGGACCGGCGCACCACGGCCCTCCTCGAGCGCGGCGCCCGGCCCGACGAGCTCGCCCGCCTGCACGCCCCGATCGGCCTCGACATCGGCGCCTCGACCCCGGCGGAGACCGCGATCTCGGTCCTCGCGGAGGTCCTCGCCGCCCGATCGTCGTCCTCGGGCCGCCCGCTCACGGCCTTATCGGGCCCGATCCACCACGCAACGCCAACCCCCTGACCCACAACGTCCGAGCAAGTGGGGCCCCTGACCTGCATCTGCTCGGACGCTAGGCGCGGTGAACCCGCTGCGTCCGAGCAGGTGGAGCCCCTGACCGGCACCTGCTCGGACGTTGGGTGTGGGCCGTAACGTCCGAGCGGATGGGGGCCATGGCCCGCATTTACTCGGACATCAGGCGTCGTGAACCCGTTGCGTCCGAGGAGATGGGGCCTCTGACCTGCATCTGCTCGGACGCTAGGTGTCCCCCCAGGGGATCGGCAGTGTCCGCGGATTCGGTCGTCGGGGCGCGTCAATGTGCGGACGTCCCACCACGCCGTAACGTCCGCACTCGTGCGGGTTCTGGCCCTATCGAGTGCGGACGTTGCGTGCACCAGGTTCGCGGACGTCCGCACTCCTGCGGGGTCTGGCCCTATCGGGTGCGGACGTTGCGGGTGGTGGGGTCAGCTTTGGAGCAGGCGCCAGAGGCGGTCGGCGGTCATCGGGAGCTCGTGGGGGCGGACGCCGAGGGCGTCGCGGATCGCGTTGGCGAGGGCCGGGGCGACCGGGTTGTAGGGCGCCTCGCTCATGGACTTGGCGCCCAGGGGGCCGAGGTCGTCGGTGGTCTGCGCGAAGAGCACCTCGGTGCGGGGCAGGTCGATCATCTGCGGCACGTGGTAGCTGCGGAACGACGCGGTGGTCACGCGGCCCTCGTCGTCGAGCCGCATCTCCTCGTACAGCGCGGTGCCGACGGCCTGCCCGGTGCCTCCCTCCACCTGGCCGCGCAGCTGCTCGGGGTGCAGAACCGTGCCGGCGTCGACGGCCTGGATCGAGCGCAGGACGGTGACCTCGCCGGTGTCGGGGTCGACGGCCATCCGGAACGCGTGCACGTTGAAGGCCACGGACCGCGGGGAGCCGTCGTGGGTGCCCTGGGCGGTGAGCCCGGGCACCGCGCGCGCGATCTCGGTGAGGGGGACCCCGCTGGCGGTGTCGGGCGTCAGGCCCTCGTCCCAGGACCGCGGTTCGTCGCTCGGGTGCTCGCGCAGCGCGGCAGCCGCGGCGAGCACCTTTCCGCGCAGCTGCAACGCCGCGCGGTGCAGCGCGAGGCCGGCGACGACGACGCCCGCGGACCCGAACGCGCCGGTGTCGTAGCCGGCCACGTCGGTGTCGGACTGCCGGATGACGATCCGGTCGACGGTGGTACCCAGGGCCTGGGCGACCAGCTGGCCGTGCACGGTCGTCGTGCCGTTGCCGAACTCCGTGGTGCCGATGCTCGCCTCGTAGCGTCCGTCGTCGAGCAGCCGGACGGTGGCCTCGGCGTAGTGGCCGCGCGGGGCGATGGTCGCGATCATCGCGACGGCCATCCCCTCGCCGACGAGGGCGCCGTCCGGGGTCGGGGCGTCGAGCGAGCGATCGGCAAGGGCTGCCTGCGCCAGGTCGAGGCACTGGTCCAGGCCGTACGAGTTGATGCCGAGGTCGCTCACCTCGTCGGGGTCGGTCACCAGCAGGTGGTCGCCCGGGACGACGACGTTGCGGCGGCGCAGGTCGAACGGGTCGATGCCGACGGAGCGTGCAAGGTCGTCCATCGCGGACTCGATGGCGAAGATGATCTGCCCCAGCCCGTACCCGCGGAACGCGCCCGACGGCAGCGTGTGGGTGTAGACGGCCTCGGCGTCGACCCGCTTGTTCGGGCAGCGGTACACGGCCATCGACTCGCTGACCCCGTGGAACATGACGCCCGGCCCGTGGTTGCCGTACGCGCCGGTGTTGTTGAGCACGTCGATGCGCATGGCGGTGAGGACGCCGTCGGCGTCGGCACCGAGCTCGACCTCGACCCGCACGGGGTGCCGGCTGGGCACGATGGTGAACTCGTCGGCCCGCGTCATCTCGTACTGCACGGCGCGACCGGTGCGCAGGACGGCGAGCGTGACGACGTCCTCGGTGAGCAGCTCCTGCTTGCCGCCGAACCCGCCGCCGACGCGGCCCGTCAGGACGCGGACGCGGTCGAGCGGGAGATCGAAGATGTGCGCGATCTCCTTGCGGACCAGGTAGGGGACCTGGGTGCTGGTGCGCAGCACCAGGCGGCCGTCCTCGTCGAGCCAGCCGCGGGTCGCGTGGGTCTCGAGCGCGGCGTGGGAGACGCGGCTGGTCCGGTACGTGCCGCTGACGCGGTGGGCCGACGACGCCAGCGCCGCGCTCACGKAGCCCATCTCGTCGTGCAGCTGCGCGACCACGTTGCGTCCCGGCTCGGAGATCCGCGCCTCGGGACCCTTGTCGCCGTGGACCAGCGGGGCGCCGGGCCGTCGCGCCTCGGCGGGGTCGACGACCGCCGGGAGCACCTCGTACTCGACCCGGAGGAGCGCGCGCGCTCGCTCGGCCTCGCGCAGCGACTCGGCCACCACGACGGCGACCCGCTGGCCGCGGAACCGCAGGACGGGGTCGAGCACGCGGGTGTCGTCGGGGTCGTCCAGGCGGGACTCGTGGCGGGCGGTCGAGAAGAGCGTCGCGGGCGAGTCCTCGTGGGTGAGGACCGCGAGGACACCGGGCGCCGCGAGGGCCTCGGCGGCGTCGATCGACACGATCCGGGCGTGGGCGTGGGGGCTGCCCAGCACGGCGAGGTGCGCGAGGTCGGTGGCAGGTACGTCGAGCGTGAAGGGCTCCCGGCCGGTGACGATCCGCCGGGCGGCGGGGGAGCGCACCGAGCGGCCCGCGTCCTGCCCGGCCAGCGGGTCGACGGTGTTGCGGCGGCCGGCGACGGCGTCGCAGATCGAGCGGTAGCCCGTGCAGCGGCAGAGGTTCCCCTTGAGCAACCGGGCGGTGTCTTCGTCGTCGCCCCCGGTGAGGTCGAGGCCGGCCACCGTGGTGACCAGGCCCGCGGTGCAGAACCCGCACTGGAACGCGGCCGCGTCGACGAACGCCTGCTGGACCGGGTGCGGCTCGTCCACCGTGCCGAGACCCGCGACCGTGGTCACCGAGCGGCCGTCCGCGCGGTACGCGGGCACGAGGCACGAGTGGGTCGGCCGACCGTCGAGCAGCACCGTGCACGCGCCGCAGTCGCCCGTGTCGCAGCCCTTCTTCACCTCGACGTGGCCGTGCTCTCGCAGGAGCGTGCGCAGCACCTGGCCGGGCGCCGGATCGACGTCGAGCGGTGCGCCGTTGACCTCGAACCTCATGCGAGCTCCTCCCGGACCTGCTCGGCGAGCCGCAGCGTCATGGCGCGCCGCCAGTCCGGGGCGCCGTGGGGGTCGTCGTACCAGTCGTCCATCCGCTCGATCGCGGCGCGCAGCTCGTCGGCACCCGGGAAGGTCGCGAAGGCGAGCCGGTGCGGGTGCGGGACGCCCGCGGTGAGCGTGACGACGAGGCCACCGTCGGCGGACCGGCGGCCGACGACGATCGCGCCGGAGCGCCCGTGTCGCGTGAGCGCGACGCGGCGGAAGACCGCGGGCTCGCCGAGGACCTCAGCGGGCACGACCACCGCACGCAGCACCTCGCCGGGCGCGAGGGTCGTCGATCGCACCCCCGTGACGAAGGAGGCGACGGGCTGGCGGCGCTCGCCTCCGTCGGGCGTCCACACCACCGCCGTCGCGTCGAGCGCGACCGCCCACGTCGTGAGCGCGCCGGCGGGCAGGGCGACGCAGATGTTGCCGCCGACCGTCGCCCAGTCCCAGATCTTCTCCGACGCCACCAGCGACCGTGCGCACCGCTCGACCAGGTGCTGCGAGGCCCAGCCGTCGACGGGCGGGAGGTCGACGAGCTCCCGGACGGTGCACGTGGCCGCCACGGAGAGGCCCTCGGGCGTGAGCTCGATCGCGGGCCACCGCAGCGACGTGAGGTCGACCAGCTCGGTCAGGTCGGGCTGCGTCTCGGAGAACAGCCACGTGCCGCCGGCCAGGGGCGCGCTGCCGGGACCGAGCGCGAGGTCGGTCCGGTCGTGTGCCGCGCGGACGCGGTCGAGTGAGGTCAGGTCCATGGTGCGCCGAGTGAACCGTACCCACGTGTCGGGCATGTGACGACGACCCGTCCTACGGTCGGATCATGACGATCCGACACCTGCGCCAACCGACCCTGGACTGTGCGGAGCCCCGCGAGCTGGCCGAGTTCTACCGCCGGCTGCTCGGCTGGGACTACGCGCCGGGCCACGAGGACGAGGACCCCGCCGGCGACGACTTCCTCCTGCTCATGGACCCCGACCGGCCCGTGCGCCTGGCGTTCCAGCGCTCGGACGCGGTGGTGGCGCCGTGGCGCGTGGGAGCCCGCGTGCACCTCGACCTGGACGTCGACGACCTGGACGTGGCACACGAGGACGCCGTGCGGCTGGGCGCGAGGCCCCTCACGGGCACGCCCGCGGAGGAGGGCCACGCCGACGACCCGTTCCGCGTCTACGCCGACCCCTCCGGACACCCGTTCTGCCTGTGCCTCCCCGACCCCGACGCGTGACGGCTCAGACCGGCGCGAAGGCCCTCAGCTCCTCGCGGCCGCCGTCGACCACGAGGCAGCTGCTCTCCGGCACCTCGTGCCACGCGCCCTTGAGGTCGCCCAGCGGCTCGGACACCACGACGCGGGTCGAGGCATCGAGGTCGTGCAGCACGGGGTTCTCCGGGTACTGCAACTTGAGGACGGCGACGTCGGCGTTCCGGAACAGCGACCGGCTCTGCCCCTCGGTGGAGTAGCGGAACGCCCACATCCGGTCCCCGTCGGTGGTGCAGACGGTCATCTGCACGGGGAACGCGACGCCGTGCGCGCGCCCCACCTGCTCGACCAGCCCCACCGCGCGGGCCACGGCGGCCGGCGGGTCGTCCTCGAGGCCGAACGTGAGGGCGAGGAAGAAGAGGATCTCGGAGTCCGTCGACCCCTCGATGAACGGGTACAGGTCCGGGTCCACCGCGAGCGCGAGGTCACGCTTCATGGCGGAGAACCCGGCGAGCAGCCCGTTGTGCATCCAGAGCCAGCGCCCGTAGCGGAACGGGTGGCAGTTGGTCTGCTGCACCGCGGAGCCGCTGGTGGCGCGGATGTGCGCGAGCACGACACCCGAGCGCACGTGGCCGGCCAGCTCGCGCAGGTTCCGGTCGCTCCACGCCGGTTCGATGCTCCGGAACACCCCTGGAGTGGGGGAGTGGTCGTCGTACCAGCCGACCCCGACGCCGTCGCCGTTGGTGGCCTCCGCGCCGAGCCGGCTGTGCAGGCTCTGCATGACGAGCGAGTTGGTGGGCTTGTAGAGCAGGTCCTCGATGAGGACGGGTGATCCGGTGTACGCGAGCCAGCGACACATGTCGGCCTCCTTGCCGTGCGGTCCCCAGCACACCAGGTGCGGCCCCGGTTGTCTGCACCCCGGCGTCACCAGGGCGGTGTCGGCAGCCCCTCGTCGTACGTCCCGCCCGCGCCGCAGCCGCCCACGTACCCGTCGGGCATGCGCGGGTACACCTCGATCCAGTACCGGCGCGCGAGGTCGGCGGCCTCGATCGGCGACGCGCCGAGCGCCTGCGCCATCCCGGCGTCTCGCTGCACCGCGGCGCACTCGGCGTGGGCCTCGTCCGTGATCCCGACCATGTGCATGGTCTCGTGGGTGAGCACGTGCACCGCGACGACCTGGTCGAGCGTCGGGCGCGCCTTGGCCGACCACAGCCATGTGCGCAGGTGGGCGCACGGGTCCCGCTTGATCAGCGTCGACCGCTCGGGGACGCCGCCGGGGCCCCAGCGGACGAAGCCCAGCTCGGCCCCCAGGTCGAGGAACGCCTGCCCGAGTCCCTGGCAGTGCACCTCCACCGGCCCGCCGGCGACCTCGACCGCCGCGCGCTCGAGCCGGCTCTCGACCCACCCCTGCACGGCCAGCGGGACCGCGCAGCACAGCGCCAGCACGAGCGAGAGGCCGATGCTGATCTTCGGGAAGGGCGCGACCCGGCCGAGCGCGTCGACGCGGTGCAGCACCCAGCGCACGGCGAGGCCCGCCGCGAGGGTGAGCAAGCCGATCAGCGTGAGGGTGAGCAGCACACCTCAGTCATCGGTCGTCGCGGGCTCCACCATGACGTGGGCGGGGTCGAGGACCTCGAGGATGCGGCCCATGACCCGGTCGAGGTCGGCGACGTCGGCCGCGGTCAGGGGGTCGATCACGGTGGCCAGGACGGTGCCGGCGTGGCCGGGGGCGGCGGCCTCGACCGCGCGCCAGCCCGTGGGCGTGAGGATCGCGTTGGTCGCGCGCCGGTCCTCGGCGCAGGGCTCGCGCCGGACGAGGCCGCGCTTCTCCAGCCGGGACACCACGTGCGACAGTCGGGCGAGCGTCGCGTTCGTGTGCGCGGCGAGAGCCGTCATCCGCAGGGTGCGCTCCGGTGCCTCGGAGAGCATGGCGAGCGTGAAGTACTCGAAGTGGCTCAGGCTGGAGTCGCGCTGGAGCTGGGACTCGAGCGTGCCGGGGAGCAGCTCGACCACCGCGATGAGCTTCTTCCAGGCGCGCAGCTGGTCCGCGCTCAGCCATCGCACGTCGCTCATGAGAGCGACTCTATCAAATACTTGACGCTACAAGTATTAGAGGTAGAGTTGTTGAAGCGACAACAAAAATCCAGGAGGACGACGCTGTGAGCACTGTGACGATCATCGGGGCCGGGACCATGGGCCGCGCCATCGCGTGGCGCGTCGTCGCCGGCGGAAACGAGGCCCAGGTGCTCACCCGCCAGCCGGTCAAGGTGGCCATCCCGGGCGCGAAGCACGGCACGATCGGTGACGCACTCACCGGCGACATCGTCGTCCTCGCGCTGCCGTACGGCGCGTACGACGAGGTCCTCGCGCAGTACGAGGGCCAGCTCGACGGCAAGGTGATCGTGGACGTGTCCAACCCCATCGACGCCGCCACGTTCGACGGCCTGGTGGTGCCGACCGGTAGCTCCGCCGCCGCCGTCCTCGCCGAGGCGATCCCCGGAGCGACCGTGCTCAAGGCCTTCAACACGACCTTCGGCGCGACCCTGACCAGCGGCGAGGTGGGCGAGGAGAAGACGAGCGTCCTCATCGCGGGCGACGACGCCGAAGCCAAGGCGGCGCTGAGCGCGGTCGTCGAGGCGGGTGGCCTGCGCGCCGTCGACGCCGGCTCGCTGAAGCGCGCCCACGAGCTCGAGGCCTTCGGCTTCCTCCAGATTGCGCTCGCGGCGTCCGAGCAGACGTCGTGGACCGGCGGGTTCGGGCTGACCCGATGACCGAGATCCTGGACGGGCGCACCGACGTCGGTGCCGTGACGCTCAAGGTGGGCGACCTCGACGCCATGACCGACTACTACGCGCGCGGCGTCGGCCTGACCGTGATCGGCCAGGAGGGCGACCGCGTCACTCTCGGCCGGCAGGGGGTGCCGTCCGTCGTCCTCGAGCACACGCCGCTGCTCAAGCACGCGCCGTCGTCGGCGGCCGGCCTCTTCCACACCGCGATCCTGTTCGACCAGCAGGCCGACCTGGCCTCGTCGGTGTTCTCGGTCGCGCGGCACTTCCCGTCCTCGTTCACGGGCAGCTCCGACCACCTGGTCTCCAAGGCGCTGTACTTCGACGACMCCGAGGGCAACGGCGTCGAGCTGTACTGGGACCGGCCGCGCGAGCAGTGGGGCTGGGAGAACGGCCGCGTCGCGATGGCGACCGAGTACCTGGACCCGAACGGGTTCCTGCGCGAGAACCTCGCGGACCCGGACGCGCTCGACGGGGCGGCCGCGGTGGGGCACGTGCACCTCAAGGTCGGCGACATCACGACCGCCCACCAGTTCTACGTCGACACCGTCGGCTTCGAGGTCACCGCCGAGTACGGCACGCAGGCGCTGTTCGTGTCCGCCGGTGGGTACCACCACCACCTGGCGATGAACACCTGGCAGAGCCGCGGTGCGCAGGGCCGGTGGCCGGCGCTCGGGCTCGGTGAGGTCACCATCGAGCTGCCGACGGCCGACGAGCGCGGAGCCCTCGGCGCCCGCCTGGCGAGCCGCGGCATCGCGGTGCGCGACGACGGTCAGGTGCTGGCCTTCGAGGACCCGTGGAACAACGAGATCCGGGTCGTGGTCGCGGGCTGAGTCACGCCTCCGGGGGCGTCGTCTCGACCGCCTCCTCGTTCCAGTTCTCCACCGTCTGCAGCACCCAGAAGACGACGAACAGCAAGAGCAGGATCGCCTCCACGACGAGGATCGTCCCGAACCAGAGCGTGAACCCGGACAGCGCCGCGACCGCGTACAGCGCGGCGGCGACCACGATGGTCAGCACCATGAGCAGGCTGATCAGCTTGTACGTGCCGGCGTACCCGTGCGGCGTCATGCCCCGGACGTTCCCGCGCTCCGGCGCGCGCCGGCCGTTGATCCACGCGACGCCGGCGATGAGGACGAAGAACGTCATCGCCGACGCGTAGTGCGCGCCGGTGAGGAACGTGTCGCGCGAGAAGACGAACCAGAACCCGAACGCTGCCCAGACGCCGGTCGCGACGAGGAGCGCGATCGTCATAGCGCGGCCCCGCGGGCGTGCGCTCCACCACGCGAACACCAGCCCCACCCCGCCGACGACCAGCAGAGCGCTGACGTTGTTCTCGACGCCGGGCACCAGGTCGGCCGGCAGGCACGTCTCGACGCCCGCCTCGCAGCCGTGCTTGAGCGGCGTCGGCACGAACGCCACCAGCGGGATCACCATGCCCGCCAGGTCGAGCAGGGCGTCCTCCCAGCCGGGCCGGCCCTTGATCGCGATGAGTGCGGGGCCGATGGCGACCAGGGCGCCGATGAACACCGCCTTCACGGCGGTGTAGTAGTACGCGCTGATCGAGCCGAGGCGCGGGCTGTCGCCCCAGATCATCTCGATCGCGAGCGACGTCCCCAGCAGCAGCGCCATCCCCACGACGGAGACGCGCAGGTACCGGTACGTCTTGCGGGTGGTCAGGTCCAGGGCGACGGTGTCCCCTGGCGCGACGTCGGCCATCGTCGGCCCCCTCCCGTTCCCGCCAGGCTAGAGGCTCTCGGCCCGCCGCGATCGCACCACGATCAGGAGTCCCGCCCGGGAATGGCGTCCGCCAGCTCGGCGCGGGAGCGCACCCCGAGCTTCAGGTACACGTTGCGCAGGTGGTACTCGATCGTCTTCGGGCTGAGGAACAGCGCGGCCGCCGCTTCCCGGGTGGTGCGGCCGCCGGCGAGCATGCGGGCCACCTGCAGCTCCTGGGGCGTGAGGTGGTCGAGGCCGGTCGCGCTGCGGCGCTGGGCGGTCTCGCCGGTGGCGCGCAGCTCGGCGGCGGCCTGGTCGGCCCAGGGGACCGAGCCGAGCCGCTCGAACGTCGCGAGGGCGGCGCGCAGGTGCGGGCGCGCGTCCACCCGGCGCTTCAGGCGGCGCAGCCGGGAGCCGTACGCCAGCTCGGTGCGGGCCGTCTCGAAGTCGTCCGGCGTGTGGCCGTGATAGGCCAGCGCCACCGAGAAGCAGACGTCGACTACGGTGTCCGGGCAGGTCAGGCCGGCGGCGCGGGCTGCCCGCGCGAGCGACCACGGCTGGCCCTTGAGCTCAGCGCGCTCGGTCAGCGACGCCGCCAGGGCGTGCGCCTCCTCGTCGCGACCCAGGTGCACGAGCGCCTCGACCATCTCCGCGGCGGGGGACAGGTCGACGTCCATGAAGCCGAGCTCGGTGAGCAGACGGGCGAGCGCGGTGTAGCCGTCGAGCGCGGCCTCGACGTGCCCGAGGCCCAGCTCGAGCTCGGCCAGCGCCGTCATCGCCCACGCGTGGAAGAACCCCAGGTGGTGCGTCCGCGCTATGTCGAGCGCCTCGGCGGCGTGGGACCGGCACGCGGCCACGTCGCCGCGGCGGGCCTCGAGCCAGGCCAGGCCAGCCAGGCAGGCCGCGACGTCCGTCGACTGGCCGGCCTCGCGGGCCAGCTGGACCGCCTCGGTGTAGCCGGCGACGGCGTCGTCCCAGCGGTCGGTGGTCGCCTGGTCGCGCGCGACGTAGAACAGCAGGATCGGCAGGCCGCCGATGTCGGTGCGACTGCGCGTGTGGGCGACGACGGTCGGGATCACGTCGCGGCCGACGGCGCTCTCCCGCAGGTACAGCGGGCCGACGACGAGCCACGGCGCCAGCTGCGGGTCCGCGAGGAACTGCTCCGCCTGGGCGATTCCCGCGCGCAGGAGGTCGGGGCCGCCACGCCCGGTGAGGATGCCGGCGACCGCCGCGGCCATCGTGCCGACCCACCTCGCCCGCGCCGTCCGCGCGTCCAGCTCCCCGATCCGGGCGGCGGCGGAGGCAGCGGCCGCGACGTCCCCCGCGAACTGGCTGGCCTGGATCCCGTCGGCGAGCAGCCAGATGGCGGCGTCCGGGTCGTCGTCGGCGGCCGCGAGCCCGGCCGTGATGAGGATGTCCCGGGCGCGCTCGATCGAGCCCGTGCGCATCGCCACCGCGCCGTCCAGCGCCGCCGCTCGGACGCGCAGGTCCGGGGTCTGGGGCAGCGCCGACGCCCGGGCGAGCAGGTCGACGGCGGCGTCCGGCAGCCCGGCGCGCCACGCGCTCTCTGCCGCCGAGACGAGGCGCTGCACGCGGTCGCGCGGGTCCTGCGTGAGCCGAGCCGCACGCTCGAACCCCGCCGCGGCGACCGCGTGCGCGCCACGGGCGCGGGCGCGGGTCGCGGCGTCGTCGAGCACGGACGCGACGGAGTCGTCGGGGGTGGCCGTCGCCTCGCCGAGGTGCCAGGCGCGGCGGTCGACGTCGTCGGCCGGCACCGCGCGGGCGAGCGCCCCGTGGACCGCGCGGAGGGTGGCCGCGCCGGCCTCCGCGTAGACACCCGAGCGGACGAGGTCGTGCCGGAACGTCACGCGGTCGGGCCCGACGGTGAGCAGCTGCGCCTGCGCGGCCTCGTCGAGGTCGGTCACGGACACGCCGAGCAACGCGCACGCCCCGGTGATCGCGGCGAGATCACCGCCACCGGCCGCCGCGACCAGCAAGGCGGTCCGGGCCGCCGGCGAGAGCTGGTCCGCCCGGCGGGCGAACGTCCTGGCCAGGGAGGCGGGCACCGGGATCGGCGCGCCCGGCGGGAGGGCGTCGACCCCGTCGTCGGTGAGCTCGAGCAGGGCGAGCGGGTTGCCCCCGGTCGCCGCCAGCAGGTGCGCGCGGGCCTCGTCGGAGAGGCGGTGGCCGACCGAGCGGGCCAGCGACGCGGCGTCGTCGTCGGCCAGGCCCCCGAGCGCCAGCTCGGGCAGGCCTGCCGATCCCACCACCGACGGCGCCTCGTCGCGGACCGCGAGCAGGACGACGACGGGGTCGGCGGTGAGGCGTCGGGCCGCGAAGCACAGGGCCTGCGCCGACGGCGGGTCGAGCAGGTGGGCATCGTCGACGACCACCGCGACCGGTCCGTCCTCGGCCACGCGGCTCAGCAGGCTGAGCACCGCCGCGCCGACCGCGAACCGCTCGCCGCCGGATCCCGGCACCAGCGCGAGCGCCGAGCCCAGCGCCTCGGCCTGGGGTGCCGGGATGGCGTCGAGCAGGCCGAGGACGGGCCGCAGGAGCTGGAGCAGCCCGCCGAACGGCACCTCGCGCTCGGCGTCGATCCCCGCGGCCCGCAGCACGCGCATGCCCGCGTCGGACACGGCCGACGCGGCGTCCTCGAGCAGCGCGCTCTTGCCGATCCCCGCCTCGCCGGTGAGCACCAGCGTGCCGCTCTCGCCGACGCGCGCGGCGGCGACCAGCGTCGCGATGACCTGGCGTTCGCGCTCGCGGCCGACCAGCACAGATCGAGTCTAGGGAGCGGACCAGGGGGGCCACCTGATCCGACTGGGCCCCGTCCCCGCCAGTCTCGACAGGGACAGATCCACCCCGACCGAGGAGCGCACGACCATGACCGAGACCCTTCCCCAGCGGACCATCGACCCCGACAAGCTCATGTCCTTCGTGTTCCGGGCCGTCGACGAGGTTGGCGCGACCCTGAACACGGCGCTGGTCGTGATGGGCGACAAGCTGGGTTACTACACGGCGATGGCCGACGGCCGCCCGACCACCCCGGCCGAGCTGGCCGAGCAGACCGGCACCAGCGAGCACTACGCCCGAGAGTGGCTCAACAACCAGGCCGCCGGCGGGTACGTCGAGTACGACGCCGAGGACCGGCGCTACACGCTGCCCGCCGAGCACGCCGTCGCGCTTGCGGACCCGACGAGCCCCGCCTACCTGGCCGGCTTCTTCCAGCTGGCGTTCGGCACCGTCCACGACGCCCCGGCCATCTTCGACGTCGCCCGCGACGGTGACGGCCTCGGCTGGCACCAGCACCACACGGACGTGCACCACGGCTGTGAGCGGTTCTTCCGCACCATGTACAACGGCCACCTGCTCACCGAGTGGATCCCCGCGCTCGACGGCGTCCAGGCCAAGCTCGAGGCGGGCGCCCGCGTGGCCGACGTCGGCTGCGGGCACGGCGCCTCGACGATCCTGCTGGCGAAGGCGTTCCCGAACTCGGTCTTCGTCGGCTCGGACTACCACGCCGAGTCGATCGCCGTCGCTCGCGAGCGCGCCGTCGCCGCGGGCGTGGCGGACCGGGTCACGTTCGAGGTCGCTTCCGCCACCGAGTTCACGGGCACCGGCTACGACCTCATCGCGGTCTTCGACGCCCTGCACGACATGGGCGACCCGGTGGGCGCCGCGCGGCACGTGCGCAGCGCGATCGCGGAGGACGGCACCTGGATGGTGGTCGAGCCGATGGCGGGCGACCGCGTCGAGGACAACCTGAACACCGTCGGCCGGGCCTACTACGGCTTCTCGACGCTCCTGTGCACGCCCGCGTCGCTGAGCCAGGACGTCGGGCTCGCCCTCGGCACGCAGGCCGGCCCGGCCAAGATCCGCGACGTCTCCACGGCCGCCGGGTTCTCGACCTTCCGCACCGCCGCGAGCACGCCGTTCAACAACGTGTTCGAGATCCGGCCGTGACGACGGGCACCCACCGGGCGGACACTGCAAGGGTGACCCAGCGTCGCCCGAGCAGGTCCGCCGATCCCGATGACGTCGGCGTCGTCGTGCGGGACGGGGTGGAGCTCGCCTACGAGGTCTACGGCCAGGACCACGCGCCCACCGTGCTCCTGGTCCCCACCTGGTCGATCGTGCCGTCGCTGTTCTGGAAGGCGCAGCTCGGCTTCCTCGCCCGGCACTACCGGGTGATCACGTTCGACGGTCGGGGGAGCGGCCGCTCGGGCCGGCCAGAGGGGGCGGCCGCCTACACGGACGTCGAGTACGCGGACGACATCGTCGCGGTGCTCGACGCCACGGCGACCGGTGTCGCGGTGCTGGTCACCGAGTCGTGCGGGGCGTCCTGGGCGGTGCACGTCGCTGCGAAGCACCCCGAGCGTGTGACCGGGCTGATGGCCATCGCCCCGTCGTGCGGCCTGGACGTGGCGACGCCGGGCCGCGACCACGTCCCGTGGGACGAGCCGCTGGAGGACACCCATGGCTGGGCCAAGTACAACAAGCACTACTGGCTGGGCGGCGGGTACGACGACTTTACGGCGTTCTTCTTCCGCAAGATGTTCCCCGAGCCGCACTCCACCAAGCAGATCGAGGACTGCATCGGCTGGGCGCACGAGATCGCGCCGCAGGTGCTCGCGGACACGACCGCCGGCCGCCTCGGGTGCGACGGGGCGATCTGCGAGCCGATCGCCCCGCTCGCCGAGAGGGTCACCTGTCCCGTGGTCGTGGTGCACGGCACCGATGACCGCATCCGTCCGCAGGCGTTCGGCGAGAAGCTGGCCGAGCTGACCCGCGGCGACCTGGTCCTCATCGAGGACGCGGGGCACGGCCCGTCGGCGCGCGACCCGGTGAAGATCAACCACCTGATCGCGCAGTTCGTCGACCGGCTGCACCCGGCGCCGCCGCGACCGACCTGGCGGCGCGCCGCGAGCCGGGCGCCGCGCGCGCTGTACCTCTCGTCGCCCATCGGCCTCGGGCACGCCCAGCGCGACGTCACCATCGCGGCCGAGCTGCGCGCGCGCCGCCCCGGGCTGCAGATCGACTGGCTCGCGCAGAACCCGGTCACCCGGGTGCTCGCGCAGCACGGCGAGCGCGTCCACCCGGCGTCCGCGTGGCTGCGCAACGAGTCGGGCCACATCGAGCACGAGGCGGGCGAGCACGACCTGCACGCGTTCCAGGCGATCCGCCGGATGGACGAGATCCTGGTGCACAACTTCATGGTGTTCGACGAGGTCGTGGCCGACGGCGACTACGACCTGGTCATCGGCGACGAAGCCTGGGACGTCGACTACTTCCTGCACGAGAACCCCGAGCTCAAGCGGTTTGCGTTCGCCTGGATGACGGACTTCGTCGGCTGGCTGCCGATGGCCGACGGCGGCGCCGCGGAGGCCGCGCTGACGGCCGACTACAACGCGGAGATGATCGAGCAGCGCGCGCGGTTCGCGCGCGTGCGGGACAAGTCGGTGTTCGTCGGCGATCCCGACGACGTGGTCGAGGACGACTTCGGCCCCGGCCTGCCCAGCATCCGCACCTGGACGGAGGAGAACTTCGACTTCGCGGGCTACGTCACCGGGTTCGACCCGGGGTCGCTCGACGGCACCGACCGACTGCGTGCTGAGCTGGGTGTCCGCCCGGGCGAGAAGCTCTGCCTGGTCACCGTCGGCGGCTCGGGCGTCGGCACCTCGCTGCTGCGCCGCGTCATGGAGGTCGTGCCGCTGGTGCGCGAGGCGGCCCCGGAGCTCCGGTTCGCCTTCGTCACCGGTCCGCGCATCGACCCGGGCTCGCTGCCGACGGGCGAGGGCTCGACGGTGCTCGGCTACGTGCCCGACCTGTTCCGGCACCTCGCGGCGAGCGACGTTGCCGTGGTGCAGGGCGGCCTGACGACGACGATGGAGCTCACGGCGCTGAACAAGCCGTTCGTCTACGTGCCGCTGCGCCACCACTTCGAGCAGAACGTGCACGTGCGCAAGCGGCTCGACCGGTACGAGGCCGGCCAGCACCTGGCCTACGAGGACGCGCTGGACCCGGACGCGCTGGCGGAGGCGATCCTCAAGGAGGCCGGTCGGGACGTCCGCTACCGGCCGGTGCAGACCGACGGCGCGGCTCGGGCCGCGGCGCTGCTCGCGGACCTCGTCTAGACCCAGATCGTCGCGAGCCAGGCCGTGATGCCGGCCAGGGCGAGCAGCGTCCCGTTGAACGCGATCGCGGACCTGACCTCGCCGCGCGACACGTGCAGCGTGACCGCGCCGATCTGCAGCAGCACGAAGCCGATCGCGGCGACGAGGGCGAGCCACGGGGCGACGCCGACCAGCGGAGGCACGATCAGCGCGACGGCGCCCAGCACCTCCAGCACGCCGATCGTGCGCACGACCCGGAAGGGCAGGTCGTCCACCCAGGCCATCATCGGCCGCAGCTGGTCCCGCGACTGCAGCACCTTCTTGCCGCCCGAGTACAGGTACAGGGCGGCGAGCAGCGAGGCGAGGACCCAGTAGGCGACGCTCATGCGGGACTCCAGGTGACGGGTGGTCGGTCGCCACATCATCGGTGATCAATAGGGCGGACCGACGGCACGACGCGGTGCTAGCTTCCGGCGCGTGGGCAGGACGAACTATCTGGTCGAAGGACTCTCCGGCACCGGCAAGACGTCGGTGGCCGACGAGCTGCAGCGTCGCGGGTACCAGGTGATACACGGCGACCGGGAGCTGGCCTACCAGGGCGACCCTGACACCGGTGAGCCGACCACGGTCGGCGCGCACGAGAACCACCTCTGGGACGTCGACAAGGTCAGGGCCCTGGCGGCCGACCAGGGGGAGCCGGCGACCTTCTTCTGCGGCGGCTCGCGGAACTTCTCCCGCTTCCTCGACCTGTTCGACAAGGTCTTCGTCCTCGAGGTCGACCTCGCCACGTTGCACCGACGGCTCGACGCGCGACCGGACGAGGAGTGGGGTGGCGGGGTGCCCACCGACCGGGCGCTCATCGTGCGGTTTCACCAGACCGGCGCGGACGTCCCGCAGGACGGCGAGGTCATCGACGCGACCGCACCGATCGAGGCGGTCGTCGACGAGATCCTTCGTCGGTGCGGGTCAGGGACCTAGAAGTCCACCAGGGTCAGCCGCACGCGGACCGGGTCGCCGATCTCGAGCGACTCGGCCCGGCGCACGGCCTTCTTCACCGGCAGCACGTAGGTGTCCGACGACGGGAAGATCGACGTCCGCCACACGGTGTCGCCCACGGTGACCTCGACCCGCACCGACCCGAACCCGCGGGTGCGGTCGCCGACGAGGTCGAGCACCTCGTCGGCGATCTCCGTCGGGAGGTTGACGAAGGTCCACACGTCGGTGCGTCGGGCGTCCCAGAGCCACAGCGGGGCCTCGAACGCGTAGCTCACTACGACACCATGTCGGCGCCCAGGAGCTGCGGGCCGTCGTACGGCGCGACGTCGTCGTCGTAGCGCTCGGCGTCGTCCTGCGGCTCGTAGCCCAGCGACCGCGCGGTGGTCAGGTCCCACCAGCCGCGCGTGTTCGCGGAGACCCCGTACGCGATGCAGTGCCCGTCGACGGGTCCGCGCAGCGCGGCGTCGACCAGTCGGACCACGTCGCCGGGGCTGAGCCAGATGCCCAGGTGGAACGCGGTGCGCGGCACGTCGTCGCACTGCCCGATCCGCAGGGAGACCGTCTCGAGCCCGTACCGGTCGGCGTACAGGCTGGCCAGCGCCTCGTCGGCGACCTTGGATACGCCGTAGAAGGTGTCGGGCCGCGTGGTCCGGTCCGTGCGGGCGATCTCGTCGGCCGGGTAGAAGCCGACGGCGTGGCAGGAGCTCGCCAGGACCACCCGCCGCACACCGGCGCGCCGGGCGGCCTCGAGGACCCGGTAGGTGCCGTCGATGTTGGTGCGCAGGATGGCGTCCCACGTGTCCTCGCCCGGGATGGCGGCCAGGTGCACGACGGCGTCCGCGCCGGTCATCGCCGCGGTGAGCGCGTCCTCATCGAGGATGTCGACGTGCGTGAACGGCTCGCCCGGGTCCTTCACATCGAGCAGGATCGGCGTCCAGCCCCGCAGCGCGAGGCCGCCGTCCGCGTGCCGCAGGTACGTGCCGACCCGTCCGGCCGCGCCCGTGACCACCACCGTGCCGCTCATCGATCCTCCTCGTCGAGGCCTGCGCCTGGCGCCATCCTTCCCCATCGCGCGGGCCCGGGTCCCTCGTCGTAGCGTCGGGCTCGTGGACATCTCCCAGCTGCTGACCGAGTCGTTCTCCCGCGTGGGGGAGGTGCTGGAGCGTGCCGTCGGCGGGTTGTCCGTCGACGACCTGACGTGGCGGCCCGACCCCGCCGCCAACACCATCGCCTGGCTTGCGTGGCACGCGGGCCGCGGCCAGGACGCGCAGATCGCCGACGTCGCCGGCGTCGAGCAGGTCTGGACCGCGCAGGGGTGGGCGGACCGCTTCGACCTGCCGTTCGACCGCGCCGCCAGCGGGTACGGGCAGAGCGCCGATGAGGTCGCCCAGGTCCGGGCGCCGGGCGAGCTGTTGCTGGGGTACTACGGCGCGGTCGAGAAGCAGACGACCGCGTATCTGGAGCGACTGACCGACGCCGACCTGGATGTCGTCGTCGACGAGCGCTGGGACCCGCCGGTGACGCTCGGCGTGCGGCTGGTCAGCATCGTCGGCGACAGCCTGCAGCACGCGGGCCAGGCGTCGTACGTGCGCGGGCTGCTGGTGTGGTGCGTGCGCGTTCCTAGCCGCGGCCCTTCGACGACACAGAGCCCGTGAGCCCACGCGAGTGCAGCACGTGCCGCTCGAGCGGCGCAAACACCAGCAGCTCGATGAGGATGCCGACCAGGAAGATCAGGCTGATCGCCGCGATGACCAGCGACATGTCGCTGGTGGTCCGGCCGATGTCGAGCAGCTGGCCGAGGCCGGTGCCCAGCTGCGGTGAGTAGGTGATGAGCTCGGCGGCCATCAGGGAGCGCCACGCGAACGCCCAGCCCTGCTTGAGCCCGCCCAGGAAGCCGGGCAGTGCCGCGGGCAGGAGCACGTAGCGGATGCGGGTCCAGCCGCGGGCGCCCAGCACCTGGCCGACGCGCAGGTACAGCGGGGGCACCTGGTCGGTCCCCGCGAGCAGCCCGTTGACGATCGACGGCACGGCGCCGAGCAGGATGACCGCGTACATCGTCGCGTTGCTGAACTGGAACCAGATGATGGCCGCGGGCACCCAGGCGACCGACGGCAGCGACTGCAGGCCCGTGACGATCGGGCCGAACGCGCGCCGCAGCAGGGGAGAGGCCGCGAGCACGACCCCGATGGTCACGCCGACGACGACGGACATGACGAACCCGACGGCCGCGCGCTGCAGGCTGAGGCTCACGGCCCGCCAGGCGGAGCCGTCCTGGATCGACGCGAGCAGGGTCTGCCAGACGTCGGCCGGGCTGGGCAGGGCGTACGGGGGCTTGAGCTCGAGGACGTAGGCGACCTGCCACACGGCGACGAGGACCGCGAGGGCGCCGAGGACCGGCCAGATGGCGCGCCAGGCCTCCTGCCAGGCGGACCGACGGGGGTCCGCGATCGGCCTCTCGAGCGCGTCGAGCCCGGCGGCCAGGTCGCGCTCGCTGGTGCGCACGTGCGCGGCTGTCTCAGTGGCCATGACGGGCGATCTCCTCACGCAGGTGCTCGGTGATCTCGGCGCTCAGGCGCGACACCCCCGGGTCCTCGATGCGCCGCGGCTGCGGCAGGTCCACGGTCCACTCGCGCACCACGCGACCGGGCCGCGAGGAGAGCAGGACGACTCGCTGACCCAGTCGGACCGCCTCACGGACGTTGTGGGTGACGAAGATGACGGCGCGGCCGGTCTCGGCCCAGATGCGCATGAGCTCCTCGTGCAGGACGTCGCGCGTGATCGCGTCGAGCGCGGCGAACGGCTCGTCCATGAGCAGGAGGTCGCCCTCCTGCGCGAGGGCCCGGGCGAGCGCCACGCGCTGCCGCATGCCGCCGGACAGCTCGTGCACGCGCTTGGGCCCGGCGCCCTCGAGCCGGACCAGCGCGAGCAGCCGCTGGGCCTCCTCGCGTCGCTCCGTGCGTCCGATCCCGCGCAGCCGAAGGGCCAGCTCGATGTTGGCGCCGGCCGTGAGCCACGGGTACAGGGCCGGCTCCTGGAACATGAGCGCGGGCCGGCCGCCGGTGACCTCGACCGTGCCGGAGACGGGCTTGTCCAGCCCGGCTACGAGCGAGAGCAGTGTCGACTTCCCGCAGCCGGACGCACCGAGCAGGCTGACGAACTCCCCGCGGTGGACGGTGAGGTCGATGTGCTCGAGCACGGGCGGCCGGGACGCCTCGCCGAAGTGCTGCGTGACGTCCGTCAGGCGCGCCGCGACGGCGGCCCCGGAGTCGGTCACCGGGGTCGCCGTCGCGGTCGTGGTGGTCACTTGCCCGACACCCCGAGGCCCGCGTCGTCGACCGGGTCCTGACCGTTGTCCGCCAGGACCTGGTTGAGCAGCGTCAGGTCGTAGATGCCGTGCAGGTCGGTCTCCTTGGAGACGCCCGCCGCGACGCCGTTGTCGGCCGACGTCTGCAGGCTCGAGGCGATCGGGTCGAGCGTGAGGCGCAGGTTGCCCCAGGCCCGGTCGAGCACCTCCTGCGAGAGCGGCTTGCCGCTGAGCTTCTCGATCGCGGCGTTGGCCGTGGTCTTGGCCTCCTCGGGGTTCGCTTCGATCCACTGGCTCGTCTCGTACTCGGCCTCGATGAGGTTCTTCACCGTGCCGGGGTACTTCGACAGGAAGTCGGTCGTGACGATGAGGTGCGTGGTGACGAAGTCGCCGTCGGGCCACAGGTCCTTCTCGTCGACGAGCACGTGCGCACCCGCGTCGACGACGAGGCGCGACGCCCACGGCTCCGGGAGCCAGGCACCGTCCAGGGTGCCGGCCTTGAACGCGTCGAGCGTCTGCGAGTTCTCCTGCGGCGCGATGGTCACGTCGCTCTCGCCGCCGGTCAGCGACGTCTTGAGATCGTTGTCGGCGAGCCACGCGCGCAGGGCCACGTCCTGGGTGTTGCCCAGCTGCGGGGTAGCCAGCGTCGTGCCCTTGAGGTCGGCCGGCTTGTCGATGCCGTCGCCGACCACCAGCTGGGCGCCGCCCGAGGTCGCGCCGCTGACGATGCGGACCGCGTCGCCGTTGGACTGCGCGAACGCGTTGATGGCGGGGTTGGGGCCGAGGAAGGACGCGTCGATCGCGCCGCCGAACAGGCCCTCGACGGCGGCAGGGCCGGCATTGAAGATCTGCGTGGTCAGCTTCGTGTCGCCGAGCGCCTTCTGGTACGTGCCGTCGTCGACGCCGACGAGCGCGTTGGCGTGCGTGAGGTTGGCGAAGTAGCCGAGCCGCAGCTCGGGCGCCTCCGCGAGGGCCGCGCTCTCGGAGGGCGTGGCCGCCGCGTCGGCGGTGTCGTCGTCCGCGGCGCTCGACGAGCAGGCGGCAAGCGATGCGGTGAGCAGGGCGGTCAGTGCGAGGGCGACGCGGCGCGTGGTCCGGGCAGTCATGGCAGGTCCTTGGGGTGTCGAGGGGCGAGCGGTCGGTGAGCGGGCAGGCTCAGCGACATCGGTGGGGCGACACCAGGGCAGGAACATGGGTGGACGCCATCAGGCGTGACCTCCGTGGGGGACGGGGGTGGCGGTGCGTCGAGCCGCGGTCCGAGGTGGCGGGGCGTCGATCGCTTCGCCAGGGGGGACGGGCGGAGCTGGGTTCAGACGGTCCGCGGACAGCAGGGGCGCGCGGCGACCGTGACGACGGGACAACACGTCGTGACGGGGCGGCGGGTGGACTGCATGGGACGAGGATGACGGCTGGCGCCGGTTTCGGACACCCTCGTCTCGTATGTTGATCGGGATACTCAGGATTTGGGCAGTCGTCGCGACGGCTGTTCACGATCGCCTCGCAGGCGTCGACGTAGAGTCGCGGCCATGCAGTGCCCCTACTTCGACGCGCACCGGTGCCGGTCGTGCACCTGGATGGGGCGGCCGCACGGCGAGCAGGTCGCGGACAAGGAGCGGCACTGCCAGCACCTGCTCGGCGAGCGCGAGGATCTGGTCTGGCTCCCGCCGGTGAGCGGCCTCGAGTCGGGTTACCGGAACAAGGCGAAGATGGTCGTCGGCGGCACGGCCGAGGCGCCGACGCTCGGGATCCTCGACGCCGAGGGGCGCGGCGTGGACCTGCAGGGCTGCGGCCTCTACCCGGACGACCTCGCGGCGACGTTCCCGGTGCTCTCCGCGTTCGTCACCCGCGCGAACCTCACGCCGTACGACGTGCCGGCGCGTTCGGGCGAGCTGAAGAACCTGCTGATCACGCAGTCACCGGACTCCGAGCTCATGCTCCGGTTCGTGCTGCGCTCCCAGGAGCCAGTCGCCCGGATCCGCAAGCACCTGCCCTGGCTGCTCGAGGCCCTGCCGGCGCTCCGCGTGGTGTCGGTCAACCTGCTGCCGGACCACAAGGCCGTGCTCGAGGGTGACCGCGAGATCCTGCTCACGGCCGACGAGACGCTGCGGATGCGTCTGAACGGGATCGATCTGCACCTGCGCCCGCAGAGCTTCTGGCAGACCAACACCGAGGTCGCTGCCGCGCTGTACCGGCAGGCGACGGCGTGGGTCGACGAGCTCGCGCCCGCCTCCGTCTGGGACCTGTACTGCGGCGTCGGCGGGTTCGCCCTGCACTGCGCCGACCCCGGCCGCGAGGTCACCGGGATCGAGACCAGCACCGAGGCGATCGCCAGCGCGACGCTGAGCGCCGCCGACGCCGGCCTCTCGCGCGTGCGCTTCGCCGCCGGGGACGCCACCGCGTTCGCGCTCGCGGCGGCGCGGGCACCGGACCTCGTGATCGTCAACCCGCCGCGGCGCGGGATCGGCGAGGAGCTCAGCCGGTGGCTGGAGGCGTCGGACGTCCGGCAGGTCGTCTACTCCAGCTGCAACGCGGCCTCGCTCGCCCGGGACCTGGCGGCGATGCCGTCACTACGACCGCGCCGCGCCCAGGTGCTCGACATGTTCCCGCAGACCACGCACTACGAGGTGCTGACGCTGCTCGAGCGGGCGTAGCTCAGCCGCGGTGCCGAGATCGGGTGATACATCGGCTCATCGTCAATTCCACAGATAGTTCTGTCCAGTTGACGGTCGATGACTACCACCCGAACGGCCCCTGGTCGCAGGTTGCCCCGGGAACGTAGGAAGAGGCATGCACAGTGGCAGCCTCCCCGTCATCGTCGTCGGCGGAGGCCCCGCCGGCCTCGCCGTCGCCGCCGCGCTCGGTCGCCGCGGCGTCCGCGCCCTGGTCCTGGAGCGGTCCGACGCCGTCGGTGCGTCCTGGCGCCGGCACTACGAGCGGCTGCACCTGCACACCACGCGCCGGCTGTCGGGCCTGCCGGGCATGCCGTTCCCGCGCCGCTACGGCCGGTGGGTCGCGCGCCAGGACGTCGTGGACTACCTCGACGCGTACGCGGTGCGGCACCAGCTGGACGTGCGCACGGGCGTTCAGGTCACCGGCATCGAGCGGGCCGCCGGCGGCTGGTCGGTGCGCACCGCGGACGGCGAGACGTTCGAGGCCGCCGAGGTCGTCGTGGCCACCGGGTACAACCACACGCCCGTGCCGCCGGCGTGGCCGGGCGTCGAGGGGTTCCCGGGCGAGGTGCTGCACGCCTCGACGTACCGGAACCCGGCGCCGTACCGCGGTCGCGACGTCCTCGTCGTCGGCGTCGGGAACACCGGCGCCGAGATCGCGGTCGACCTGGTCGAGGGCGGGGCGTCGCGCGTCCGGCTCGCCGTGCGGACGGCGCCGCACATCGTGCGTCGGTCGAACTTCGGCTGGCCCGCGCAGGGCACGGGGATCGTGGTGCGGCACCTGCCCGTGCCGGTGGTCGACGCGATCGCCCGCGCCGTGGCGCGCGTCGAGGTCCCCGACCTGGCGCGGTACGGCCTGCCGCGCCCGACCACCGGGTTGTACTCGCGCGTCATGGAGGGGTCTGTGCCCGTGCAGGACGTCGGTCTGCTGGCCGCGGTGCAGGCCGGGAAGGTCGAGCCCGTCGCGGCCGTCGAGTCGGTCGACGGCGCGGAGGTCGTCCTGGCGGACGGGTCGCGGATCACGCCCGAGGTCGTGCTCGCGGCGACGGGCTACCGCCGCGGCTTGGAGGCTCTCGTGGGCGACCTGGGCGTGCTCGACGACCGCGGGCTGCCGACGGCGCACGGGCCGCACCCGGCCGCGCCGGGGCTGTACTTCACCGGCTACACCAACCCGATCAGCGGCATGTTCCGCGAGCTGCGGATCGACGCCGGCCGGATCGCGCGCTCGATCGCGCGCGCACGGTCGACGGACCGCGGCCGGCAGGCGTCGGTGCCGACGGCCGTGACTCCGGGCTAGCCGGCCGCCCGCTGGCGCCACGCCCGCCAGGCGCCGGTCGACCACAGCGCCCACACGACGAGCAGCGGCTGGAACAGCAGGCGGATCGCGCGTGCACGGTCGGAGTCGAGGCCGAACGCGTCGGTGCGCGTGACCAGCTGGGAGATGTTGCCTGGGAAGATCGCGACGAAGAACGCCGCGGCGATCCCGCCGACGGTGACGCGCTGCTTGGGCAGGGCGACCAGCGCGCCGCCGAGCGCGAGCTCGACGACCCCGGACCCGACGACGACGGCGTCGGTGCTGAGCGGGATCCACGGCGGCACCTGCGCGCGGAACTCCGTGCGGCTCCAGCTCAGGTGGCTGGTGCCCGCGAACAGCAGGCCCGCGCCGAGCGCGATCCGGCCGACGGTGCGGGCGATGGAGGGGCTCTCGCGGTCGGTCAGCGGCATCGGCCCAGCGTGTCACGCGCGGGTGCGCCGCGCTCAGCGGAGGAACCGGTAGCGCAGGTGGGTGGCCCGCGGCGTCGCGACGACCTCGGTGCGCTCCAGATGGGTCAACCCGCCGCCGACGTGGTCCAGCAGCCGCTCCCCGCGGTGCAGCAGCACGGGCACGAGGTTGAGCAGCAGCTCGTCGGCCATCCCCGCGGCGATGACCTGCTGGGACACGACGGCCCCGTCCATGACCAGCACGTCCCGGTCGCCCGCGGCGGCCCGCGCCTGCTCGACGGCGCTCGCGATCCCGTCGGTGACGAAGGTGAAGTCGGGGTTCGCGTCGGAGGTGTCCGGCCCCGCGCTGAAGCCGTCGAGCGAGACCGATGCGCTGACGCGGACGATGCCCATGCGCTCCTCCTCCGGTGCCCTGACCTTCACCGAAGGGGGTTGCGCGTGGCCACCGAGCGACGTACGTTGAAGGCGTCGCTTAATTAAGGAGTTGCTCACATGCCCGCACGGGACGCCCTGAGCGTGGTGTTCGCCGCGCTCGCGGACCCCACCCGGCGGGCGATCCTCACGCAGCTCTCGCACGGCCCGACGACCGCCGGTGAGGTGGCCGCGCCATTCGCGATGAGCAGGTCGGCCGTCTCGCAGCACCTGCGGGTGCTGGAGGAGGCCGGGCTCATCGAACGCACGGTCACGGCTCAGTGGCGCACGTGCGCGCTGCGCACCGAGCCGCTGGACGAGGTCGCCGCCTGGGTCGACGGACACCGCCGGCACTGGGAGGAGCGTTTCGACCTGCTGGACGAGCGACTGCGACAGACCCGACAACACTCAGGAGAGGCAGACCGATGATCGAGACGGACCAGACCTTGCAGAAGGCCTTCACCATCACGCGCATCTTCGACGCTCCGCGCGCCGAGATCTGGCGCGCGTGGACCGACCCCGACGAGGCTGCCGCCTGGTGGCACCCGCGGGGGGTCGAGACGCCCCGCGACTCCGTCGAGCTCGACGTGCGCCCGGGCGGGACGTACCGCTACACGATGGTCGCGCCGGACGGCAGCACCTACCCGACGGGCGGCACCTACCGCGAGGTGGTCGAGCCGTCGCGGCTCGTCTTCACCTGGGTCGACCCGGGTGACCCCGAGGAGGACGCCCCCGTGATCACCGTGACCCTGGAGGATCTGGGGCAGCGGACGCGCATGGTCTTCCACCTCGACGGCGTGGGTGGGGAGCCCGGCGACGAGAACGTCTATGACGGGTGGGACTCCGCGTTCGACGTGCTGTCGGAGCGGCTCGCCTGACTACTGCGGCTGAGCCCCGCCGGCCCTAGGTGGTCGGTGGGGCTCACGCGCCTCGCGCCGCAGCGCTACGAGGACGAGGACGACTCAGCTCAGCGCGCCGCGCGCCTGAGGGCGACGACGACCACGAGCGGCCAGAGCGCCTGCGCGCCGGCGACGGCTCGCTCGCTGAGGCCGATCGCGTCGCCACCGGTCTGCAGCTCGACGACGAACACGCCGAGCAGGCCCACGAGCGCCGCGGAGGCGGTGAGACCGACGACGGGCCGCAGGACGCCGGCAGCCCCGCGTCGGCGGGCGAGCGCGGGCCACAGGGCGAGGGCACCGAAGCCGATGCCTGCCGCGACGCCATGCGCCGCGGGGAACCTGTCGACGGGCAGGGTCGCGACCGCGAGCGTGGCGGCGCCGCCGAGCGCGTGCATCGCCCTGGCGGCGCGGGGGACCGGTCGCAGGCCCGCGGCGGTGATCATGTGCGCTAGGCCGGTGATCGCGAGGCCGGTGGTCATGATCCAAGGGTCGACGGCGGTCGACGCTGCGAGCGCGCTGATGGTCTCCTGCACCGCGTCGAACGACGGCTGCTGCGCGGCCGCCAGGGTCCAGCCGCCGATCATGGCGACGGGCGCGGCGATCGCGGACGCGAGCGCCCAGCGGGGGACCGTCATGGAGGGGCTGCCCTTCTGGTCGGAGCTGTCGGAGACTGGGTTCGTGACCGACCACCCGGACGGATGGGTCGTCGAGGACGAGTTCGACGGGCCCGACCTCGATCCTGCCCGCTGGCTGCCGCACTACCTGCCGGCGTGGAGCTCGCGCGCGTTGACCGCGGCGTCGTACGAGCTCCGCGACTCTTGCCTGCACCTGTTCATCCCGCCGTCGCAGGGGCCCTGGTGCGCCGACGACCACCGCCCGCCCACCCGCGTCTCGGGCATCCCGTCGGGGAACTGGTCGGGGCCGGTGGGTGGCACCCGCGGGCAGCAGCCCTACCGTGACGGACTCGTGGTCCGGGAGGCGCAGGAGGCGTTCCGCGGCTGGACGCCGTCGGGCGGGCTCCTCGAGCTGCGCGCCCGCGCCGTGGTGACGCCGCGGTCGATGGTGGCCTTCTGGCTGGTCGGGCTCGAGGACGAACCGGAGCGGTCCGCCGAGATCTGCGTGATGGAGGTGTTCGGCGACGCGGTCCGTCCCGGCTCCGCAGAGGTCGGCGTCGGCCTCCATCCGTTCCGCGACCCCGCCGTGGTCGAAGACTGGGCGGCGGTGCGTCTGCCGATCGACGTCTCCGACTTCCACACGTACGCGGTCGACTGGAATGGGGAGCGGGCGGACTTCCTCGTCGACGGTGTCGTCGTGCGCCGCTGTGAGCGTCCGCCGACGTACCCGATGCAGCTAATGCTGGCCGTCTTCGACTTCCCGGAGCGGTCGGTGGGCGACGACGGCGACGCGGTGCCGGAGCTCGTCGTCGACAGCGTCCGCGAGCACGCCCGGCGCTAACGGCGCTGCTGGTCGGTCGCTCGTTGCTTCGTCGGGACGCGCATCGGCCCGACGCTTGTGGGCACTGGTCGAGCGGGCGTGCGCGTTCGACTACCCCCTCGAGAGTCTGCCGGAGTCGCCAATCGGCACCGATCGTCTCTCGATCGCCGCGCACCACACTGAGCCGCCCACAGCCCCCGTCTTCACCCCCCGGCCCACTCCCTCGCCGCGGCGAAAAGTCGATGTCAGACCCCGTTCGTACACTTGTACGAACGGATGCCGGCGGAAGTTGGGGAGGTGTTGGTTGATGACGGCGTCGTACGAGTCCGAGACCGCGGAGCTCGAGCTCCCATGGCCGTCATGGCTCGACACCGCTGAGGATTGGGAGCCTTGCCCGTCGCCGTCGCCGTCGCCGTCGCCGTCGCCGTCGCTCTCGCCGTCGCCGTCGCTCTCGCCGTCGCCGTCGCTCTCGCCGTCGCCGTCGCTCTCGCCGTCGCCGTCGCTCTCGCACTCGCCATCGCCGTCGCTCTCGCACTCGCCATCGCCGTTGCCGTCGGACTGGTCGGAGCCCTACGTCCCTGACCCGTTGCCGGAGTTCACGTTCGCCGTCCTGAGCCCGTTCGCTCACGGCCGCCAGGGCAGCGACGGCGTGCCGATGCTGCCGGCGTTCCCGATTGTCGAGCCGCGGCTCTCGGTGTCGACGTTGGCGGGGATCCTCGAGCAGGTCGAGCCGGCCGACCTGCCTGGTGCGCACCTGGTCAACGCGATCATCGGCTGGGAGCAGACCATCGCGGCGGCGCAGGCCGAGCAAGCGTCGTTGGTGCGCGAGCTTGCCCTCCGGAGCGGTCCGTTCACCCTGCGCGTCGCCGGTGACGAGCTGGCKAGCGCCCTGGTGTGCACCCGCCCGGCTGCCGAGCGGTTGGTCGTTCGTGCGGAGCTGGCGGCTGAACACCCGTCGCTGTCCGACGCCTGGTCCGCCGGCCTGATCGGAGCTCGGAAGATCGACGTCATCCTCGACGAGGTCGCGGTGGCTGACCGTGCGTCCGCCGCCGGTGTGGTGGCGGACGCCGTCGCCGCGGCCGGCGAGATGACGGCACCCCAGCTCGCACGGCACGTCCGGGCAGCCGTGCTCGGCGCGGACGCCGCGGCGGCCGAGCGTCGGGCCGCCAAGGAGCGCGCGGACCGACGCGTGGAGCTGACTCCCGTGCGCGACGCGATGGCCTGGGTCGGGGCGTGCCTGCCCGCCGACCAGGCGCTGGCGGTGTTCACGACCGTGGACGCGCTCGCCGGCACCACGCGGGTCGACGGAGACGAGCGCACCGCGGACCAGCGGCGCGCGGACGCGTTTGCGGACATCTTCGTGGGCATCCTCGAACGGCAGACGACGCCCGACGGTCAGCCGCTGCCCACGCGCGGCGGTCAGCGCGTCGCCGTGCAGCTCACTGTCGCGGCCACCACCCTTCTCGGGCTGGACGACTCTCCGGGCCACCTCGGGTCGTTCGGTCCGATCCCCGCATCGATGGCGCGTGAGCTCGCACAGGACGGCACGTGGCGTCGGGTGCTGACCGACCCGGCGGGCCAGGTGTCCGAGGTCGGGTCCGTCACCTACCGACCGGGCGCCGACCTGACCCGGCTGGTGCAGGCGCGGGACCAGACCTGCACCTTCCCCGGATGCCGGCAGCCCGCGGTGCGGTGCGATCTCGACCACCGCGAGCCGTACGACCACAACCGGTCGGGCGAGGGGCAGACGTGCGAGGCGAACCTCCACTGCCTGTGCCGCCATCACCACCGGGCCAAGACCGAGGGCCGCTGGAAGGTCACCTACGACCGAGCCACTGGCGTCTCCACCTGGACCAGTCCGCTGGGCCTGACCTACGCCCGACATCCGCAGCCGGTCCTGGCCGCGGCGTCGTCTTTCGAGCACCTGCGCCCGTCCTCCGCACCGCCCCCGCCGCGTGATTGGGGCGACCCGCCGTTCTGATCGAAACCCCGGCTGCGTGGAATGGTTCCCCAGAGTCGTTCGCGTCGGATGGGAACTCTCGAGCGGCCTACTCTCGACACATGAGCGTGCTCACCAGGAACAACGTCGTGCTCGCAGGCGTGCCGGGCGCGCCGGCCATGGTGTTCGCGCACGGGTTCGGGTGCGACCAGAGCATGTGGCGGTTCGTCGCGCCCGCGTTCGAATCGACGCACCGGGTGGTCCTGTTCGACCACGTGGGCGCGGGCGGGTCGGACCTGGAGGCTTACGACCCGGAGCGGTACGGCTCGCTCGACGGCTATGCGGACGACGTCGTCGAGCTGCTCGACGAGCTCGATCTTGGGCCGGCGGTGTTCGTCGGGCACTCGGTCAGCGCGATGATCGGTGCCCTCGCGTCGACGAGGCGTCCTGACCTCTTCGACCGGCTTGTGCTCGTCGGCCCGAGCCCCCGCTACGTCGACGACGACGGGTACCGAGGTGGGTTCAGCGCCGTGGAGATCGATGAGCTGCTGGAGACGATGGACGACAACTACCTGGGCTGGTCGGCGTTCATCGCGCCGGTCATCATGGGCAACGCCGACCGGCCCGAGCTGGGTGAGGAGCTGACCAACTCGTTCTGCCGGACCGACCCGGCGATCGCGAAGCGGTTCGCGCGGACCACGTTCCTGTCCGACAACCGCGACGACCTGACCGCCGTGACCACGCCGGCGCTCGTCCTGCAGTGCCGTGAGGACGCCATCGCGCCGCCCGAGGTCGGTCGGTACGTGCACGAGCATCTCCCGGGGAGCGAGCTCGTGCTCCTCGACGCCGTCGGGC
Organism: Cellulomonas sp. P1_C4; assembly: GCF_056406355.1. NCBI lineage: Bacteria > Bacillati > Actinomycetota > Actinomycetes > Micrococcales > Cellulomonadaceae > Cellulomonas > Cellulomonas sp. P1_C4. The sequence goes on along the minus strand of NZ_JBFUAI010000012.1, from coordinate 85,304 downwards.
ACTGTCCCAACCTGAGCGCGCCCGACCAGGTGGTCGACGCCATCACCGCCTACCTGGCCCATGCCCCCGTCCGGGCGTAGCCACGCCTGGGACGTCGCGCCGGTCGCGCTGCTGCGGCTCGACGCCGACGGGAAGGTCGTCGACGCCAACCGGATGTTCCTCGAGTGGGTCGGTCGCGAGCCCGGGACCCTCGTGGGCGCCGCGCGGCTGAGCGAGCTGCTCTCGGTCGGCGGCCGGATCTACTGGGAGACCCACCTGTCCCCGCTCCTGCACATGCAGGGGCGGATCGACGAGGTCGCGGTCGAGCTGCGGGGACCCGACGGACGGATGCCGGTCCTGATGTCGGCGCGCGCGTGGGCGACCGACAGCGGCGAACGCGTGGTGGACGTCGCGTTGTCCCGGGCCGTGGAGCGGTCCCGCTACGAGCGCGAGCTGCTCGCGGCGCGGACCGCCGCCGACACGGACGCGGCGCAAAAGGCGTCCGTCGCGCACGAGCTGCAGCTCGCGCTGCTCACCTCCAACCTGCCGACGGACGGCCGCTTCGTCGTGTCCACGGAGTACCGGCCGGGGGTGCAGGCTCTGGAGGTCGGCGGCGACTGGTACGACGCCTTCCTGCTCGACGACGACCGGCTCGCGGTCGTCGTCGGTGATGTCGTCGGGCGTGGGCTCCACGCCGCCACCGCCATGGGTCAGCTGCGCAGCGCGGTCCGCGCGGTCGCCGAACCGGGCGTGGGGCCTGCGGCGCTGCTCGGGCGCCTCGACCGGTTCGTCGAGCAGGCCGCCGTCGGCTTCATGGCCACCCTCGCGTACGCGGAGATCGAGCTGGACACCGGCCGCGTCCGGTACGCCTGCGCGGGCCACCTCCCGCCGCTCCGGCTGACGGCCGCGGGCGCGCACGAGTTCCTCTGGGCGGGGCGGTCCACACCGCTGGGGATCGGCGCCGATCGGGTCGAGGCCGAGGCCACCCTGCTCCCGGGCGACCTCCTCGTGCTCTACACGGACGGCCTGATCGAGCGCCGCAACCGTTCCCTGCGCGAGGGCCTCGACGCCCTCGCGGAAGCCGGCACCGCCCTGAGGGAACCGACCGGCTCGGTGTCGTCGCTGGTCACCGACCTGCTCGCGCACGCGGGCGACGAACGCGACGACGTGTGCGTGCTCGTCATGGCGTGGTCGGGTGACGGATACCGAGCGGAGTAAGACGGTCGTCGGTGGGCACCTCTGCGGCCCACCGACGACCGTCAGCGTCTGGCCGCGGTCAGAGCCCGGGGTTCGCGTTGTGCACGAGCTCCAGCGCCATCTCCGGGAACCAGTCGCCCGCGGCGGGGTCGGCGTAGCCGCGGACGGGGTCGATGCCACCGGCCGGGCCCCACCGGGTGCACTCGCCGTCGGACTCGCCCGGAATCTTCACCCACAGGTAGGCGTCGACGTAGGGGCTGCCGGTGGTGAGCGTCGGCTTCAGGCCGAGCCCGCGCTCTGGCGGGTTGCACCAGACCTGGGGGTCACCGGCGGGGTGGTCGGCGGGTGCGGTCCACGGACCCTGCCCGTTGCGGCTCGTGTCGATGACGCCGTGCTTCAGGACGTCCGGGCCGCTCGGTGCGCCCGCCGCGTTGGTGACCTCCTTGGTGTACCAGTCGTCGGTCTTCGTCCAGGTGCTGAAGTCGGCCGGATCGGCCGGGTAGTACTGCGACGCGCAGTAGTCGAAGTGGCCGACGCGCCACCCGCCCTCGGCGGTGTTCGTCCCGTACCAGAGGCACTGCGAGATCCACGAGGCGAACTTGACCTGGCGCTCGGACGTCTCGTAGTTGGACACGTTGAGGAAGAACCCGTCGGCCTTCTCGACGCCGGCCTTGTGCAGGCGGTCGGAGATGTCGCCGACGCCCAGCCAGCCGGAGTGCGTGCCGTCGAGGTAGACGGAGGTGTTCGGCAGGGCGGTGAGCCGGTCGACCGCGCCGTTGACCTGCGTGAAGCGGTCGGACGCCGCGGTGGCCGAGTTCAGCTCGGCGGGCCGGCACCACTCGGGCTCGTCCTTGGCGATCGGCGTGTACCAGGGAATGATCCCGAGGCCGTCGGGCTCGAGCAGCACGATCGCCTCGCCGTCGCCGACGCCGGCGGCGAACGCGTCGATCCATGCCAGGTAGGACGCGGTGTCCGCCGCGCCGCCCGCGGAGTACTGGGCGCAGTCGCGGAACGGGAGGTCGTACGCGACCAGCACGGGGATCGAGTGCGTGATCCGGGCCTGGAGCATGGTCTTCTGGACGGCCTTCTTGACTTCCTTGGGCGTCCCGGAGGTGAACCAGACGGCCTGCGGGGTGGCGGCCATCGTGGTCAGCGCCGCGGCATCGGCCCACTGGCGCGTCTTGACCAGCTGCTTGATCTGTTGGACGGCGCCGGTGTCCGGCGGGGGAGTGAAGAGCCGCGTGGCCGGCGGCGGCGCGTGGTGGCCGCGGCCGTCGTGAGCCGCGGCGGGGGCCGCGACGGCGAGTGAGAGCGCTACCACACTGGCGGCAGCGAGCAGCATCGAGCGGGTGCGGGGCAGGGGTCTGGACACGGAGTCTCCTACGTCGTTGTCGGATGACCGTTCGCGAGCGACGGGCGTGAGCCGTCCCGGGAAGCATGACAATCCGGTCGCTCGAGCACAAGGTATACCGGTAAGGAAGATTCCGGAGGTTGGCGTCGTCGAGCCACGGGAGCCGGCTCACCGGAACCACGCGCGGCGGTTGTACAGGGGGGTGCCGTCGCGCGTGGCGGCCGGGTGATCGGCTGGGTCAGAAGACGCGGTTGGCGATCTCCGCGGGTGCCAGCAGGAGCTGCTTGATCTCGTCGTCGAGCTTCACCAGCGTGAGCGAGGCACCGGCCATGTCGAGCGACGTGCAGTACTCGCCCACATAGCTGCGTCCGACGGCGATGCCCTGCGCGGCGAGCTTCTCGTGCGCCAGCCCGTACAGCAGGTACAGCTCGCTGATCGGGGTGCCGCCCAGGCCGTTGATCATCAGCGCGACCTCGTCGCCCGAGGAGTACGGCAGGTCGGGCACGACCGCGCCGAGCAGCTCGTCGACGATCTCGTCGGCACTCACCAGCTTGGCGCGGCGACGACCGGGCTCGCCGTGGATGCCGACCCCGACCTCCATCTCGTCGTCGGCGAGCTCGAAGAGCGGGGATCCCTTGGCCGGCGGCGTGCACGGCGTCAGCGCGATGCCCATGGTCCGCGTGACGGAGTTGACCTTCTCGCCGATCCGCACGAGCTCCTCGAGCGAAGCACCCGCCTCCGACGCCGCTCCCACGGCCTTCATCACGAAGAAGTTCCCCGCGACACCTCGCCGGCCCACCGTCCACGTCGAGTCCTTGACCGCGACGTCGTCGTTGATGAACAGCGTCTTCACGTTGAGACCCTCGGCCTCCGCCAGCTCGGCGGCCATCTCGAACGCCATCTTGTCGCCGGTGTAGTTGTTGACCAGCAGCAGGACGCCCTTGTCCGAGGCCAGCAGCTTCGCTGTCTCCAGCACGTACTCCATGGGCGGCGCGGCGAACACGTCACCGGGACACGCCCCGTCGAGCATGCMCTTGCCGACGACCATCACGTGCGCCGGCTCGTGGCCGGACCCGGACCCCTGGATGATCGACACCTTGTCGTGGCTCGGGGCGTCGGCCCGCATGATCAGGTTGTACTCGGGGATGTAGCGCAGGGTGTCGGGGTTGGCCAGGGCGATGCCCTTGAGCATCTCGGGGACGAAGTTCTTCGGGTCGTTGACGAACTTCTTCATCAGTCATTCCTCCACATCGTCGTGTTCTTCTGACCTGCCGCCGCGCCGCCCCCGGACGCGGACGTGTGTCACCAGGTGTCGGCGATCCGCTCCGCCAGCACCGCGACCGCGACCGCGCCCGGGTCGACCGACCCGATGCTGCGCTCGCCCGTGTAGGACGCCCGGCCGCGACGGGCCTGCATCGGCTTGGTCGCCTCGGCCGCGTCGCGTGCGGACACGGCGGCCGCGCGCGCGATGTCCGGTGCCGACGAGCCCGCGGCGAGCTCCTTCTCGATCGTGTCGGTCATCGGCGCGAGGGCGTCGAGGAGCGTCTTCTCGCCCAGGTCGGCGCCGCCGCGCGCCTTGATGCCCTCGATGGCGGCCCGCAGCATCGCGACCACGTCGTCGCCCGTGATCTCCTGCTTGCCCTTGACCTGCCCGGCTGCCCGGAGGAACGCGGTGCCCCAGATCGGTCCCGACGTGCCTCCGATCCGGCCCGTCATCACGAGGGCGACCTTCTGCAGGAACGTGCCCGTGTCGCTGCGGTCGAACGTGTCCCACTGGGTCTCCACGTTCTCGAAGCCGCGAGCCAGCGAGAACCCGAAGTCCCCGTCTCCGACGACGGAGTCGAGGTCGCCGAAGTACTTCTCGTTCTCGACGCAGGTCTGGGCGATGGTGCGGACGACGGACTCGACGCGGGCATCGGACACGGCGCTTCGCTCTCTCTCGGGATCGGCGGGTTCGGGGTCTATGGCGTCTGCAGGAGGCGCTCGACGTGGGACAGCTCGACCTGGCCCTGGATGTCGAGGCCGTGCGGGTCGGCGAGGACGGTGGCGGGACTGTCCGGGACGTCGCCGAGCGAGCTCACGACGAGCGATGCGCCGGTGAAGTCCTCGTCGGCGGTGTAGCTGCTCACCGTGACGACGGTCCGCAGCCCGGCGCCCAGCGCGGCCCGCAGGCCGTTGGCGCTGTCCTCGACGACGACGACCTGCTCCGGCCCGACCCCGAGCTCGCGCAGCGCCAGCAGGTAGATGTCGGGCGCCGGCTTCTTCTTGGGGACGACGTCACCGGCGAACACCGCGAACTGCGCGGCCAGGTCCTCGCCGACCGCGTGCTCGAGGACGGCGCGCACCGAGGCTTCGGCCGACGTCGACGCGACCGCGAGCCGCCAGCCCGCGGCCGACGCGTCGGCCACGATGCGCGCGATCCCCGGCCGTCCCGGCATGACGCCGTCGGCGACCATCGCCGTGTAGTGCGCGGTCTTGGCCTTGTGCCAGCGGGCGATCAGGTCGCGCTGCTCGTCGGAGTCGACGGGCAGGTGCGCGGTCTCGACGAAGACCGGCGTGAACACCGTCGCGAGCCGCTCCTTGCCGCCCCCGATCGCGAGGAGCTGCCCGTACTCCTCCTCGCTCCAGTGGATCGGCAGCCCGGCGTCCGCGAACGTTCGGTTGAACGCGGGCAGGTGGCCGTCGCGCTCGGTGTCGGCGAGCACGCCGTCGCAGTCGAAGATCAGCGTCGGGCTCATGCGGTGCTCCCCGCGTTCATCGGGCGGCCCTGCCCGCGGCGCCGAACTCCTCGATGTGTACCGCGATCGCGGCCTGCACCGCGGCGGAGATGTCGCGGAACATCGAGGGTGGGTCCCACTTGTCCCGGGCGCGCGCCTCGGCCAGGTGCTTCTCGGCCGAGCGCATGTACGCGACCTTGACCCCGGTCGAGATGTTGATCTTCGAGACGCCGGCGCTGATGAACGTCGCGAAGTCGTCGGCGGACAGGCCGGTCCCGCCGTGCAGGACGATCGGGCGGTCCGTCAGGGCGGCCAGCTCGCGCACGCGCTCGGGCAGCAGCACCGGCTGGGCCTTGTACTCGCCATGCGCGGTGCCCAGCTGGGGTGCCAGCAGGTCGACGCCCGTGCGCTCGGCCACCGCGGCCAGCGTCTCGACGTCGTAGGAGTGCAGGGAGACGTCGGAGCCGATGCCGTCCTCGACGCCGATGATGTTCTCGAGCTCGGACTCGACGTCGACCCCGGCGACGTGCGCCTCGGCGACCACCTCGGCGGTCTCGCGCTCGGCGGTGGCGAGGTCCCGGTTCGAGGCGTCGAAGAGCACCGATGACCAGCCCGCGCGGACGACGTCCGAGATGACGGCCCGGTCGGGGCAGTGGTCCAGGTGCAGGGCGACGGGCACGGGGACGTCGGCGGCCGCGGACCGGAACATGGTCGTGACCAGGTCGGTGCCGATCGAGCGGACGGTCTTGACGGAGATCTGGATGATCATCGGCGAGCTCGCGGCCACGGCGGCGGCGATCACGGCGCGCAGGCTCAGGTCGTCGAGGATGTTGACGGCGGGGACGGCGTAGCCGTGCTCGCGAGCGGTCCGCGTCATCGTCAGCGTCGACGAGATCATGCTCAGCCCTCCCGGCGAGCGGCCCTGCGTGACCGGGTGCACCCCGTCCTCGTGGGACGAGCGCGCTCCCGATCGACCAGGACCGCATCGTCCCGATCTCCCCGCAGTCTAGACAGGTCTACTCATGCCCGCCCAGGATCCGTGGAACCCTGTGCTCATGACGGAGGTCCTGGAGCGGGAGTCGGCCGTGCCGCTCTATGCGCAGCTCGAGACGATCCTGCACGCGCGGATCGCCAGCGGCGAGTGGGCTCCCGGGCAGCGGATCCCGTCGGAGAACGAGCTCAACCGGATGTTCGGCCTGAGCCGGATGACGGTCCGCGGCGTCCTCACCAAGCTCGTCGGCGACGGCCTGCTGGTCCGCGTCCCGGGCAAGGGCACGTACGTCGCGACGCCCAAGATCAACGCGACCTCGCCCGCCTACCGTGGGGTCCGCGAGCAGCTCGAGGGCCTCGGGTACGAGACGTCGACCCGGCTGGTCTCGCTCGCGCTCGAGGCTCCGTCGCAGGGCGTGCGCGAGCGGCTCGCGCTGGGCGAGGCCGACGAGACCTACGTGATCGTGCGGGTCCGCTCGGTCCAGGGGGAGCCCATCAGCCTGCACCGCTCGTACGTGCCGGCCCGGCTGGCGCCCGGGCTCGACGGGCACGACGTCGTCGCCAACCAGCTGTGCGTGGTGCTGGAGCAGCACTACGGATTGCCGATGAAGCACGTCCGCGAGGACCTCGAGGCGGTCGCGGTGAGCACGGCCGACGCCAAGCACCTCGGGATGCGGCGCGGCGAGCCCGCCCTGCAGCTGCAGGACGTGATCTTCGACGCCCTGTCGCGGCCGTTCGAGTACTCCTCGATCGTGTTCCGCGGCGACCGGATGCGGCTGCGGTTCGACTACGACCGGTGAGTCAGTCCTCCAGCAGCCCGCCACCGACCCACGAGCCGATGGCGGCCACGTCGCCCGGGCTGAGCTGCATGCGGGCGCCGCGGCAGAGCCCGACCACGTTCTCCGTCCACGCCAGCGCAAGGTCGCCCGCACCCGTCGTCGGCGTGAGCTCGAGGCCGGCAAAGCTGATGCCGCCGATGACGAAGTTGACGGTGGACCGGCCGACCTGGGCGCCCGCCTTGCGGCAGGCGTCTCGGACGCGCCTCGACGTCTCGGCGCGGTCGAACGGGTGCGCCGCGAGGTCGGCGGCCAGCGCGGTCAGCAGCACGCGGTAGTTCGACTGGCTCAGGCCCGGGGTGTCGGTCACCGCGACGACCTGACGTTGCAGAGCACTCGAGGACGTGTCCGTGACCGCACCGGGCAGGTCGGCTTCGCCGAAGCGGTTGGCATCCCAGACGAAGCCCGGCGGTCGGGACGAGACGCCGACCTCGGGCACGTTCTTGGCCAGCCACGGCAGGAAGCCCCCGGCGCCCGCCCACCGGGTCTCCGGCAGCGAGGGTTCGGTCTTCTGCGCCAGCTGGGCGATCGTGCCGAGCGGAACGGGCCGGTCGGCGGTCCGGACGCGCTGGAGGACGGCCTTGCGGGCGGGAGTGCTGGCCGGCGGCGTCTCGACGACGGTCGCCTTCTTCGAGCGCGCGGGCGCCGCGGTGGCCGGTGCGACGCTGACAGCCGGTGCCTCGGTCGCGACCGGCGCCTCGGTGACTGAGCTGTCGACGGCGAGGGTCGACGCCGTCTGCGTGACCAGGTCGGCCAGCTCGTCGGCCGTGACGACCGCATCGGCCACGGAACGGTAGGCGCTCGCGGCGGGGCTGGCGGTGATGATCGTGACGCGCCGGTCGGCGGCGCGGCAGCGCAGGGCGAGGGGAGTGAAGTCCGCGTCGGCGGACACGATGACGAACTCCTCGTAGTGGGTCGACGCGGCAAGGGCGTCGACGGCGTCGAGGACGAGGTTGATGTCGGCGCTGCTCTTACCCTGCTGGGTCAGCGACGGGCAGTCGACCACCTGGAACCCGGCACGCGTGAAGTTGGGGCGGAACTGCGAGAACCGCGACGGGTTGAGGTAGCAGGCGCGGATGAGGAAGCGACGGGTGAAGTCGCCCTCGGAGTCGCTGCCGGTCTCGAGCTCGCCGAGCCAGTGCGCCGGGTTCGTCGCGAACGCCTCAGCGGCCACGGGGTCGAGGCGCTGCAGGCCGATGTACACGTTGTCGAAGTCGACGAACAGGGCGGTACGAAAACGCCGAGCGGCGTCGGCGCGGTCGGCAGAGGTCACGCTCGTGGAGGTCACCCGAGCATCTTCCCCGCTGACGCGGACCGACGCGTACCAGAACGCGATCCGTCAGCTACTTCGTGGCGTCGAGCTCGGGCCGCGCAGACAGCAGGAACGCCTCGACGGCTGCCTTGTCGAGCCCGAGGGCGGCAACCGGCCCGGTCCCGTCGTCGGCCTCCAGGAGGGCGAGCAGGACGTGCCCGGTGTCGACGCTTTGGTCGTCGAGCCGCACGGCCTCGCGGAACGTCAGCTCGAGCGCCTTCTTGGCGCCGGCGTCGAACGGGATGAGGGCGGGCACGGGGGAGACAGCCGGCGCGAGGGCGGCGGTGAGCGTGGCGCGGGCGTCGGAGAGCGACGTGACCTGGGCGGCGACCGCGCGCGCGGCGACGTCGTCCGGCGCCGCGAGCAGTCCAAGTGTCAGGTGCGCCGGCGTGATCTCGGCGTTGCCGGCGGCGTGCGCCTCGTTCTGCGCCGCGACGACGACGCTGCGCGCGGCGTCGGTGTAGCGGGCGAAACCCTGCGACGCGGAGGGCTCGGCGGGTCTCCCGGGGTCCTTGGGCACGAACCGCTTCTGGGCGGCCTGCTTGGTCACGCCCATGCTGGCGCCGATCTCGGTCCACGACGCGCCGGACCGGCGGGCCTGGTCGACGAAGTGGCCGATGAGGTGGTCGGCGATGTCGTCGAGCGACTGCGCCGTGAGCACGGCGGTCGAGAGCTGGTCGAGGACCGTCGGCTGGGTGGTGGTGATGGCCTGGATGAGGTCGTCGAGACGGACGGGGTTCTGGAGGCGAGTCGTCGTCATGCGTCAACCCTAGGTTGACGACCAACGACGCGTCAACCACGTGTTGACGCTGGCACCCGGGGGCAGACTGGCGAGGTGCATCTCCTCCAGGACGCCGGCCTGCCCGGCGGGACCTCGTACACCGAGCATCTCCGCGTCCCCGCGCTGAGCGTCGGCACCTACGTGCTGCGCGTCGGCGACGTCGACGGTCAGCAGCCGCACACGGAGGACGAGATCTACGTCGTCCTTCGGGGGCGGGCGCGGCTGTGGACTCCGGACCTGACCGTCGACGTGGGCCCCGGTGCGGTCGCGTTCGTGCCCGCGCTCGAGGCTCACCGGTTCGTCGACATCGCGGAGGACCTGCACGTGCTGGTCGTCTTCGGGCCGGCGGAGTACGGCAACGCGGGCGGCCCGGCGGAGCCCGGCACCGCGGAGGCGGCGCGATGATCCGCCACCGCGTCGTCGTCCACGGGTTCGTGCAGGGCGTCGGCTATCGGTGGTCGCTGTCCCGCGAGGCACGGCGGCTCGGGGTGCAGGGCTGGGTGCGCAACCGCTCGGACGGGACCGTGGAGGCCGTCCTCGAGGGCGCCGACGAGGCCGTCGACGCCCTCGAGTCGTGGTGCCGCTCCGGCCCGGGCGGGGCCGGGGTGTCCGGCGTCGACGTCACGATCGAGAACCCGGAAGGGCTGACCCGGTTCACGATCGAGCCGTAGGCACCTACGCAGCCGCCGCCGGCGCCGACCCGCGCAGCGCCGCACACACGGCAGCCGACGGGAACGACGCGTTCGACGACGCCGTCCAGCGGGCGACCGGGCGCCCGTCCGGCCGCACGACGACGGCACCGTCGTCGCCGAGGCGCAGCGCCTTCGCCACGGACACGTCGACGCGACGGACGTCCACGGGGACGCCGTGCGCAGACCCCTGGACCACGCGAGCGTCCGGTCCGGCCAGGACCGTGAGCCCGTCGCCCAGGAGGTCGAGCGTCGACGTCCGACCGTCCGGCAGCCACGCGTGCGGGATCCGGTCGACCAGGTCGTCGAGGTAGTCCTCGGAGACGTCGCGCTGGTCGGCGGCCACGGCCGAGCGCTGCATGTTGCGCAGACCGACGGGCCGACGCTCGGCCTCGTAGCTGTCGAGCAGCGACTCGTGCGCCCAGCCGCGCAGCACCCAGCCGAGCTTCCAGCCGAGGTCGTACCCGTCGTGGATCGCCGTGTTCATGCCGGCCGCGCCGCGCGGCGTCATGCGGTGCGCGGCATCGCCGACGAGGAACGCCCGACCCTGCCGGTAGTGCGACGCGATCTGCGCCGTGAACGTGAAGTCGCCGGTCCACACGATCTCGGGGTCGAGGTCCGGTGCGCCCGCTCCGGCGCGGATGAGCTCGACGAGCCGCTCGCGCGGGTAGTCGTCGCGCGTCTCGGTCGTCGGGTCCCAGGTCATCGAGAAGACCCAGCGGTCGACGCGGTCGGTCGGCAGGAACACCCACGGCGGACCCGGCCGGACCACCATGTAGAGCCCGTGCCGTCGCTCGCCGACGACGTCCGCGACCGGCCCCCGGAACAGCACGGCCAGGTATGCGCCGAGGTCGCCGGGGCCCTCCATCGCGATGCCGGTGCAGCGGCGGACCGCGCTGTGGGCGCCGTCTGCGCCGACCACGTACTGGGCGCGCACGGTCAGCGTCTCACCGTCACGGCGCAGCGTCACCGTGACGCCGCCGTCGTCCTGGTCGAGCGCGACCAGATCCGTGCCCAGCCGGACCTCGGTGCCGGGGAGCGAGAGCAGGTGCTCCAGCAGCACGGGCTCGAGGTGGTCCTGCGGTGCGATGGCGGTCGTCGTCGGGCTGAGCGATGCCGCGATCTCGGTGGACGGGAAGCCCATCGACATCTCGACGCCGTCGGTCGAGGCGAGCGAGCGGCCGATCCAGCCCGTCTCGCTGACGTCGATCGCGCCCGCGCGCACCGCGTCCTCGAGGCCCCAGGCCCGCATCAGCTCCATGGTGCGCAGGTTGATGCCGGTGGCTCGGGGGAACGGGGACAGCGCGGTCCGCCGTTCGACGACGAGCGTGCGGACGCCGTGGCGGGCGAGCGCGATCGCGGCGGTGAGTCCGGCGGGACCGGCGCCGACGACGACGACGGTCGGGGTGGTGGTGAGTGGCATGGTCGTGCTCTTCCTGTGGGATGTTTCATCGGACATGATGTCTTTCACAAGACAGAGTGTCTTTTGTCGGACTTGATGTCAAGTGAAAGTAGGATGTTCGTCGTGACGACGCGGAAGTACACCCAGCAGGCGCGGGCCGTGGCGGCCGACGAGACCCGTCGGCGGATCCTGGACGCGATGCGCGACCGGCTGCGCGCTGCCCCGAGCGAGGCGCTCAGCATCGAGCGGGTCGCGCAGGAGGCGGGCGTGGCGAGGTCGACGGTCTACCTCGTGTTCGGCTCGAAGGCGGGGCTCTTCGAGGCGCTCGGCCAGGACCTGCTCGAACGGACGGGGTTCCAGCGGATCGTCGACGCCGTGGCGTTGCCCGACGCCCGAGACGCCGTCCGGCAGTCGCTCGTCGCCGCCGCTGCGGTCTACGCGGCCGAGCGGGACGTCTCGCGGACCATCTACTCGATGTGGTCGCTCGAGCCCGAGGCGGTGCGCCGTGCGTTCGAGGTGGTCGAGCGCGGGCGCGCCGAGGGGCAGCGCCGGCTGGCCGAGCGGCTCGCGGAGGAGGGGCGCCTGCGGTCCGACGTCACGGTGGAGGAGGCGACCGACATCCTCTGGGTGGTCAGCAGCTTCGAGACGTTCGACCAGCTCTACACGGGCCGTGGCCTGGGCGAGGAGGCCGTCGCCGCGAGGCTGGGCGCGATGGCGGAGCGGGCGCTCTGGGAACGGTGAGCGTCACCGCAGCCAGACGCGCAGCCGGCCGACCTGCTCGAAGCCCGCGCTGACCGGCGGGACGACGTCCGGCCCGGACTCGTAGCCGACCAGCGGCAGCGGGCCGAGCTCGCGGCCGGCGACCATCGTGAGCTCGGTCCACACGACCTCCGGCTCGATCCGCAGCGCCCGCACGTTCGAGACGCCGACGACGGGACTGTCACCGGACCGGTTCAGCGCCGCGACGGCGATCGGGCCGTCGGCGTCCGCCGCCAGCAGCAGCCGGACGGCGGGGTCGTCGAGCACAGCAGGCGTGATCGCGGCCGACCCGTGCGCGGCGCGCCACTGCGGGATCGTCGCGGCGTCGACCGTCCGCCACGGCAGCGCCGGGGTCATCGGCGACCGGGCGGCCCGGGTCAGCCACTGCGCCTCGAACAGCACCGCGTAGCCGTGCGGCGACAGGTCCAGGTCGGCGAACGAGTCCTTCACCGATGCGCCGGGGGAGTCGTCGATCGCGGCGAGGACCTCGGCGGCGACGACCCCCGGCCGCAGCGTGACGGCGTCCGGATACGCCTCCGGGGAGCGTCGCGGCGTCGACCAGAACCCGGGGTGTGTCGTCGTCGGCGCACCGGTCGCGCGGACGACGAGGTCGCACCAGGCGGCGTTGTTCGCGGCAGCCTCGGCGGCGGTGGGCCCTGACACGACACCCACTCTGCCCGCTACGGTGCTGGGCGGGGGGCAGACGCACGGAGGTGGCATGCCCGGGTTCCGGCACGCAGGACGCCGCGTGGTCGCGGCGCTCATCGACGGCGCAGCGGTCGCCGTCCCGCTGGCGGCGGTGGCCGCCGTCAACGCCCTCGCGACCCGGCGGGGTACCGCACCACCGATCCTCATCGCCCGGCGGCCGCGGCTGATGGTCCCCGTGCTGGTGACCATCCCGGCCGCCCTGGTCCTCGGGTTTGCCGATGCCCACGGCGGCACCCCGGGCATGCGCGCCCTCGGCCTGGCGACGGCGCCCGTGGGCGGCGGCGACCTCAGCGTCGGCGCCGCGGTGCTGCGCCGGGCGGTCACCACGACGCTGCCCTGGGAGCTGGCCCACCAGGGAGTCTGGTCGGCCCGTGGCGAGCAGAACCTGGCGGCGGCGCTGCTGCTGGGCTCGTCCTACGCGTGCCTGATCGGCCTGGCGGTCCAGGCGGGCCGCGGCGACGGGCGCACGGTGGCGGACCTGCTGGCGGGCACGATCGTCCTCGACGTGCACGACGTCCCGGCGCGATGATCGAAGGTGATGCACCGGGAGGGCTCATGAGCTGGATCCGCGAGGCGAGCGAGGACGAGGACCCCACGGGCGAGGTCGCCGCGGCGTTCGACAGGGACCGGGCGACGCTGGGGTACGTCGCCAACTACACCCGGGTGTTCGCCCGCCGGCCCGCGGTCCTGCGCGGGTGGCAGGGGCTGAACGGGGCCATCAAGGGGATGGACGCCCGACGCTACGAGGTCGCGACGACCGCCGCCGCGCTGCGGTTGCGGTCCAGCTACTGCGCGCTCGCGCACGGCGGCGTCCTCGCGCGCTCGCACCTGAGCCCGGACGCGGTGCGCGCGCTCGCGCAGGGTGAGGACGCCGCCGAGCTGACCGAGGTCGACCACGCCGTCGCCCGGCTCGCCGACAAGGTCGCCGCGGGGGCCGCGGACCTGCGGCCGGGCGACCTGGACGAGCTGCGCGGGCTCGGGTTCACCGACGACGACGTCCTCGACGTGGTCCTCGCCGCCGCGGCACGGGGGTTTTTCAGCACGGTGCTCGAGGCGGTGGGCGCGGAGCCGGATGCGGCGTACTCGGCGCTGGACGGACCCATGCGGGACGCGCTGACGGTGGGGCGGCCGATCGCCTCGGCCTGACGGGCCACCGGCCGCGCTGCGTCCGCACGGAGCGCCGACAGACCCGCTGCCTGCACCAGGGGGCGCTCCCCGATCCGCCGCACCGTCCACGTCGGCACGCCGGCGCTCTCGTTGTCCGTGGTGGGCGCGGCGCGGGCACCTGACGGGCCAGCTCAGGCGGTCGGCACGTCCCGTCGGGCCTCACCCACGTACTGGCTGAGGGGCCGGATCAGCGAGTTCGCTCCGAGCTGCTCCATGATGTGCGCGGTCCAGCCCGTGATCCGGCTCGCGACGAACAGCGGCGTGAACGTCGGGGTGTCGAACCCCATGAGGTGGTACGCGGGGCCGGTCGGGTAGTCGAGGTTGGGCAGGATGTTCTTGCGCTCGGTCATGGCCGACTCGAGGGCGTCGTACAGGTTCAGCAGGTCCGGCCGGTCGTAGTGCTCGCTCAGGGTCACCAGCGACTCGTGCATGGTGGGCACCCGCGAGTCGCCGTGCTTGTAGACGCGGTGGCCGAAGCCCATGATCTTGCGCTTGCTCGCCAGGGCGTCGTCGAGCCAGGCCGCGGCGCGGTCGGCCGTACCGATCTCCTCGAAGGTGTGCATGACCGCTTCGTTGGCCCCGCCGTGCAGCGGCCCCTTGAGCGCGCCGATGGCCCCGGTCACCGCCGAGTGCAGGTCCGAGAGCGTGGAGGCGATGACGCGCGCGGTGAACGTCGACGCGTTGAACGAGTGCTCCGCGTAGAGCACCATCGACACCTCGAACGCGTGGACCACGACGGGGTCGGGCAGCTCACCGAACGTCACCCAGAGGAAGTTCTCCGCGAACCCGAGGTCCTGGCGGGGCTCGATCGGCTCCTCGCCGCGCCGCCGGCGCTGGTCGAGCGCGACGATCCCCGGCAGCTGCGCGAACAGGCGCACCGACTTGGCCAGGTTGGCCTCGGGCGACGAGTCCTCCGCGGTCGGGTCGTGCGCGCCGAGCACGCTGACCGCCGTGCGGACGACGTCCATCGGGTGGCAGGTGAGCGGCAGCGCCCGGATCGCGGCGACGACAGCGTCGTCGAGCCCGCGCTGCAACCGCTCGGCGCCCTGCAGAGCCGCCAGCTGGTCCTCGGTGGGCAGCTCGCCGTGCCAGAGCAGGTACGCGACCTCCTCGAACGAGCGCGAGGCCGCCAGCTGCTGGACCGGGTAGCCGCGGTACAGCAGCGAGTTGCTGGCGGCGTCCACGGAGCTGATCTCGGTGGTGTCGACGACCACCCCTGCCAGGCCCTTGTGGATCTGGACGTCGGACTCGGTCATGCAGTGCCTCCATCGTCGGTGATGGTCAGTGGATCAGGAGCATCATGCCCTCATCCGCCGGGTGCACTGCCACCCGGGGTCGGTCGCGCATGCAGAGTCAGAGGCGGAAGTTGAACACGTCCGCGTCGAAGTGGTTGTAGGACTCGTAGTCGAGCAGCTGGTAGAGCTCCGCGCGGGTCTGCATCCGGTCCAACAGGCCGGCCTGCGTGCCCTCGGCGCGGATGGTGTCGAGGCCGGCCATCGCGGCGCCCATGGCCAGGCGCAGCAGCGTGACCGGGTAGATGACGATGTTGATGCCGAGGTCCTCGAGCTGGCGCGCCGTGAGCAGCTCGCCCTTGCCGAACTCCGTCATGTTGGCCAGCAGCGGCACGTCGACGGCGGCGCGCACCGCGGCGAACTCGTCGGCACCCGTCAACGCCTCGGGGAAGATCGCGTCCGCGCCCGCGTCGACCAGCGCCTTGGCCCGGTCGATGGTGGCGGCCAGGCCGTCGACCGCGCGGATGTCGGTGCGCGCGATGACGAGGAAGCTCGGGTCGCGCCGGCCGTCGACGGCGGCCCGGATGCGCTGGAGCGCGGTGTCGTCGTCGACCACGGACTTGCCGTCCAGGTGGCCGCAGCGCTTGGGGTTGACCTGGTCCTCGATGTGGCAGCCGGCCAGCCCGGCGTCCTCGAGACCCTGGACGGTCCGGGCGACGTTCATGGGCTCGCCGAAGCCGGTGTCGGCGTCGACGATCGCCGGCAGCCCCGTCATCCGCGCGATCTGGCCCGCGCGCAGGGTCACCTCCGTGGCGGTAGTGAGCCCGATGTCCGGCAGGCCGAGGTCGGCCGACAGCACGGCGCCGGAGATGTACACGCCGTCGAAGCCCTTGGCCTCGATGAGCCGGGCCGACAGCGGGTTGAAGGCGCCGGGCAGCTGGAGCAGCCGGCCGGAGGCGAGGCGCTCGCGCAGCGCGGCGCGCTTGTCGGCCGCGGTGGTGGTGGCGTACAGCATCAGAAGAGTCCTTCCGGGGTGCTCACGGTGTCCAGCAGGCCGGCGGGGGCGACGACCGTGAGGCCGGCGAGCTCCTCGGCGGTGAGGGACGGCAGGCGCTGGGCGACGTCGAGGAACCGCTCGATCTCCGCCCCGTCCAGCACGCCCTCGGCGAGCGTGCGGAACTTGGCCACGTACTGCGCGCGGGCGAACGGCCGGGCGCCCAGCGGGTGCGCGTCGGCCACGGCGATCTCGGCCTCGACCACCTCGCCGGTCGTCGTCGTGATGACGACGCGGCCGCCGAACGCCTTCTCGGCCGGGTCCGTCGAGTGGTACCGGGCGGTCCACGACGGGTCCTCGGTCGTCGTGACCTTGAGCCACAGGGCGATGGTGTCGGCGCGGCCCGCGCGGGACGGCGCGTACGAGTCCACGTGGTGCCAGGCGCCGTCCTGCAGCGCGACCGTGAAGATGTACGGGATCGAGTGGTCGAGCGTCTCGCGCGAGGCCGTCGGGTCGTACTTCTGCGGGTCGCGCGCGCCCGAGCCGATGACGTAGTGCGTGTGGTGCGACGTGTGGATGACGATCGACGCCACGTTTTCCGGGTCCGTGAGGTCGGGACGCTCGCCGTGCAGGCGGCGGGCCAGGTCGATGAGCGCCTGCGACTGGTACTCGGCCGAGTGCTCCTTGGTGTACGTGTCGAGGATCGCCGTCTTGGCCTCGCCGGGCGCGGGCAGCGGGACGTCGTACGCGGCGTCGGGGCCGTCCAGCATCCAGGCGATGACGCCGTCCTCGCCCTCGTAGATCGGCGTCGGCGACGTCTCGCCGCGCATCGCCCGGTCCACGGCCTCGATGGCGACCTTGCCCGCGAACGCCGGGGCGTAGGCCTTCCAGCTCGAGATCTCGCCCTTGCGGGACTGCCGCGTGGCCGTCGTCGTGTGCAGTGCCTGGCCGACCGCGTGGAAGATCACCTCGGGCGACAGGTCGAGCAGTGTGCCCAGCCCGGCCGCGACCGACGGGCCCAGGTGCGCGACGTGGTCGATCTTGTGCGCGTGCAGGCTGATCGCCCGGACCAGGTCGACCTGGATCTCGTAGCCGGTGGCGATCGCGCGCACCAGCGCGGCGCCGTCACGGCCGGTGTGCTGGGCCACCGCGACGAGCGGCGGGATGTTGTCGCCCGGGTGGGAGTAGTCGGCCGCGAGGAACGTGTCGTGGTAGTCGAGCTCGCGGACGGCGACGCCGTTGGCCCACGCCGCCCACTCAGGGCTGACGCGGGTCTGCGGCGGGACGCCGGAGACCGTCGACCCCCGACGGGGCCCGACGTACGGGTGCGCGAGGGCCTGCGCGCGGGCCGCCGACGGAGGAGTCCGCGTGAGCGAGGCGACCGTGACCGCCGCGTTGTCGATGACCCGGTTGATGATCATGTCGACCACCTCGTCGGGCACCTCGACGGGGTCGGCGGCGACCTGCGCGATGGCCCAGGCCAGCTGGTCGGCACGCGCCAGGCGGTCCGCGCTCGGGTGCACGCGGACAGGGTGGTTCACGGTCATCGGGTCACTTCCTTGTGAGTTCTGACGGTCAGCGGGCGTGGGCCATGTCCCCGACGGCCAGCCGTCGCAAGACCTCGATGACGACGGCGGCGGACCGGTCCGCGGCGTCGTCCACGTGCAGGAGGAAGTCCGAGCCCGCCACCGGACCGCACAGGTCCGAGATCCCCCGGACCGAGAGGAACGGCACCCCGTACAGGTGGGCTGTGTGGGCCAGGGCGGCGGACTCCATGTCCGTGGCCAGCGCGGACKGGAACGACGCCCGGATCCGGTCGATCCGGCTGGCGTCGATGAACGCGTCCCCGGAGAGCACCGTGCCGGACAGGATGCGCAGGTCGACGCTCGCGGTCGCGGCGGCGTCGTGCAGGATCTGCTCGGCCTCGTACACCTMGGGCATGCCCGGCACCTGGCCCAGCTCGTAGCCGAAGGCCCGGGCGTCGGCGCCGGAGTACACGTACTCGGAGCCGACGACCACGTCGCCCACCCGCACGTCGAGGCCCACGCCGCCCGCGCTGCCGGCGCTGATGACCGCGCGCGGGTGCGTGCCCTGGATGGCGACGGCCGCGGCGGTCGCGGAGTTCACCAGGCCGATGCCGCACTGCACGAGCAGCACCTGGCGACCGCAGATCGTCAGCAGCCGGTGCTCGGCGTGGCCCATCGCCGTCGGGTCGCCGACGACGTCCGCGCGGCTCAGGAACGCGGCGGACTCGTCGGGCATCGCGGTGACGATGACCGCGTCGACGGCGATCATGCGGAGACCTGGCTCCACTCCGCCCGGGCGCCCAGGAACGTCTTCGCGGCGTCCTGCGCGCCCGCGAGGGTGTGGTTGGCGCCCCAGCCGCACTGCACCTCGTTCGCGGCGGGGACCTCGGTCGCGGTCGTGATGTCCGTGAGGGTGTCCTCGACCAGGCCGAGCACGTCGTCGTAGTCCCACTCGCCCTGCAGGATCAGGTAGAAGCCGGTCTGGCAGCCCATGGGCGAGAAGTCGATGACGCTGTCCGAGTGGTTGCGGGAGTGCTCCGCGAACAGGTGCTCGAGCGAGTGGACGGTCGGCATCTCGAGGTGCGCGACGTTCGGCTGCGTGAAGCGGACGTCGTACTTCTGGATCACGTCCCCGGCGGGCAGGTGCTTGGTGTCGGCTAGGCGCACGTACGGCGCGGCGACGGTCCGGTGGTCGAGGTTGAACGACTCGACGTTCATGCGTGGCTGGTTCACGGCAGAGATCCTTCTCGGTCGGCGACGCGCCCATTGTCCCCTCCCCTGAGCGTGCGGCCGAACGGTGCTCGTACGATCACCGCGTGTCCATCCCCGAGTACGTCCTCGCGCTGCGCGCCGCCGTCGGTCACGACCTCCTCTGGCTGCCCGGCGTCACCGCCGTCGTCGTGCGGGACGACGGCCACCTGCTGCTGGTGCGCCGGGCGGACAACGGCGAGTGGACCCCGGTCACCGGAATCATCGACCCGGGGGAGGAGCCGTCGGACGCCGGCGCCCGCGAGGTGGTCGAGGAGGCGTCGGTGGTCGCTGTCCCGGAGCGCTTGGTCTGGGTGCACGTGCTACCGCCGATGGTCTACGAGAACGGCGACCGCGCGCAGTACCTCGACCACACGTTCCGCTTCCGCTACGTCTCGGGCGAGCCGTTCCCGGCGGATGGCGAGAACACCGACGCGGCCTGGTTCGCGCCCGACGCGCTGCCGCCAATGTCGGCGGAGATGCACGCGCGGATCGCCAAGGCGCTGGCACCGGAGGGGCCGGCGGCGTTCGGGGTCTGAGTCAGCCGGCCGTGCTCATCGACTGGGTGCCGACGACGCGCAGCAGCGCGAGCGCCTCCGCGTCGGGCGTGCCCGGCTCGGCTGAGTAGACGATCACGGTCTGGTCGGTGTCCGGCACGTGCAGGGAGTCGCAGTCGAGGCTGATCAGCCCGAGGCTCGGGTGGTCGATCGTCTTGCCGTGGAACGGCCAGGACGTCGACGATCCGCCGGCTCGCCACAGCTCGTCGAAGCGGGGGCTGCCGCGGCGCAGCTCGCTGACCAGGTCGCGCACGGACGGGTCACGCGGGTAGCGGGCGGCGGTGGCCCGCAGGGTGGCCACCGACTGGACTTCGGTGGCGGCGCGCTCCTCGTCGCCCATCGCCACCCGGCTCCGTCTCGGGTCGGGCGTGCCCAGGAACCGCAGCCAGACGATGTTGCGCTGGCGACGAGGGACCAGCGACCAGTCCCCGAGCAGCGCCGAGGCCATCGCGTTCCACGCGAGGATGTCGCCGCGCGCGCTGAGCACCATGGTCGGGAGGTCGTCCAGCCGGTCCAGGAGCCGCTGCACGCTCGGGCGCACGTGCTCGTCGATCCGGCCGGGCACCGGCGGCGCGTTGCCGGCCAGGTGGAACAGCTCCGCGCGGGCGTCGTCGTCCATCCGCAGCGCCCGGGCAAGGGCCGCGAGGACCTGCGGCGACGGGTGCGGTCCGCGGCCCTGCTCCAGCCGCACGACGTAGTCGACGCTCACACCCGCCAGCTGCGCGACCTCCTCGCGCCGCAGACCGGACACCCGTCGACGGGAGCCCGCGGGGAGCCCCACGTCCTGCGGCGAGAGCGCGGTCCTGGCGCGCTTGAGCACCTGAGCGAGCTCGGAGCGGTCCATCGGCCCAGGATGCCCCACGGTCAGGGCCGACGGCGGGCTGCAGTCGGGCCGCAGCCGGGTACCGCCGGTCCTAGGGTCCGCCGGCACTGGATGGGGGCCTTGGCCGGGGCGACGGTGGACCCATGACCACCACCATCGCCCTCGTCACGGGGGCCACCCAAGGACTCGGCACGCAGACCGTCCGCAGGCTCGCGGCGCTCGGCTGGACCGTCTGGCTCGGCGCGCGGGACGTCGCCGTGGGCACGCGGCTCGCCGACGAGATCGACGGCGACGTCCGCGCCGTCCAGCTCGACGTCACCGACGACGCGTCGGTCGACGCCGCCGCTCGCATGATCGACGAGCACAGCGGCCGGCTCGACGTGCTCGTGAACAACGCCGGGATCAGCGGCGGGATGCTCGCGCCGCGCGAGACCGCCGCGGCCGACTTCCTGCGCGTCTACGGCGTCAACGTGCTCGGACCGGTCCGCACGACGCACGCGTTCCTGCCGCTGCTCGACCGGTCCGCGCAGCCGCGGGTCGTCATGGTGTCCAGCGGCATGGGGTCGCTGGGCGTCACCACCGACCCGGACCGGTTCGAGTCCACCCTGCACGGGCTCGTCTACCCGTCGTCGAAGACCGCGCTCAACATGATCACCTCGCAGTACGCCAAGTCGTTGGCCGGCTACCAGGTCAACGCCGTCGACCCGGGCTACACCGGCACCGCGCTCAACGGGTTCCGCGGCACGCAGACCGTGCAGGAGGGCACCGACGCAGTCGTCGCGGCCGCCACGATCGAGCCCGGCGCGGCCACCGGCACGTTCACCGACCGGTCGGGCGTCGTGCCCTGGTAGCCAGGTCAGCGCGCGAGGCGCTCCACCACCGCGCCGTAGACGCGCGGAGCCGTGGCGGCCAGGGGCACGATCCCGCGGCGCAGGGGTGAACGCGCGGCCATGAGCAGGCCGCTGGTGAGCAACCGGTAGTCGCGGGTCGCCGCGGTCCACGCCTTCTCGTACGCGGCGTTGGAGCGGGTCACGTCGTCGTCCAGGGTCGCGATCGCGGTGCGCGCCTGCGCCAGCCCGACGCGCACGCCCTCGCCGGTCAGGGCGTCGACGTACCCGGACGCATCGCCGACCAGGCGGACCCGGCCGGCCGTGCGCCGCCGGGTCCGCTGGTGCAGCGGGCCGGCTCCGCGAGCGGGGCCCAGCGTCTCGGCGTCGCCCAGGTTGCGGCGCAGGGCCTCGAACGAGTCGAGAGTGCGCTCGTAGTCCTGGTGCGCCGGCCCGAGGAGGGCCACGCCGACGACGTCGTCGGCGACCGGTGTCACGTACGCCTCGACGGAGTGCCCCCAGTGCACCTCGACCAGATCGGTCCACGGCTCGATCCGGAAGTGCCGACGGACACCGAAGCGGCGACCGGTCCCGTCCCGTTCCACCGCCAGCCCCACCTGGCGGCGGACGGTCGAGTGCAGACCGTCGCAGCCGAGCAGCCAGCGTCCGCGGATGCCCGCGCACACGACGGCGTCCGCGTCCTGCTCCACGGCTCCGCCGCGGCCGGGCACGACGACGACGCCCAGCTCGGCGGCACGCTCGGCGAGCGCGGCGTGCAGGACCGTCCGCCGCGCACCGAGCCCGGGGCTCGTCGCGAAGAGGTGGTCCGCCACGCGGGGACCGCGCAGGTAGCGGATGCCGCTGAGCGGGTGGCCCTGCGGACGCACGCCGAGGCGCGCGAGCGCGGCGACGGCGCCGGGCATCAGGCCCTCGCCGCAGGCCTTGTCCACGGGTGTCGCGCGGGGCTCGACGACGATGACCGACAGCCCCGCCAGCCTCCCCTCGATGGCGGCCGCGAGCCCGACAGGCCCACCGCCGATGATCAGCAGGTCGGCGTCGGGTGTCACGGCGCCGCCGCGGTGGCCGGGCTGACCGAGCGCAGGGCGCGCTCCTCCGTGGGGATGCGGAAGCCGAGCAGCAGCACCGCGTTGAGCACCGTGAATGCCAGGGCGGTGACCCAGGCCGTGTGCACCAGCGGGAGGGCCGCGCCCTCGACCGCCACGGCGACGTAGTTCGGGTGGCTGAGCCAGCGGTACGGACCGCGCCGCACCAGCGCCACGCCGGGAACCACGATGACGCGGGTGCTCCACTGGTTGCCGAGGGTCGCGATGCACCACCAGCGCAGGGCGTTCGCGGCGACGACGAACGCCAGCGCCGTCCACCCGAGCACGGGCAGGAACGGCCGGTCGGCCACGTGCACCTCGACCACGCACGCGACCAGCAGGCCGGTGTGCAGGGCGACCATCGGCGGGTAGTGGCGCTTGCCGGTCTCGATGCCACCGTGGGCGAACGCCCAGGTCACGTGCCGTTGGGACACCACCAGCTCGGCCAGGCGCTCGAGCGCGACGACGACGATCAGCCAGTCGTAACCGATCACCTACGGCTCCTCGGGCCAGCGCAGCAGGACGGTCTCGGTGCACACGCCGGGGCCGATGGCGAACAGGACGCCGGCGGAGCCGGGGATCTGGCCGCCCGCCGCCAGCTCGTCGGCCAGCACGTGCAGCACGCCCGACGAGCTCAGGTTGCCCACCCGGGCCAGCGACCGCCAGCTCGCCGCGAACGCCTCGTCGGGCAGGTCGAGCGCCCGCGCCGCGGCCTGCAGGATCTTCGGCCCGCCGGTGTGCGCCACCCACGTGTCGACGTCGGGGATCTTGAGGTCGTGCGCCGCGAGCAGGTCCACGACGCCCCGCCCGAGGTGCTGCTCGACGATGTCCGCGAGGCTCGCCGCCAGCACGATGCGGAAGCCGCTGCCGCCGATGTCCCAGCCGAGCGCGTCGCCGGTGTCGGGGTACAGCGCGCTGCGCGCACCGACGACGTCGACCCCGCCCTCGACGTCGCGCGCCCGGTCGGCGCCCACCATCACGACCGCCGCCGCGCCGTCCCCGAACAGGCCGCTCGACACGATGTTGGCCATCGAGTCGTCGTCGCGCTGCAGCGTGAGCGAGCACAGCTCGACGGACACGAGCAGCGCCACGTCCTGCGGGTGCCCGTGCAGGTAGTCCCGCACACGGGCGATCCCGGCGGCGCCGGCGACGCACCCGAGCCCGAACACGGGCAGCCGCTTGACGTCGGGGCGCAGGCCGAGGCGGTCGACCAGGAGCGCGTCGACGGACGGCGTCGCGATGCCGGTGATCGACGTGAACAGCAGGAAGTCGACGTCAGCCGCCTCGAGCCCGGCGGCGGCCAGCGCTGCGCGGCAGGCCTCGGCCGCGAGCGGGGTGCCCTCGCGGACGAACGCGTCGTTGGCGGCGGCGAAGGTGGTGAGGTCGGCGTAGGCCTCGAGGGGGAGCGCGAGGTGCCGTGTCTCGATGCCCGTCGCGGCGTGGATCCGGTCGATCGTGCGGCGGCGGCGCGGGTCGGACGTGAGCAAGGGCGCGATCGTGTCCGTGATCTCGGCCTGGGCGTGCACGTGCGCGGGCAGGACCGGGGCGATCGACGCGATGCGCACCATCCGGGCATCGTGTCACGCGTCGGTCGGTCCGTCACGTGACGAGGGCAACCGACGAAGCTCGTTTCGCGACCTGCGACGATGGCCCGTCCGAGGAGGTGGGCCGGTTGACCGAGCATCCGCGGCGCTCCCGCGCCGTCGACCTGGCCCTTGCCTGCCACCCCGGCCCGACGGTCGCGGTGACGGTGTTCGCGGTCGCGATGGCTGCCGGCGCGGGCGCCCCGCCGCTGACCACCGTGCTCGTCGGCGCCGCGATCCTGGCCGGCCAGCTCTCCGTCGGCTGGTCGAACGACTGGATCGACGCCGGTCGCGACGCCGCCGTCGGCCGCCCGGACAAGCCCGTCGGGGTCGGCCGCCTGGCGGTCTCGACCGTGCGGACGGCCGCCCTGGGCGCCGCGGCCGCCTGCGTGGTCCTGTCGTTCGCCCTCGGCTGGCGGGCGGGGCTGGTCCACCTGGCGACGGTCGCGTCGGCGTGGGCGTACAACGTGCGGCTCAAGAGCACGCCGTGGTCGTGGGTGCCGTACGCGTTCTCGTTCGGGTTCCTCCCGCTGGCCATCGCCCTGGCCCTGCCCGGGGCGCCCGTCGCGGCGTGGTGGGCCATCACCGCGGGCGCCCTGCTCGGCATCGGCGCGCACGGCGCGAACGTGGTGCCGGACCTGCAGGACGATCGGGCGACCGGCGTCCGAGGGCTGCCGCACCGGGTGGGTGGCGTCGCGACGTCCATCGGCACKGGCGTCTCGCTCGTGGCTGCGACGGTCGTCGTCGTGCTGGCGCCCGCCGGGCCGCCGCGGGCCGCGGCCGCGGGGGTGCTCGTCGTCGCCGTCGGGCTGACGATCGTGGGCACCGTGCTCGCGCTGGGCGGTGGCCGCAACCGGCTCCCGTTCGCCTTCGCGATCGCGGTCGCCGCGGTGGACGTCGTCCTGCTGGTGCTGTCCGACTGGGTGGTCTACTGAAGCGTTCCGCTTGACTGAGAGCGTGCTCGAAGGGGCATGGTGCAAGGACACCCCACCCGAAGGAGTCCCCGTGCGCGTCGGCGTCCACCTCATGCGATTCGACTCGGTCGAGCCCTCCGCGATCCGTCAGGAGCTGGCCGACACGGCGTCGGCCGCCGACGAGGCCGGGATCGCCTGGGTCTCGGTCATGGACCACTACTTCCAGATGGTGCGCGCCGGGTTCCCGGCCGAGGACCCGATGCTGGAGGCCTACACCACGCTGGGGTACCTGGCCGGCGTGACCTCGAACGTCCAGCTCGGCGTGCTGGTCACGGGTGTGACGTACCGGTACCCCGGACTGCTGGCCAAGATCGGCGCGACGCTGGACGTGCTCAGCGGCGGGCGGGCGACCATGGGCCTCGGCGCCGCCTGGTACGAGGAGGAGCACCTCGGGCTGGGCGTGCCGTACCCGACGTTGGCCGAGCGGTTCGAGCGTCTCGAGGAGACGCTGCAGATCTGCCGTCAGATGTGGGACCCGACGAACGACGGCCCGTACGAGGGCAAGCACTATCAGCTGGCGCAGACCCTGTGCTCGCCGCAGCCGCTGAAGCGACCCGAGATCCTCATCGGCGGGGCGGGGGAGCGCAAGACCCTGCGGCTCGTCGCGCAGTACGGCGACGCGTGCAACTTCTTCGCGACGACGCCTGACGAGGTCACCCACAAGCTCGACGTCCTCAAGGGCCACTGCGAGGACGTGGGGCGTGACCCCGCGGAGATCCGCGTGACCCTGCTGCACGGCGGCGACGCCCTGCTCTCGGGCGACGTCGACCAGTTCGTCGAGGACGTCAGGCCGTACGCCGCGCTGGGCGTCGAGACGGTCATCCTGCGCCCGCCGACGACGAGCCTGTCGGCATGGGTGCGGGACCGCGTCGCGCCCGCGGTGCCGCGCGTCGCGGACCTGGGCTGACGGCGGTCCCGCTCTCGACGGCTACGCCACCGGCACGCCGACGTCGTCCGCCGCCGCCTGCAGCGCCGCGACGTCGATCTTGGACATGGTGAACATCGCGTTCATCGCGCGGTTCGCGCGGGCGGGGTCGGGGTCGCTCAGCAGCTCGGGCAGGGCGGTCGGGATCACCTGCCACGACAGGCCCCAGCGGTCCTTGAGCCAGCCGCACCGACCGGGCTCGCCGCCGTCTTCCGTGAGGGCGTCCCAGACGCGGTCGCACTCCTGCTGGTCCGGCACCGAGACCAGCAGCGAGAACGCGTCGGTGAGCTGGTACTGCGGTCCGCCGTTGAGGGCGGTCACCTCGAGCCCGTCGAGCACGAAGCTCACGGACATGGCGGTGCCGGCCGGCTGCGGCGCGCCCTCGCCGTAGCGGGCGATGTCGGTGATGCGGGAGTTCGGGAAGATCGCGACGTAGCGCTCGGCGGCCTGCTCGGCCTGGTCGTCGAACCACAGGAACGGGCTGATGCTCGGCATCTCGGTACCTCCGGTGTGCGTGACGCAGGCCCGGTGCCCGGCGTCCCTACGTGAGGTGGTCGGAGCCGCGTCGAGGATCTCGACACCCGACGCCTCACCAGTGCGCGGGAGGTTCCAGGCCCGCCGGCAGACGGGTCGTCGCATCGCCCGCCGCGGACGCGATCTGCGGTGGAGTGACGAACAATGCGGAGGTGAGATCAGCGCCGTGCAGCCGGGCGCCTCGCAGGTCCGCACCCAGCAGGTCGGCCAGCCGGAGGTCCGCACCCCGGAGGTCCGCGCCCAGCAGGGAGGCGCCGCGCAGGTCGGCACCCCGCAGGTCGGCATCGCGCAAGGCCTTGCCGACGAGGTCCGCGTCCCTGTGCCGGCGCCCGCGCAGCCCGGCGCGGGCCAGCTCGCTGGCGCGTTCCAGCAGCGGGCCGACGGTCCTGCGCTGCGCGCCGACGTCGACCGCGAGGATGGTCGCCGGATCGGCGTCGGCCAGGCGCACGAGGTCGTCGTACGCGCGTCGGGCATCCTCGTGCACCGCACGCGCGGCCGGCATCGCGAGCACCTCGTCGAGGTAGGTCAGCAGCTCGTGCAGGTGCCGCACCACGGGGAAGACGGAGAACATCTCGTCCCGAGTGTCGGGGTGGTCGCGCCAGCTCTGTCCGCCGTAGGTGCCCTGCGTGACGTGCTGGCCGGCGCCGAAGCACTCGTAGGCCGTGCACCCGGCCATGCCGCCGTCGCGCAGGCTCGCGTGGATGGTGCACCCGAAGTCCGTCGCCAGGTTCCGGCACGGCTCGCCCGCGGCCTTGTCGAAGGCGAAGTCCGACGACGGCGCGAACGGGAGCGCGACGCAGCAGAGGCCGACGCAGCGCGCGCAGTCGGACCGCAGCTCGAGAGGCACCCGTCGAGGCTAGCTCTGCCGACGACGTCTGCCGTCGGCAGATCCGCCGACGGCAGAGCAAGGCCCCTGCGGCCCCCGCATCGTGTGACGGTCGACGGACCAGCGAACCCACGGAGGCACCCATGAGCACGGCCCCACCCACCGTCCGCCCGTTCGACGACGACCTGTCGACCCGCCTGCTGCACCAGCGCATCGTGGTGCTCGGCCAGGAGGTCGACGACGCGATCGCCAACCGCGTCTGCGCGCAGCTGCTGCTGCTCTCCGCCGAGGACCCGCGCCGCGACATCGCGCTCTACATCAACTCGCCGGGCGGCTCCGTGAGCGCGGCGCTCGCGATGTACGACACGATGCGGCTCATCCCGAACGACGTGTCCACGCTGGCCATGGGCCTGGCCGCCAGCGCCGCCCAGTTCCTGCTCAGTGCGGGGACGCCGGGCAAGCGGTTCGCGCTGCGGCACTCCCGGGTGCTCATGCACCAGCCGTCGGGCGGCATCGGCGGCACCGCGATCGACATCGCGATCCAGGCGCAGAACATGGCGCACGTGAAGCGCACCATGCAGTCGCTCACCGCCGAGCACACCGGGCAGTCCGTCGAGACGATCGAGCGCGACGCCGACCGCGACCGCTGGTTCACCGCCGAGGAGGCGCTGGCGTACGGGTTCATCGACCGCGTGGTCGAGCACCTCGACGACGTCCGGCCGGACGCCTCGCTGCGACGGGCGGGCCTGTGATGGCCGGCCAGTACACGATCCCCGTGGTCATCGAGCAGCGGACGACGGGGGAGCGCGCGTCCGACGTCTACTCGCGGCTGCTCACCGATCGGATCATCTTCCTGGGCACCGAGATCGACGACGGCGTGGCCAACGTGGTCATCGCGCAGCTGCTGCACCTGCAGTCGGAGAGCCAGGACTCGCCCATCCACCTGTACATCAACTCGCCGGGCGGCTCGATCACGGCGCTGCTCGCCGTCTACGACACGATCCAGTACATCAAGCCCACCGTGGCGACGTTCTGCCTGGGCCAGGCCGCGTCCGCCGCGGCCGTGCTGCTGGCGGCGGGCACGCCCGGCAACCGGCACGTCCTCGAGCACGCGCGCGTCCTGCTCCACCAGCCCTCCGGCGGCGGCGAGGGCACGGCCGCGGACCTGGAGATCCAGGCACGGGAGATCGCGCGCCTGCGCGAGGAGGTCGACCAGATCCTGCACCGCCACACCGGGCAGCCCCTGGCCAAGCTGCGCACCGACACCGAGCGCGACCTCATCCTCACGGCGCAGCAGGCGGTCGACTACGGGCTGGCGGACCGCGTGGTGACGACGCTCAAGCAGGTGCGGGACGTGGCGTGACGCGGGCGCGGCAGAGCCCGTCGGGGCCGCACCAACCGGAGCGTGGCGTGACTCGGGTCAGGCGGCGAGCAGGACGAAAGGTGGGGTGACGAGCGTCAGGCGGCGAGCAGCAGGCGGATCGGGACCGTCGAGTCCGCGCGCGCGGCCAGCGTCGTGACGCTGGCGAGCTCCCGGCCGGCCGCGGCCGTGGCCCGCTCGCCGGCGGCGGGTGCGGTCAGGTCCACGACGACGCGGCCCTCGGCCAGCGCGAGCTGCGCGTGCGCGGTGCCGATGAGGTCGACCAGCCGCAGCCCGAGCGCCCGGCACACCGCGGCGAGGACCTCCGACGAGGCCTCCTTGCGGCCGCGCTCGACCTCGCTCAAGTACGCGATGGACACCCGCGCGTCCTGGGCGACGTCACGCAGGGTCCGGCCCTGACGCTCGCGCTGCCCACGCAGGATCGCGCCGACGAGCCGGCGCAGCAGAGGCTCGGGACGGTGCTCCAGGTGCGGCGTCATGGCGTCCTCCGGGTTGTGCGGCGGCGTGCTCTGCAGCCACGCTAGCCCGCGAGTCCCGGCGTTCGTCGTCGCGACCCGTCTGCCCTGAGCGGACACGCCCTCAGCTCGACACGTCGGCCGTGGTGAAGCGGCTCCACGCCAGCGCGCCGAAGATCGCCACCCAGGCGGCCTGCAGGGCGAGCCCCTGACCCAGCACGCCCCAGTCCGGCTCGAGCCGCAGGAACTCCGCGAAGTCGAGCCAATGGTGCGTGAGGAGCGCGGGCGCGATGGCGTGCAGCTGGGGCAGCTGGTCCAGGACGCCGCAGACGATCGCGGTGACCACGGTCGCGGCCATGGCGCCGACGGGCACCTCGGTGAGCGTCGAGAAGAACAGCCCGACGGCCACCAGCCCGGTCATCGAGAGCCCGACGTAGGCGACGATCGCGGCGACCCGCAGCACGCCGGCGCCCAGCGGCACGGTGGTGCCCGAGAGCAGCGTGACCCCGTGCAGCCCGAAATAGACCGCCCCGGTGACCAGGCCGACGACCGCGACGGCGAGCACCGCGGACGCCGCGAACGCGAGCGCGCCGACGGCCTTGACCGCGAGCAGCCGGCCGCGCCCGACGGGCACGGTGAGCAGGTAGCGCAGCGTGCCGGCCGACGCCTCGCCGGCGATCGCGTCGCCCGACGCGATGCCGATGGTCAGCGGCAGCAGGAACGGCAGGCACAGGAACAGCGACGCCACGACGAGGAACAGCCCGTTGCCGGTCACCTGGCCGATGAAGCCAGGCCCCTGGCCGTCGAGCGCGGAGTCCTGGGTGACGAACAGGACCGTGCCCAGCAGCAGCGGCACCAGCGCGAGCCCGGACAGCAGCACGAGGTTCCGGCGGCGGCCCAGTACGAGGCGCAGCTCGCTGCGCGTGAGTCGCAGCAGGGAGCCGCGGCGTGGGGTGAACGTCGGTGCCTCGTCAACGAGCGACATCGAAGCCCTCCCCGGTGAGCCCGACGAAGATCTGCTCGAGGTTCGGCCGGCGGACCTCGAGGCCCAGCAGGTCGACTCCGGCGTGCACCAGGGCGGCCGACACCTTCTCGGGCGGCACACCACCGAGCAGCCCGCTGACCGTCAGACCCGCCGCGCCGACCTCGGTCAGGCCGAGCCCGGTGAGGACCTCGGTCGCGACCCCGACGTGGTCGACCGACGTGAGCACGGACACCCGGGCGGCGCCGCGTTCGGTGAGGGCCGCACGGTCGCCCTGCAGCAGCAGGTGGCCGTGTCCCATGATCCCGATGTGCGAGCAGACCTGCTCGATCTCGGCGAGCAGGTGCGACGAGACGAGGACGGTCGTCCCGTGGTCGGCCAGCTCGCGGACCAGGGTGCGGACCTCGCGGGTGCCCTGGGGGTCGAGCCCGTTGGTCGGCTCGTCGAGCACCAGCAGGTCGCGCGGCCGCAGCAGCGCCGCCGCGAGGCCGAGCCGCTGCTTCATGCCGAGCGAGTACTGCCGGTACGGCTTCGTCGCCGCCGCGGCGAGGCCGACGCGCTCGAGGGCCCGGTCCGCCCGCTGGGTGGCCGTCCGGGGGTCGGCGGTCGAGTCACCCGCGTCGAGCCGGCCGAGGTTCGCGCGTCCGGTCAGGTACGGGTGGAACGCCGGGCCTTCGACCAGCGCGCCGACGCGGGGGAGCACGACCGCGCCGGCCTCGGGCATCGGCGAGCCCAGCAGGTACGCGCGCCCGCTGGTCGGGCGGACCAGCCCGAGCAGCATCCGGATGGTCGTCGTCTTGCCCGAGCCGTTCGGGCCGATGAAGCCGTAGACCGCACCGCGCGGCACCCGCAGGTCGATCCCGTCGACGGCCACCTGCCCGGACCGGAACCGCTTGGTGAGCCCGTCGGTGCGGATCGCGAGGTCGACATCAGACGCGACCGAAGCCGCGCTCGGCGGGAGCGCGGCTTCGGTCAGGGGTTCGGTCACTGCGCCGCCAGGGCCTGCAGCGTGGCGCCGGGCACCGCGCCGACGAGCACGCGGCCGTCGTCGGTCACCAGCACGGACAGCAGCGCCGACTGGAGCAGCCGACCCTCGGGCACGGCGGTCGTGAGCGTGTCGTACAGCGCCGAGCTGTCCAGGGAGCCCATCGGCGACCCCGAACCCTCCTCGGGCACGAACTCCTTGTAGAGCTGCTCGGCACCCTGCGAGCCGAAGCTCTTGTCGACGCCGGGCAGGGCGCCCGCCGCGCTTGGGTCGCCGGCGATCAGTCCGGCCACGTCCAGGTCGGAAGCCTGCACGACGGTGTCCCAGCCGGTGCCGGAGACGGTCACGCCGGGCGGCAGCTCCTTGTCGGGCACGGGGCTCGCGGCCGCCGGCTCGTCGGGCAGCGGCACGACGACGTCCCGCGTGGAGGCGCCGGCCGGAGCCGAGAACGCGAGGACAGAGTCGGCGGGCGTCGCGAACGAGACGTCGGTGAATCCGATCTCCAGCGCCGGGGTCTCGGTGTCGGCCTTGCTCCAGACCTGGACGCGCAGCGGGGTCGAGGTCTTCGCGTCCACGGCCACCACGATCCTCCCGACGAGGGTCGCGTCGCTGGTCGGCGTGACCACCAGCTGGTAGGCGGCGTGCCCCGCGACCTCGGTCTGCGCGTCGAGGGTGACCGTCGACGACTGCTTGGCCAGCCCGACCGCCTCCCGGCCGGCCTCGGCGGGCGTCGGCAGGTCGTCCTGGACGGGCAGCTCGCCGGCCTCCGCCTGGGCGGCCAGCTGGTCGTACCGGGCCGCGTCCGCGGCGTCGAGGCTGTAGTGGACGACGGCGTCGTCGGTGCTGGAGTACGTCCACGCCTCCGGGCCGTCCTGCACGACGGAGTACTCGCTGGTCGGCCCGAGCAGGGCGACACGGGAGCGCTGGGCGCCGTCCGACCAGACGCGCATGGTGGAGCTGCCGCTCAGCAGGGCCACCGGGTTCGCGCCGCCGACGTCGCCGAAGGGGAGCTCGGGCAGGCCGAGCCGCGCGGTGTAGACGACGGTGCCGGACAGCGGCGACGGCTCCGCGCTCGCGACCTTTGCGGCGAGGTCCTCGGGGCTGATGGTCGGCAGGCCCGCGTCGTCGGCGGAGGCGAACAGCGGCGGGGCAGCGAAGGCCAGGCCGACCGCGACGGCGGCGACGACGGGGACGGCCCAGCGGGTGCGAGGCGAGAGGGTTCGGCGGGACTCGTTCATGCGACCACTGTGCATCGTGCCTGCTGAGGGCACCCTGAGAGCGCGCGGGCCCCCCGGCGGCCGCCGGGTGCGATGCTCGAGGCATGCGGGTGCTGGTGGTCGACGACGAGCGCGGGCTCGTGCGCGCCCTGCACCGCGGGCTGACCGCCGAGGGGTTCGC
This sequence comes from Cellulomonas sp. P1_C4, assembly GCF_056406355.1. Lineage (NCBI taxonomy): Bacteria > Bacillati > Actinomycetota > Actinomycetes > Micrococcales > Cellulomonadaceae > Cellulomonas > Cellulomonas sp. P1_C4. The sequence goes on along the minus strand of NZ_JBFUAI010000012.1, from coordinate 53,063 downwards.
GGTCGACGTGGCCTACGACGGCGAGCGCGGGCTCGAGCTGGCCTCGGAGGACACCTACGACGCGATCGTGCTCGACGTCATGCTCCCGCGCCGCAACGGGTACGACGTCGTCACCGAGCTGCGCGCGCGGGACGTCTGGACGCCGGTGCTCATGCTCAGCGCCAAGGACGGCGAGTACGACGTGGCCGACGGGCTCGACGTGGGGGCCGACGACTACCTGACCAAGCCGTTCGCGTTCGTCGTGCTGGTCTCGCGACTGCGCGCGCTGCTGCGCCGGCAGGGGCAGGTGCGCCCGCCGGTGCTGACGGTGGGCGACCTCGTGCTCGACCCCGCGACGCGGCGCGTGAGCCGGGGCGGCGAGGCGGTGTCGCTGACCACCCGCGAGCTGGCGCTACTCGAGTACCTCATGCACCACGCCGACCGCGTCGTCGGCAAGGTCGAGCTGCGGGACCACGTCTGGGACGGCACGGGTGAGGACGTCAACGTCGTCGAGGTCTACGTGGGCTACCTGCGCCGCAAGCTGGGCCGCGACGTCGTGGAGACCGTCCGCGGGGCCGGGTACCGGGTGGCGGGCTAGCCGTGGCGGAGGTGYGACGGGGCGCGTCGCTGCGCCTGCGGCTCACCCTCTTCGCGTCCGGCGCCCTGTGCGTGGCGCTGATCGTGGGAGCGATCGCGCTGACGGTCGTGCTGCGCAGCACGCGCGTCGCCGCCCTGTCCGACGTGGTCCGCGACCGCGCCGCGACCGTGGCCGCGCTCGCGGCCGACGAGCGGCTGCCCGACACGCTGCCGGTGGCGGAGCCGGGCGAGATCGTGCAGCTGATCGACGCCCACGGCGCCGTGCTGGCGACGTCCCCCAACGCGAGCCGGACCCTGCCGGTGCTGACCCCCGACGCGCTCGCGGGTCTCGACGGGATCTCCACCACCGACCAGAGCGCCTACGACGACGTCGCGAGGATCGCCGTGGAGGCGACCACCTACCGGGGGGAGCCGGCCACCGTCGTCGCGAGCGTGCCGCTCACGGAGGTGCAGGGCGTGCTCGATGCCCTGCGGCTCGCTCTCGCGGTCGTCGTCCCCCTGCTGACCGTCGCGCTCGGGCTCGTGGTCTGGATCATCCTCGGGCGCGCGCTGCGGCCGGTCGAGGAGCTGCGCCGCGGCGCGGCCCGCGTGGCGTCGTCGGGCGGACCGGGCTCGCTGCCCGTACCCGCGCGCGACGACGAGCTGGGCGCGCTGGCCCGCACGCTGAACTCGATGCTCGACCGGCTCGAGGCCGGGGCGGCACGCCAGCGGGCCTTCGTCGCCGACGCGGCGCACGAGCTGCGCTCCCCGCTCGCGGCCCTGCGCACCAGCATCGAGGTCGCCCGAGCGCACCCGGCGTCCTACGGCACCGACGAGCTCGCCGCCGACCTGGAGGGGGAGGTGCTCCGGATGCAGGTGCTGGTGGACGACCTGCTGCTGCTCGCCCGGGTCGGCTCGACGCCGCTGGCGCACGAGGACCTCGACCTCGGTGCCGTGGCGCGCGACGTGGTCCGGCCGGGCGGTGCCGTGTCGGTCACCGTGTCCGGGGACGGTCGCGCGCGGGGCGATGCGACGGCGGTGGGCCGAGTGCTGCGCAACCTCGTCGACAACGCCGCGCGGCACGCGGTCGACCGCGTCGACGTCCTGGTCGCTGACGGGTGCGTGCGCGTCGAGGACGACGGCGCCGGGCTCGCACCTGCCGACCGGGAGCGGGTGTTCGAGCGGTTCGTGCGGCTGGACGAGGCGCGGGAGCGCGACGCGGGCGGCAGCGGGCTCGGGCTGGCGATCGCCCGGGAGATCGCGCGGGAGCAAGGCGGCGACGTGGTGCTCGGAGACGCGGCGCTGGGCGGGTTGCGGGCGGAGCTGCGACTGCCGCAGTGAGAGAGGCCGTGCACATCTGCCCCGGGCCGTCGTAGTTTGGGTGGCGACGAGCCCCGGAGGTGACGATGCCCGAGCACGACCCGGTGCGCGACGCCGCCCGGTATCGCGTGGACCGCGACACGGCGCGCGACGGCGAGCCGCAGCAGGCCGACGGCCCGCCGCGGGCGGCCGGCCGGATGGCGAACCGGCACCTGTGGGTCGACGTCGTGGTCGACCAGGCGATCGCCCGCGGGGAGTTCGACGACTTGCCCCTGGCCGGCAAGCCCATCCCCGGCATCGGCGCCCAGCACGACCCCGACTGGTGGCTCAAGGCGCTCATCGCCCGCGAGCAGATCACCGGCGTCCTGCCCGAGGCAATCCAGCTGCGCAAGGACGACGCGGTGCTGCTCGAGCGGCTCGACGCGCTGCGCACCGAGACGGACGTGCGCGAGGCCCTGGCCGAGCTCAACGCGCGGATCGTGTCCGCGCGGCGTCAGCTGATGGGCGGTCCGCCGGTGGTCACGCCGCTGCGCGACGTGGAGGTCGAGGTGCGCCAGTGGCACGCGCGCCGGACGCCGCCGCCCGTGCCGGTCGAGCCGACGCCACCCGCGGAGCCGAGACGCCGCCGGTGGCGACGGGCTCGCTGAGGGTCAGCGGTCCTCGAGGGCCGGCAGGATCGTCGTCGGGATGGCGAAGGCCAGGGTGATCGACAGGATGCCGCCGGCGAAGACCCACGGGGCCGCGTCGCCGAGGTTGAAGGCGACGGTGAACAGCCCGAGGCCCAGCACGAACACGATCGCCGGGAAGACGACGGCCAGGGCGCGACCGGGGTTGCTCGACTCGGTCTCGCGAGGCTCGATCACCGGGTAGCTCATGGTCGTCCTCCTGGACTGCGGTGCCCGACGGGCTGGCGGCCCCGGCGCCGGATCGGCCGGGGACCACCAGCGTAGTCAGTAGGCGAGGGCCTCCGCCGCCTCGTCCGCGGAGTCGTCGTGCGGCGAGGGCGCCGCGCGCACGAAGAACGCGGCGGGGATGGCGACGAGCGAGATGACCGCGCCCACCACGAATGCCGCGTGGATGCCGCCGGCGGTGGCGTCGAGCACGTCCGAGCCGCCGGCCGCGAGCGTCGCGCTCTGGGCGGTGAGGACCGTGATGAACAGCGCCGTGCCCGCCGCCCCGGCCACCTGCTGGACCGTGCCGACGACCGCGCTGCCGTGCGAGTAGAGGTGCGCCGGCAGCGCGCCCAGGGCGGAGGTGAACAGCGGCGTGAACATGAGGGCGAGCCCCGCACTGAGCAGCACGTGCGACGCGAGCATGAGCCACGGCGAGCTCGTCGTGCCCAGGAGCGTGAAGCCCCACGCGCCCGCGCTGACCACGACCGCTCCCGGGACCAGAAGTGGCCGCGGGCCGTACTTGTCGTAGGCGCGGCCGACGCTCGGGGCGAGCAGGCCCATGAGCAGGCCGCCCGGGAGCAGGAGCAGCCCGGTCTGCAGCGCCTCCAGCCCGAGGACGGTCTGCGCGTAGAGCGGGACCAGGATCAGGGTGCCGAACAGCGACATCATGCTGATCGCCATCACACCGACGGAGATGCGGAACGTCGACGACGAGAACGTGCGCAGGTCGAGGAGGGCGTCGTCGACCTTCTGCAGCTGGATCTGCCGCCAGATGAAGATCGCCAGCGCGACGGCGCCGACCCCGAGCGAGACCCACGTGGTGGTCGAGATGCCGGTGGTCGTCGCGGTGCCGAGCCCGCTCAGCCCGTAGACCAGACCGCCGAACGCCAGGGCCGACAGGATGACCGACCCGATGTCGACGCGGGCGAGCTTCGGCTCGGTGAGGTTGGGCATACGGATCGCGCCGAGGGCGAGCGCGCCCACCGCGATCGGCAGCACGAGCGCGAACAGCCACCGCCAGTCGAGGACGCTCAGGACGAGGCCGGAGATGGTGGGGCCGATGGCCGGGGCGACCGAGATGACGATCGAGATGTTGCCCATCGTGCGGCCGCGGGTGGCCGGCGGCGTGACCGTCATGACGGTGGTCATCAGCAGCGGCAGCATGATCGCGGTGCCACCCGCCTGCACCACGCGGCCGGCGATGAGCACACCGAAACCGGGCGCCAGGGCGCAGATCGCCGTGCCGATGCTGAACAGGGTCATCGCGGTGATGAAGGTGGTCCGGGTGGTGAACCGCTGGATCACGAAGCCGGTTACCGGGATGACCACGGCCATGGTCAGCATGAACGCGGTGGTGACCCATTGCGCCGTGCTGGCGGGGATGTCCAGGTCGGTCATCAGGTGGGGGAGCGCGACGCCCATGATCGTCTCGTTGAGGATGACGACGAACGTCGAGGTGAGCAGCAGGCGCACGGCGAGGCGGTCGCGCGGGCCGTGGTCCGGCGCCGTGTTCTCGGTCGTGCTGCCGGGTGGCTGGGTGGTGGTCAGGGTCTCGTCGGTCACAGCGGTGCACCTCGGGAGTGAGAGGGAAGGGTGTGGCGCGGCCGATGGCGGCGCGGACGGTCAGGCCAGTCTGTGCGGCGCGACCCCGTGGGGTCGACGTGTTTCGCGGGGAGGAGAATCAGAGCCCGAGCGGCCAGACCGCGCGGACCTCCACGCGCCCGAACCGGGCCATGGGGTGCTTCGACGCCCGCTCGAGCGCCTCGTCGAGGTCGGCACACTCGAGGACGTCGAACCCGGCGATGTGCTCCTGGGTCTCGGCGAACGGACCGTCCGTGACGAGGAGCTGCGACGAGCGCACGCGCACGGTGCGGGCGTCCTCCACCGGCCGCAGCCTGTCGCCCACGACGGTGAGACCTCGGCGGTCGTTCTCGGCCGCCCAGTCGACGATGTTGTCGTCCTCGGGGCGGTACGGCTCGGCCTCCGGGTCGTCACAGATGAGCAGCAGGAATCGCATGGGTCCTCCAGGTCGGGTCGTTCGATCCTTCACCTGATGGACGAAGCCGGGCGCCCCGGATCGACACGATCCGGCGAGAAACTTCTCAGCGGAGCGGTCGGGCCCGCGGCGCGCGCGGCCCGAAGCGCGGTGCGTTCGCGGCCTGCGTGAGCTCGAGGAGCCGGATCACGCGCTGCCGCTGGCCGGCCCACGGCTCGAGCAGAGTCAGCATCCCGGCGTCGTCGGTGCGCCGCCCGGTGAGCGCCCAGCCGACCAGGTGGGCCAGGTGGAAGTCGCCGACGGAGACCGCGTCGGCGTCGCCGAGCGCGCGCGAGGCGATCTCGGCGACCGTCCACGGGCCGATGCCGCGCACKGTGAGCAGGCGCCGGCGCGCCTCGTCGATCGGCAGGTGTGCGCCCTCCTGCAGCCGGGGCGCGACGACCGCGGCGCGCAGCACCGTGCCGGCGCGCGCCTCCTCCACACCCGCGCGACGCCAGTCCCAGACRGGGACCGCGCGCCACGCCTCGGCTGTCGGCGGMACGCGCAACGTGGCCGGCGCCGGCCCGGGCGCGGGGGCGCCGTGCTGCCGCACCAGCCGTCGCCAGGCCGCCTTGGCGTCCAGGCCGACCACCCGCTGCTCGAGCACGGCGGGCACGAGCGCCTCGAAGACGTTGCCCGACCGCGGGATCCGCAGGCCGGGCAGCCGGTGGTGGGCGTCGCGGACCACCGGGTGCCGTGCGGCGTCGAACCCCGTGGCGTCGTCGCCGGCACCGAGCAGGTCGGGGACCTCCGCGAGGGCGCGTTCCGCGCCGGGTCCCCACGCGGTGACGTGGATGCCGTCGCTGCGCCGGACCAGGTGCCGGGTCGCGGGGCCGTCGGACGTCATCGTGGCCTGCCAGACCGAGCCGTCGGGGACGAACAGCCACGCGGGGTCGCCCCCGCCGCGGCGGAGGTGGCCGAGCGTGCGCCGGACGTCGACCGGCTGCGTCGGCCGGTAGACCGAGGTGAGCCACTGCTCGTCGGCCTGCGTGGGGATCACGTCACCACTATGCGCCGCGGTCACGGCACACTGCCTGCATGACCATCCGCACCGGGATCTCCGGCTGGCGCTACCCGCCCTGGCGCACGGTCTTCTACCCGCCCGGCCTGCCGCAGCGCCGGGAGCTGGAGTACGCCTCGCGGCGGCTGACGTCGATCGAGATCAACGGGTCGTTCTACTCGCTGCAGCGCCCGGAGAACTACACGACGTGGGCGGCGGAGACCCCCGACGGCTTCCTGTTCTCGGTGAAGGGTCCCCGGTTCGTCACGCACATGAAGAAGCTGACCGACGTCCGCGTGCCGGTCGCCAACTTCTTCGCCAGCGGCGTGCTCGCGCTCGGGCCGAAGCTCGGGCCCGTCCTCTGGCAGCTGCCGCCCAACCTCGGCTTCCATCCCGACAAGCTCGCGGCCTTCTTCGACCTCCTGCCGCGCAGCACGGCGGCCGCCGCCGAGCTCGCGACCCACCACGACGAGCGGCTGGACGACCGGGCCTGGACCGCGACCGACGCCGACCGACCGCTGCGGCACGTGCTCGAGGTGCGGCACCCGACCTTCGAGGTGCCGGAGTTCGTCGAGCTCCTGCGCGCGCACGGCATCGGCGTCGTGGTCGCCGACGCGGCCGGTCGGTGGCCCGTGATCGAGGACGTCACGGCCGACCTGGTCTACGTGCGCCTGCACGGCGAGACCGAGCTCTACGCCAGCGGGTACGACGACGAGTCGCTCGACCGCTGGGCGGCGAAGGTGCGGATCTGGGCGGCCGGCGGCACGCCCCCGGACGCGCGCACGCTGGCGGCCCCCGCCGACCCGGCCACCGAGCGGGACGTGTTCGTCTACTTCGACAACGACATCAAGGTCCGGGCCCCGTACGACTCGATGGCGCTCGCGGCCCGCCTGGGCATCACGCCGGCGCCGGAGGACTCGCTCAGCGGCCCTTGAGCCGCTGGATGAGCCGACGGTCGCGCTTGGTCGGCCGGCCCGCGCCGCGGTCGCGCTCGCCGGCTACCACGTGCTCCTTGGGCAGCGGCGCGGGGGAGCGGTCGAGGTAGCAGGTCACCGCGACGGGGGCGCCGACGCGCTTCACCACCGTGCGCTGCACGACGACGATCCGCTCGCGCTCGCCGCCGCGGACGTGCACCTCGTCGCCGGGCACCACCATCGTCGCGGGCTTGGCACGGTCCCCGTTCACACGCACGTGACCGGCGCGGCAGGCGGCCGCCGCGGCGGACCGGGTGGCGAACAACCGCACCGCCCAGGTCCACGCGTCCACGCGCGCTCGCGTCACCTCAGCCACGAGCCGAGCCTCTCACGGCCCRCGGACGACGAACGCGTCGCGGCCGACGAGCCGACCCGCCGTCGGCGGCGGGTCTCGAACCCGACATGGCTGCCGTCCAGGCGACCCGAGACGGCACCCACGTCGGGTTCGGCGTCGGCTCTCGGGGGAAGACGCCCCGACATACGGTGGAGCGATGACCACCACATCCCCGCAGGTCGTCGCCGTCGTCGGCGGCTACGTCGTCCCCGTCGTCTCCGAGCCGATCGACGGCGGCACCGTGCTCGTCGTCGACGGACGCATCACGGCGGTCGGCGCGGACGTCGAGGTGCCGGACGGCGCCCGGATCATCGACGCGACCGGCCGGTGGGTGCTGCCGGGGTTCGTCGAGTCGCACGGGCACGTCGGCCTGCACGAGGAGGGCGAGGGCGCGGCCGGCAACGACACCAACGAGATGACGACGCCCAACGCGGCGGCGGTCCGGGCGATCGACGCGATCAACATCGACGACGAGGGCTTCCGCGACGCGCTGAGCGGTGGGATCACGTCGATCGTCGTGAAGCCGGGATCGGGGAACCCGATCGGCGGACAGTCCGTGGCGATCAAGGCGTGGGGCGGGCGGACGGTCGACGAGCAGGTGATCTCGGAGTCGGTGAGCGTGAAGTCGGCGCTGGGAGAGAACCCGAAGCGCGTCTACGGCGAGCGCAAGCAGACCCCCTCCACCCGGCTGGGGACGGCGCTGGTCATCCGCGAGGCGTTCACGCGCGCGCAGCACTACGCGGCCGCGCGCGCCGCCGCGGCGACCAAGGGCGAGCCGTTCAAGACCGACCTCGCGCTGGAGACGCTCGCCCGGGTGCTGGACGGCGAGCTCGCCTGGGACCAGCACACGCACCGGCACGACGACATCGCGACGGCCCTGCGGCTCGCCGACGAGTTCGGCTACCGCCTGGTCATCAACCACGGCACCGAGGCGCACAAGATCGCCGACGTGCTGGCCGAGCGCGACATCCCCGTGATCTTCGGGCCGATGTTCACCACGCGGTCGAAGGTCGAGCTGCGCGACCGGGCCATCGCGAACCTGGCCACCCTGGCCGCGGCCGGCGTGCGGGTCGCCATCACCACCGACCACCCCGTGGTGCCCATCAACTTTCTGGTCCACCAGGCGACGCTCGCCGTCAAGGAGGGGCTGCCGCGGCAGACCGCCCTCGAGGCGCTGACCGTGAACCCGGCGACGTTCCTGCGGCTGCACGAGCGCGTCGGCGCGCTGGCGCCCGGGCTCGACGGCGACGTCGTCGTGTGGTCGGGCGACCCGCTCGACGTCGCGTCGCGCGCCGAGCACGTGCTCATCGGTGGTCGGACGGTCTACACCTGGGACGATGACAGTGGCCGCGGCGTGGTGGTGGAGCGCGGCACGCGCTTCACCGACCAGAGCTAGCGCCAGCCTCGGCCGCCCCGACGAGCGGCGGAGCCGCACGCACCCATACCCGACGAGCGGCCGAGGGCCAACGAGGCGACTTCGTCCTGCTGGGCAGGACGAAGTCGCCTCGATCGCGTCGGAGGCGCCCGACGTGCGCCGACGAGCTACGGGACCGTTAGTCGCGCAGCTCTAGGTACTTGCTGATCAGCGCGCGCGTCGACGGGTCCTGCGCGTCCAGCGCGGCGGTGTCCCCCTGCACCGCCGGAGCGATCTCGAGCGCGAGCTTCTTGCCCAGCTCGACGCCCCACTGGTCGAACGAGTCGATGCCCCACACGACGCCCTGCACGAACGTGATGTGCTCGTACAGCGCGATGAGCTGACCGAGCACGCTGGGCGTGAGCGACGCGGCGAGGATCGACGTGGTCGGGCGGTTCCCGGAGAACACCCGCGCGGGAACGATGTCCTCGGCCGTGCCCTCGGCGCGAACCTCGTCGGCGGTCTTGCCGAAGGCCAGGGCCTTGGTCTGCGCGAAGAAGTTGGCCAGGAACAGGCCGTGCACGTCGACGCCGCCGTCGGTGAGCGGGTGCGCCGGGTTGGCGACCGCGATGAAGTCGGCCGGGATCAGGCGTGTGCCCTGGTGGATCAGCTGGTAGAACGCGTGCTGGCCGTTGGTGCCCGGCTCGCCCCAGAACACCTCGCCGGTCTGTGTGGTGACGGGGGTGCCGTCCCAGCGCACCGACTTGCCGTTCGACTCCATGGTCAGCTGCTGCAGGTACGCCGCGAACCGGTGCAGGTACTGCGCGTAGGGCAGCACGGCGTGGGTGTGCGCGCCGAGGAAGTTGACGTACCAGACGTTCAGCAGGCCCATGAGGACGGGCACGTTCTGCGCGAACGGCGTCGCCGCGACGTGCTCGTCGACCGCGTGGAAGCCGGCGAGGAAGTCCCGGAAGCCGTCGGGTCCGATCGCGATGGCGAGGGACGTGCCGATGGTCGAGTCGACCGAGTACCGGCCCCCGACCCAGTCCCAGAAGCCGAACGCGTTGGTGGGGTCGATGCCGAACGCCGCGACCTTGTCGAGCGCCGTCGAGACCGCCACGAAGTGCTTGGCGACCGCGGCGTTGCGCGCCTCGTCGTCGTCGGCCGTGCCCAGCTGCTCCCAGAGCCACGCGCGCGCGAGCCGGGCGTTGGTCAGCGTCTCGAGCGTGCCGAAGGTCTTGGACGCGACGATGAACAGTGTGGTCGCCGGGTCGAGGCCCTTGACCGTCTCCGCGAGGTCGCTGGGGTCGATGTTGGAGACGAACCGCACCTCCAGGCCGTCCTGCACGTACGGCTTGAGCGCCTCGTACGCCATGACCGGCCCGAGGTCGGAGCCGCCGATGCCGATGTTGACGACGGTCCGCACCCGCGAACCGGTCACGCCCGTCCACTCCCCGGAGCGGACCTTGTCGGCGAACGCGAACATCTTGGTCAGCTCGGCCTGGACGTCGGTGTCGATGTCCTGGCCGTCGACGGTGAGCGACGGGGACGCGCCGGGCGGGCGGCGCAGGGCCGTGTGCAGCACCGCGCGGTCCTCGGTCACGTTGATGTGGTCGCCGCGCAGCATCGCCTGCAGGCGGTCGGCGAGCCCGACCTCCTCCGCGAGCCGGACGAGCAGCGCGAGCGTCTCGTCGGTGACGAGGTTCTTCGAGAGGTCGACCGTGAGGTCCGCCAGCGGGAGGGTGAGGCGCGCGGCGCGCTCGGGGTCGGCGGCGAACCAGCCGCGCAGGTCAGGGGACAGGGTCGACTCGTGGACGCTGAGCTCCTGCCAGGCGGTCGTGGTCGTGGCGTCGATGGGCGGCGTGGTCACGGGTGTTCCCTCTCTGCCGAGGTCCACCCGGCCACGCGAAGGCGGCGCGGCGGGTGTGCGGCGGTGTGCGGAGTGTTGCGCGACGGCGGTCACGACGTCGGGCTGGGTCCACCGTATTGCGCGCGGACGACCCGACGCACCGCGCGACGACCAGGCGGTCGGATCGCGGCGGTCGGTCGTGGGCACGACGCGCGGACGAGCCCAGCCCGGCACGCCGCGGTTAGGTTGTGGGACATGTCTCGGGTCCCCACCGCCGTCATCGCCGCGCTCACCCTCGTGGTCGGGTTCGCCGTCGCGGAGCTCACCGACGTGCGCGCACTGGGCGGCGTCGTGCTGGTCGCCGGGGTGCTGTGGTGCGCGGTCCGCGCCCGGGCGGCCGGCTGGTGGCGCGTCGGAGCCCTCGTGCTGGTCGGCGCGGTGTGCTTCGCTGGGTCGCACCTGCTGGGGCGTGTGATCGGGGCGTGGCCCGCGGTCATCGTGGCGGCGCTGGTGCTCGGCGCAGCGACGTTCGCGCTGGTGGACCGACCGGTCGTTCGGCCGGCGACGGTCTGATGGGGAGCGCCGCCTTCCTTGTCTGCTGCGGTCTGGCGACGCTCGACGTCGTGCAGGTGGTCGACCGGCTGCCCCGTGCCGACGAGAAGGTGGTGGCCCGGAACCTCGACGTGACGTTCGGCGGGCCGGCGGCCAACGCCGCGGCGACGGCCGTGGCGCTGGGTGTGCGCACGCGCCTGGTGACCGCGCTCGGGTCCGGGCCGGTGGCCGACCTGGTCCGCGACGGGCTCGTCGCCGCGGGTGTCGAGGTCGTCGACCTGCTGGCTGGGAGCCCCGGCTCGCCCGCGGTGTCGACCGTGCTGGTGACTGCCGGGACGGGGGAGCGGGCAGTGGTGTCCGTCAACGCCACGGGTGTCGAGGCCCTGCCGCCCCCGGCGCTGGACGTGCTCGACGGAGCGACCGCGCTGCTGGTCGACGGGCACCATCTCGAGGCCGGACTCGCGCTCGCCACCGCCGCGCACGACCGGGGGATCGCGGTGCTGCTCGACGGCGGCAGCTGGAAGCCCGGGCTGGACCGGCTCCTGGCCGTCGTCGACCACGCGGTCCTGTCCGCGGACTTCGCGCTGCCCGACGCACCCGAGGACCTCCTGGACCGGGTCGCAGCCCTCGGCCCCGGCACCGTCGCGCGGTCGGCCGGCGCGGGCCGGGTGCGCCTCCGCGTCGCGGCACCCGACGGACGCGTCTCGTGGTCCGCCATCGACCCACCGGTCGTGCAGGTGGTCGACACGCTCGGGGCCGGCGACGTCCTGCACGGCGCGACGGCCGCCGCGCTCGCGCAGGGGCAGCCGATCCCCGCCGCGCTGGCCGAGGGCGTCCGGCGGGCGTCCGAGTCGGTGCGATGGCCGGGTGCGCTCGGCTGGGTGCGCGCGTCGACCTGAGGGGTCCCGCGGACGGCGGAGGCGCAGGTAGGCCGTTCGGCCGAGCCATCGAGGGCCGGGCCGTGCCTAGGCTGCACGCGTGATCCCCGACGCCCTCCGTCCGCTGTGGACGGCACCCCGACCCCCGGGCGCTCCCGCGCGGGTCTGGCGGGACTGGGTGCTGGTCGGGCTGCTGGTGCCGGTCGCGGTGCTCGAGGCTGTGCAGCGGCACGACGTGCCGTGGAAGGCCGTGTCCTTCGTCGTGGCCCTCGTGACAGTTCTCGCGCTGCTGTGGCGTCGGACGCACCCGCTCGCCGTGGTCGCCGTCGTGTTCGGCAGCCTGGCGGTCGTCGACGCGGCAGCCCTGGTGGCCGGGGTGGGCGAGTGGGGACCGTACACCTCGGCCTGCATCCTCCTGGTGCCGTACGCGCTGGTCCGCTGGGGGAGCGGACGCGAGATCGTCCTCGGGCTGGGCATCGTCGCGATCGCCCTCGCGCTGGGGATCGCCGGCCACTGGACGGGCATCGGGGACGCCATCCTCGAGGTGGTGTTCCTGCTGTCGCCGGCCGCGATCGGTGCGTGGGTCCGCTACGGCGCCACGTCGCGGGTCCGCGAGCAGGAGCAGGTCCGGCTGCGCGAGCGCGAGCAGCTCGCGCGGGAGCTGCACGACACGGTGGCCCACCACGTGTCCGCGATCGCGGTCCGCGCGCAGGCGGGTCGGGTCGTGGCCGCGACGAACCCCGACGCGGCCGTCGAGGCTCTGCGCGTCATCGAGACCGAGGCGTCCCGGGCGCTCACCGAGATGCGGCTCATGGTGGGCGCCCTGCGCGGCGGCGGCGCCCCCGAGCTGGCCCCGCAGCAGGGCGTGGCGGACATCGAGCGGCTCGCGCGCGCCGTCGGCGGCCCGCCCCGCGTCGAGCTGGAGCTCTCGGGGGACCTGGACGACCTGCGCCCCGCCGTCGGCGTCGCGGTCTACCGCCTGACGCAGGAGTCGATCACGAACGCGCTCCGCCATGCGCGGCACGCCTCGCGGATCGATGTCCGCCTCGTCGGGGACGACGACTGCGTGCGGCTGACCGTCCAGGACGACGGCGAGATCCAGGCGCGCAGCGGGACCGGCTACGGGTTGGTCGGGATGACCGAGCGGGCGACCCTGCTCGGCGGCACCCTCGCCGCGGGGCCGGGCACGGACCGCGGCTGGACGGTCGCCGCGGTCCTGCCGCGAGAGGGCGCGGTCCGATGAGCGCTCCAGGCGCGCCGACGAGGACGGGTGCATGCCGATGACGATCCGGGTGCTGGTGGCCGACGACCAGGAGATCGTCCGCACGGGCCTGGCGATGATCCTCGCCGCGCAGCCCGGGATCGAGGTGGTCGCCCAGGTCGCCGACGGGCGCCAGGCGGTGGCCCGGGCGCGCGAGCTGCGGCCCGACGTGTGCCTGCTCGACATCCGGATGCCCGAGATGGACGGCATCGAGGCCACGCGACGGCTGGCCGGACCGGACGTCGCCGACCCGCTCGCGGTCGTCGTCATCACCACGTTCGACCTCGACGAGTACGTGCACGGCGCCCTGAGGGCCGGCGCCCGCGGCTTCCTGCTCAAGGACGCCGGCCCCGAGCTGCTGGTCCAGGCGGTGCACGCGGCGGCCGCCGGTGACGCGCTGATCGCGCCGAACGTCACGGTCCGGCTGCTCGCGGCGTTCGCGGCGGGTGGGGACGGGCGGCCGCCGGCGCAGCCCATCGCTCCGCTCACGGTCCGCGAGGAGGAGGTGCTGGTCACGGTCGCGCGGGGGAAGACCAACTCCGAGATCGCCGAGGAGCTCCGCATCAGCCTCGGCACCGTGAAGACCCACCTCGGCAGCCTCATGGACAAGCTCGGTGCCCGGAACCGCGTGGAGCTGGCGATGTGGGCCTACGAGACGGGCCGCATGGGGCGCTCCAGCTAGCCGGCGAGCGCCTCGCGGACCAGCGGCGCGACCTTCGTGCCCAGCAGCTCGATCGAGCGCAGGGACTCCGCCTGCGGGACGCCCGAGAGGTCCATCTGGAACGACTGCCGGTCGTGGTGCAGCACCTCGTGCAGGGCGACGATCCGCTCCGCAACCTGCTCGGGCTCGCCGACGAAGTACGCGCCGCCGCGCGCCGCCTGCGACTCGTACGAGATGCGGTTGGGCATCGGGAAGCCACGCTCGGCCGAGATCTTGCTCATCGAGGCCAGCCAGTACGGGTAGAAGAAGTCCCGGGCCGCCTTGCCGTCGTTCGCGAAGAACCCCATGCCGGCCACCGACACGAAGCGGTCGGCGGCGTCGTGACCGGACTCGGCGTGCGCGCGACGGTAGAGGTCGACCAGCGGCGCGAACTGGGCGGGCTGGCCGCCGATGATCGCGTAGCTGATGGGCAGCCCGAGCACCCCGGCGCGCACCGACGACTGCGGGTTGCCGCCCGTGGCCACGGCGATGCGCAGGTGCTGACCCCGTCCTGGGTGGTCGAACGGGCGGGGGAGGACCAGGGCGTCGTCGAGCGCGGGCCGGAAGCGGCCGCTCCACGTCACGCGTTCCTGGGCGTCGAGCCGCAGGAGCAGCTGGATCTTCTCGTCGTAGAGGTCGTCGTAGTCGTCGAGCGACGCCCCGAACAAGGGGTACGACTCGATGAACGAACCGCGCCCGGCGAGCAGCTCGACGCGCCCCTCGGACAGCAGGTCCATCGTCGCGAACTGCTGGAACACGCGGACGGGGTCCTCGGTGGACAGGACCGTCACGGCGCTGCCGACGGTGAGCCGGGACGTCTGCGCGAGGGCCGCGGCGATCACCGTGGACGGCGACGAGATGGCGTAGTCGGGCCGGTGGTGCTCGCCGATCCCGACGTAGTCGAGGCCCACCTCCTCGGCCAGCCGGATCCGTTCGAGCACCTCGCGGAGGCGCTGACCGGGGGAGACCTGGGCCCCGGTGGTGGGGTCGGGGTGGACGTCGCCGAACGTGTACAGGCCGAGTTCCATGACGATGCGAACGCATCGACCGCTTCGCCTGTTCCCGCGTTCCCGCTGGTGAGGGCGCTGTACCAGGTCACCGCGTCGGGCCCGCGAGTGAATCGTTTTCCTGTGAGTCGGCCAGGTGAACGTCCGGTCACGATGTGGTCACAGTCACAGACGAGAGTTGACTTCGATTAGTAAGGAAGGTCTACTAACAAACGTGACAGCGACCACGCAGCCCCTCGCGGCAGCCCGCGGAGTCGGTCGGGCACTGCGCCCGACCGGCAAGGTGCTGCCCGAGCACGCTCGTGCGCACAACCGGTCGCTCGTCCTCGCGCACCTGTTCCACAGCGGGACCGCGTCCCGCGCCGACATCGCCCGCAGCACCGGCCTGACCCGTGTCACCGTGTCGGGCCTGGTGGCCGACCTCATCGCCGAGGGGCTGGTCGAGGAGCTCGGCATTCGTGCCGAGGGCAAGGTCGGCAAGCCGGCCACGCTCGTCGGGATGCGAACCGCGGACTTCCAGATCATCGCCGTCGACCTGACCGACGACTCGCGCCTGCTGGGCGCCGTGATGACCCTGGTCGGTGGCGTCGTCGACCGCCGCTCGGTCGCCCTGGAGGGGCGCACCGGCGACGCCGCGGCCGACCTGCTCGAGAGCCTCTGCCGCGACCTGCTGGCCGCCGCGACCCGTCCGGTCATCGGCATCGGCATCGCGTCGCCCGGCGTCATCGACCTCGCGGGCACCGTCGTCCAGGCGCCGAACCGGGGCTGGTACGACCTCCCGCTCGCCGCGAACCTCACCCGGGCGCTGGGCGTGCCCGTGCACGTCGCCAACGACGCCAACACGCGCGCGCTGGGCGAGTTCACCTACGGCTCCGCCGCCGGGTCGGGCTGCATGGTGCTCACGGTCGGGGAGGGCGTCGGCGCCGGGATCGTCGTCGACGGCGCGCTCGTGCTCGGCCGCCACCACGCGGCCGGCGAGATCGGCCACGTGACGGTGGTCGACGGCGACGTGCGCGACGAGCCCCCGCTCGACTGCGCGTGCGGCCGCTCCGGCTGCCTCGAGACCGTGCTGAGCGTCCCGGCCCTGCGCCGACGGACCGCCGGTCTGTCCCCCCAAGACTCCGACGCCGCGCTGGCGTCGGTCGGACGGCTGCTGGGCATCGCCCTGGCACCCGTCGTCAGTGCGCTCGACCTCGCCGAGGTCCTGTTCTCCGGTCCGCCGGAGCTGCTGGACGGACCTCTGCGCGACTCGGCGCTCGCCACCATCCGTGCGCGGACCATGCCCGTCATCGGGCACGGTCTCGCCATGCGGATGGGATCCCTCGACGAGGACGGGGCTCTCGCTGGTGCGGCAGTCCTGGTCCTGTCGGGCCAGCTGGGGGTCTCGTGACGACCCCCAGCCGGCCCCTTGCAGGTCGGAAGAAACCCCCGGCGACGCCGTCCGGCGCTCGTCTCGTTCACGGGAGGAACCCCAACGTGAAGATCCTACGTTTCGCGGCCGTCGGCGTGGCGGCTGCGCTCACGCTCGCGGCCTGCGGCTCCGGCGACGACGCTGGCGACGACGCCAGCGCTCCGGCCGGTACCCCCGAGCCCGCCACGATCAAGCTGTGGCTCAACGGCACGGACACCCCGCAGGCGCTGCGCGACTACCTCACCACGACCTTCGAGTCGGAGAACCCCGGCTCGAAGCTCGTCATCGAGGAGCAGGACTGGAGTGGGCTCGTCCCGCGTCTGCAGACCGCGCTCGCCTCGGAGGACCAGACCCCCGACCTGGTCGAGATCGGCAACACGCAGTCGCCGACCTTCACCTACGCCGGCGCCTTTGCCGACATCACGGACATGTACGACGAGCTGGGCGGCGAGAAGCTCCTCCAGGGCTTCGTCGACGCCGGTAGCGCGGACGGCAAGTTCTACGCCGCCCCGTACTACTCCGGTGCCCGCGCCGTGTTCTACAACAAGGACGCCTTCGCCGCGGCCGGGGTCGAGGTCCCGACCACGCTCGAGGAGTTCACCGAGGTCGCGAAGAAGCTGCAGACGGACACGCAGTCCGGCTTCTGGCTGCCCGGCCAGGACTGGTACAACGGCGCGGCCTGGATCTACACCAACGGCGGCGACCTCGCGGTCAAGGAGGGCGACTCCTGGAAGGGCGCGCTCTCCTCGCCCGAGTCGATCAAGGGCCTCGAGGAGGTCCAGGACCTCTTCCAGAACGCCACGCACGCTCCGGCCGACAGCGACTCCAACGAGCCGTGGGTCCCGTTCAACGCGGGCCAGGCGGCCATGTTCTCCGCGCCGACGTGGGCGCGGTGGAGCATCGACCTGCCCGCCTGCAACAAGGGCGTGGCGGCCGACGACAAGTCGGACGCGGCCAAGGCGCTGCTCGCCGAGCAGCAGAAGTGCAACGAGGAGCACACCGGTGTCTTCCCGCTGCCGGGTCTCGACGCCGGTTCGTACGCGAACGGCTTCGCGGGCGGCTCGAACATCGCCGTCGCGGCGAAGTCCAAGCACCCTGAGCTGGCCAAGAGCCTCCTGAAGATCATCTTCACGGAGGAGTTCCAGAACCAGCTGGGCCAGAACGGCCTCATCCCGGGCAACACGGAGTACGCCGCCTCGATGGGTGACGACGTGTACGCCCAGGCCGCTGTCGCCGCCGCGCTCAACGCCAAGCTCACGCCGGCGGCCGAGAAGTGGGCCGACGTCGAGGGCGACCGCATCCTGGAGGACTTCTTCCAGAAGCTCGCCACCGGTGCGGACGTCAAGGAGAGCGCCGCTGCGACGGACAAGCTCCTCGAGAGCGCGCTGAACTGATCCGGCTCCGGCCGGCCGCGTCCCCMCCCCGGGCGCGGCCGGCCGGGACCTGGATCGGCCGGACGACCTTCGGCCGATCTCCCGCTCGACGATCACGGTCCGCCGGTCCTCGATCGGCCGACCACCTGATCCGGGCACGACCGGGCCTGCCGACGCAGGCCGGCCCGGTCGTGCCACCAGACAGGAGTTCCCCATGGCAGCCTCTGCCCCCGCGCTGCAGCAGGACGACGTCGCCGTCGCCCACCCGCGCCGCCGCCGACGCAAGGTCGGCGTGTACGGCCTGCTCGTCCCGGCCGCCGTCCTCATGGGCGTCGCCCTCGGCTACCCGCTGATCCGCCAGTTCGTCATCTCCTTCCAGGAATACGGCCTGCGCCAGCAGTTCGGTCAGCCCGCCGAGTGGGTCGGCCTCCAGAACTACGTCGACCTCCTGACCGACCCCTACGTGTGGCAGGTCATCGGTCGCTCGATCGCCTTCTGCCTGATCAACGCCGCCGTGACGATGCTCATCGGCATCGCGTTCGCCGTTCTCATGTCGCGGGTCAGCACGACCTCGCGCATCACGCTGCAGGTCTCCCTCCTGCTGGCCTGGGGCACCCCGGTGCTCGCCTCGATGACGGTCTGGCAGTGGCTGTTCGACTCGCAGTACGGCGTCATCAACTGGGTCCTGGCGAACGTCTTCGGTCTCGACGACATGGCCGGGCACTCGTGGATCATCCAGCCGCTGTCGTTCTACTTCGTCGCGACGGTCATCGTCGTGTGGATGTCCGTGCCGTTCGTCGCGTTCTCCGTCTACGCCGGCCTGCTCCAGGTGCCGGAGGAGACGATGGAGGCGGCCCAGCTGGACGGCGCCTCGTCGCGCCAGCGGTTCTGGAACATCACGATGCCGATGATCCGGCCGGTGCTCTCGATCGTGCTGCTGCTGCAGGTGATCTGGGACCTCAAGGTGTTCACGCAGATCTACGTGCTCCAGCGGGCCGGCGCGCCGACGCGCGAGACCAACCTGCTGGGCACCCTCATCTACTCCTACGCCAAGGAGTTCTCGCTGGCCGGCGCGCTCGCCACGATCATGCTGGTGCTGACGCTCGCCCTCACCGGGTTCTACATCCGGCAGATGCTGAAGGAGGACGAGCTGTGAGCGCCGTCGACGTCCCGGCACCCGCGCCGCAGGCCACGCCGAGCGAGATCCCGCTCCGCAAGGCGACGAAGTCGTCCGAGGCCGGCCGTGCGCAGTCCCGCGGTGGCCGCCGCGCCCTCAGCGCCCTGGCGATCGTCCTCGCGGTCCTGTGGGTCTTCCCCATCTACTGGATGATCAACAGCGCGTTCCTGCCGCTCAACAAGCTGCAGACGCCGGACCCGACGTTCTTCCCGCTGGGCGGCACGCTCTCGAACTTCCGGCGGGTGCTGAACGACCCGACGTTCTGGGCCGCGATGCGCATCTCGCTGGCGGTCGTCGTCATCGTGCTGCTCGCCGCGCTGATCTTTGCGTTCCTGGCCGCGCTGGCCGTGAGCCGGTTCCGGTTCCGGGGCCGCAAGGGCTTCATCCTCACCATCCTCGTGGTGCAGATGATCCCGGCCGAGGGGCTGTTCATCTCGCAGTACCAGATGCTCGACGGCTGGAACCTGGTCAACAAGGTCGCCGGCCTGGCGCTCGTCTACACCGCGGCGATCCTGCCGTTCACCATCTGGATGCTGCGCGGGTTCGTCGCCGGGGTGCCGATCGAGCTCGAGGAGGCCGGCATGGTCGACGGGCTGTCGCGCACGGGCGCCTTCTTCCGCATCACGTTCCCGCTGCTGGCGCCCGGCCTGGTCGCCGCCGGTGTGTACGGGTTCCTGCAGGCGTGGAACGAGTACACCCTCGCGCTCGTCGTCATGACCGACCCGTCGCAGCGCACGCTGCCGCTGTGGCTGCAGGGGCTCGTCGAGTCCAACCGCGCCACCGACTGGGGCGTCGTGATGGCCGGCTCGGCGCTCATCGCGATCCCCGTCATCGTGTTCTTCCTGTTCGTCCAGAACAAGATGACGTCCGGGCTCGTCGCGGGTGCGGTGAAGGGCTGACGTGAGCGCGCAGGGGATCCCGACGCCGCAGGGGCGGGCGTCGGACGGGAACGCACGTCCGTGGTCCGTCGGGCTGGACGTCGGCGGCACCAAGGTGCTCGGCGTCCTGCTGGACGCCGACGGCGTCGCGCGCCACCAGCTGCGTTCGGCCACCACGGGCGGAGCGGACGGCGTGGTCGAGACGATCGTGGGCGTGGTCCAGGAGCTCGCCGCGAGTGCCGGCGTGCCGGTCGCCGAGCTGGCGGGCGTCGGGATCGGTCTGCCCGGCGTCGTCGACGCCGCCGACGGCACCGTCGAGCATGCGGTCAACCTCGGCATCGAGCGTCGCACCCCGCTCGCGGCCCTCGTCTCCGAGCGGCTGGGGCTGCCCGTCCGGGTGGAGAACGACCTCACGGTCGCCGTCGTCGGCGCCGCGCACACCGTCGACGGTCGCCGCGCGGCCGCGGATGCCGACGTCGTGCACGACCTCGCGTTCCTCGCGCTCGGCACGGGGCTCGCCGCGGGCCTGCTGCTCGAGGGTCGCCTGCGCCGCGGCTCGACGGGCGGCGCGGGGGAGATCGGGCACCTGACGCTGGTCCCCGGCGGTCTGCCCTGCAAGTGCGGGCAGCTCGGCTGCCTGGAGCAGTACGCGTCGGGCTCCGCCCTCGACGCCGCGTGGCCCAGCCGATACGGGCGGCCGGCGCCGGAGGAGCTCTTCGTCGCGGCGGAGGCGGGCGATGCCCGGGCCGTCGAGATCCGGGACCAGTTCGCCTGGGCCGTCGCGTCGGCCGTGCGGATCCTGGTCCTGACCTGCGACGTGGAGATGGTCGTCATCGGCGGCGGCGTCAGCGCCCTGGGGCAGCCGCTCCTGCGGGCGGTGAAGGCGGAGCTGGCGCGCGAGGCGCAGGCGTCGCCGTTCCTCGCCTCGATGGGGCTGGCCGAGCGCGTCAGCCTCGCGCCCGCCGACGTGCCGGTCGGCGCCGTCGGTGCCGCGCTGCTGGGCAGAGGGGAGTACGTCTGATGGAGGTCGTCATCGCACCCGGCGCCGAGCTGGGTCGGCTCGCCGCCGCGGCGATCGAGCAGCTGGTGCGCGCCGAGCCCGATGCGGTCCTGGGCCTGGCGACGGGCTCGAGCCCGCTCGCGGTCTACGACGAGCTGGCCCGCCGGCATGTCGAGCACGGCCTGTCGTTCTCCCGCGCCCGCGCGTTCATGCTCGACGAGTACGTGGGCCTCGCCGCCGACCACCCGCAGCGCTATCGCAACGTCATCGACGCCGAGATCGCCTCCCGCGTCGACTTCGCACCGGGCGCCGTGCAGGGGCCGGACGGTCTCGCCGAGGACCTGGTCGCGGCCTGCGCGGCCTACGAGGACGCGATCGCGGCGGTCGGCGGCGTCGACCTGCAGCTCCTCGGCATCGGCACGGACGGGCACATCGCCTTCAACGAGCCGGGGTCGTCGCTGGCCTCGCGCACGCGCATCAAGACGCTTACGCGCCAGACGCGCGAGGACAACGCCCGGTTCTTCGGCGGCGACATCGACCAGGTGCCGCAGCACTGCCTCACCCAGGGCCTCGCGACGATCATGGCCGCGCGCCACCTGGTCCTGCTGGCCACCGGCCGGGGCAAGGCCGAGGCCGTGCACCAGCTGGTGGAGGGACCCGTCAGCGCCATGTGGCCGGCGACGATCCTGCAGCACCACCCGCACGTCACGGTGCTCGTGGACGACGCCGCGGCGAGCCGCCTGCAGCTCGCCGACTACTACCGCGAGACCTTCGCGTCGAAGCCGGACTGGCAGGGTCTCTGAGGCTGTTCGGCATGCGCCCGGTGACCTTCCGCACCCCGGACGGACCGGGGTCGTGTCGGCCCTCCGACGTACACTCGTCGCCATGAGCGAGCCCCTGCCTCCGAGCACCGGACCCGACGACCCGTTCTCCTCGGACCCGGGGACGTCGACCAGCGTGCTGGAGCGCGAGGAGACCGTCGAGCAGGTCGAGCCGGGGGATCACGAGCGGTTCGCGCACTACGTGCGCAAGGAGAAGATCCTCGACTCCGCCATCAGCGGCAAGCCCGTGATCGCGCTCTGCGGCAAGGTCTGGGTGCCGGGCCGGGACCCGAACAAGTTCCCCGTCTGCCCCGTGTGCAAGGAGATCTACGAGGGTCTTCGTGAGCCGCAGGACGGCGACAAGAACGAGGGCGGCAAGGGCTCCGGCGGCGGTCGCAAGTGGGGCTTCGGCCGCAACCCCGGCAGCGGCGGCGCGTGACGGCCGCCCCGCGCCCGTCGTCCCTCCCGTCCACCCACGCCTCCTCGTCGGCGGCCTCCCAGCTCCCGCCGGCGTTCCCTGCGCGTGCGCCGTGGGGGACGGCGGGAAAGCTGCGCGCCTGGCAGGCCGAGGCGATCGAGCACTACCGGACGTCCAACCCGCGCGACTTCCTCGCCGTGGCCACGCCGGGCGCAGGCAAGACGACGTTCGCTCTGCGGATCGCGACCGAGCTGCTCGAGGCCAAGCTCGTGCGCCGCGTGACGGTCGTCGCGCCGACGGAGCACCTCAAGCGGCAGTGGGCCGACGCCGCGGCGCGCGTGGGCATCACGCTCGACCCCAACTTCAGCAACGCCCAGGGGCGTCACGGCCACGGGTTCGACGGCGTCGCCGTGACCTACGCCCAGGTGGCCAGCAAGCCCGCGCTGCACGCCGCGCGGACGGCGGCCGCTCCCACTCTGGTGATCCTCGACGAGGTGCACCACGGCGGTGACGCGCTGTCGTGGGGCGACGCGGTGCGCGAGGCGTTCGAGGGCGCTACGCGCCGGCTCGCGCTGACCGGGACGCCGTTCCGGTCCGACACCGCGGCGATCCCGTTCGTGCGGTACGACCGCGACCTCCAGGGCATCCGCCGGAGCGTCGCGGACTACACCTACGGCTACGGAGACGCGCTGCGCGACCACGTCGTGCGACCGGTGATCTTCCTGTCCTACAGCGGCTCGATGCGCTGGCGCACCAAGGCCGGCGACGAGATCAGCGCCCGGCTGGGGGAGCCGCTGACCAAGGACATCACCGCGCAGGCCTGGCGCACGGCGCTGGACCCGAACGGCGAGTGGATCCCGAGCGTGCTCGCGGCCGCCGACCGCCGGCTGTCCGAGGTGCGGCGCGCGATTCCCGACGCGGGCGCGATGGTCATCGCGACCGATCAGACGGACGCCCGGGCGTACGCCGGCCACCTCGCCCGGATCACCGGGAAGTCGCCCACCGTCGTGCTGTCGGACGACGACGGTGCGAGCGACCGGATCGACGAGTTCTCCGCGGGCGACTCCCGCTGGCTGGTCGCCGTCCGCATGGTCTCGGAGGGGGTCGACGTGCCGCGCCTGGCGGTCGGCGTCTACG
Source organism: Cellulomonas sp. P1_C4 (assembly GCF_056406355.1). NCBI lineage: Bacteria > Bacillati > Actinomycetota > Actinomycetes > Micrococcales > Cellulomonadaceae > Cellulomonas > Cellulomonas sp. P1_C4. The sequence continues at coordinate 30,136 of NZ_JBFUAI010000012.1, read as the reverse complement.
CCACGAGCACGGCGACGCCGCTGTTCTTCGCGCAGGCCGTCGGCCGGTTCGTGCGCGCGCGGCGTCGCGGCGAGACGGCCTCGGTGTTCCTGCCCAGCGTCCCGCAGCTGCTCGCGCTGGCCCACACCCTCGAGCTCGAGCGCGACCACGCCCTGGACCGGCCGAAGACGCTCGAGGAGCAGGGCGTGGACGTCGGTCTGGACGACGACGCGCTGGCCGAGGCGAACCGCGAGCGCAACGGACCGGACGAGCTCGGGCCGGACGGCAAGCAGGGCGCGTTCGAGGCGCTGGAGGCGCAGGCGTCGTTCGACCGCGTGCTGTTCGACGGCGGCGAGTTCGGCACGGGCGCGGAGATGGGCTCCGAGGAGGAGCTCGACTTCCTGGGCCTGCCCGGGCTGCTCGACGCCGACCAGGTCTCCGCGCTCCTGCGCCAGCGTCAGGCGGACCAGATCAGCGGCCGGAAGAAGGCGCCGGAGGCGCTGGCCGAGATGGACCACCGCAAGCAGGCCGAGCTGCGCAAGGAGCTGTCGCAGCTGGTCGGTGCCTGGGCGCGCAAGAGCGGGCAGCCGCACGGCTCGGTGCACAACGAGCTGCGCCGCCGGTGCGGGGGACCCGAGGTCGCGCTGGCGGATCCCGACCAGCTCACGGCCCGCGTGGCCATGGTGCGCGGGTGGTTCGTCGGCAAGCGCTGATGCCTGCCTTCGGTGAGCATCGCGCGAGTACATCCGCTACCTGGATGAAACAAGGCGCATCTCACCATGTGGACCTGCTCAAAAACACGTAAAGCCGCAGGTCACAGCCCTGGACGCGCGACCACATAGCATTTCGGTTCGCCCACGCAACTTTTCCCTCGACGTGCCGAGGTCGGGATCCCCTGCCAGATTTGTTCTGTGACACACGGCGCCGGGTACCCCCGGATGCCGGATCGGTGACCACAGATCGAAAGGGTCAACCATGCCTACCTGGCTCATCCTCATCCTTGTCGGTGTCGTCCTCGTCGTCCTCGGCGTCGCGACCAACATCGGAACCTGGCTCATCTGGATCGGCGTGATCGTGCTCGTCGTCAGCCTGATCCTCGGGCTGGTCGGTCGGGGCCGCTCGCGCGTCTAGCCAGGGTCAGGTCACGACCGGGCGTGCTGACCGCCGCCCCCGCACCGGATCGACCCTCCCGCCGCGCGGACCCTGACGGGAACGCGCGGCACGCAGTCCGCAGTACCGACGCTGCGGCTCGGGCCCCTCAGTCCCCGAGCCGCAGCGTCACGGTCGGCACCGCTGCCTCGTCGGCAGACAGCCGTCGCGCCCCGCGCGGCAGCTCGTCCCGCGAGGCGCGGTGCCTTTCCGTCGCGTGGCGCACGCCGTCCTCGCCGACCCAGCGCGGGTCGACCACGCCCCCGGCGACGAGCGGGACGTGCAGCGGGCGCAGGGACGCGTCCGCGGGCGACCAGGCCCGGACCTCGTCGTCGGAGCCCTCGACCAGCACCTCCTCGACCGCCCGGCCGTCGGTGCCCAGCCGCCGGGCCGCCGCCTTGCGGCCACCCACGCTCACCTTCCCCCGCGCGGCCTTGGCCACCGGGGCGAGCACCCCGTCGGCACCCTCGCGGGCGACGAGCTTGTAGACCATCCCGCACGTCGGCGCCCCGGATCCGGTGACGACCGACGTGCCGACGCCGTAGCTGTCCACCGGGGCGACCGCCAGCGCGGCGATGGCGTACTCGTCCAGGTCGGACGTCACCGTGATCTTCGTGCTCCGCGCGCCGGCCTCGTCCAGCTGGGCACGGACCTCCTGCGCGAGGACGCCGAGGTCGCCGGAGTCGAGCCGTACCGCCCCGAGCGCCGGACCGGCGGCGGCCAGGGCGAGCTCGACGCCGCGCCGCACGTCGTAGGTGTCCACCAGCAGGGTGGTCCCGACGCCCTGGGCGGCGACCTGCGCGGCGAACGCGGCCGCCTCGTCGTCGTGCAGCAGCGTGAACGCGTGCGCCGCCGTGCCGATGGTCGGCAGGCCGTACCGGCGTCCGGCCTCGAGGTTCGAGGTGCCGACGAAGCCCGCGACCACCGCAGCGCGCGCCGCCGCGACCGCCGCCTCCTCGTGCGCGCGGCGCGACCCCATCTCCAGGACGGGCCGGTCGACGGCGGCGCTGGTCATCCGGGACGCGGCGGACGCGACCGCCGAGTCGTAGTTGAGGATCGAGAGCACGAGCGTCTCCAGCAGCACCGCCTCCGCGAAGCTGCCCTCGACCACCATCACGGGCGACGAGGGGAAGAAGGCCTCGCCCTCCGCGTACCCGACGATCGAGCCGGTGAACCGGTAGTCGGACAAGAAGGCCAGCGTCGCGTCGTCGACGACGCCGGCCTGGGCCAACCAGTCGAGCTCGGCGGCGCCGAACCGGAACCGCTCGAGCGACTCCAGCACGCGGCCGGTGCCGGCGAGCACCCCGTAGCGCCGACCGTGGGGGAGGCGTCGCGTGAACACCTCGAAGACGCACCGCCGTTGCGCGGTGCCGTCGGCCAGCGCGGCCTGCAGCATGGTCAGCTCGTAGCGGTCGGTCAGGAGCGCGGCGCTGGGCGCCTGCGGGGCCGTCATGGCCCCAACGTAGGCGGGCGGGGGTCCGCGCGCGTGCCCGACCCGGCCGTCCCGCGCCTACAGTGGGCCGCGTGCCAGTGCAGACCCTCCCCGACGCAAGCGTCGAGGAGGCACAGGAGGCCGCGGTCGCCGACCCGTGGGTGACGATCGTGTGGAACGACCCGGTCAACCTCATGAGCTACGTGACGTACGTGTTCGAGTCGTACTTCGGTCATCCGCGCGAGAAGGCCGAGCGGCTCATGCGACAGGTCCACGAGCAGGGCCGGGCGGTGGTCTCGACGGGATCGCTCGAGGCGATGGAGGTCGATGTGCAGGCGATGCACGGCTTCGGGCTCTGGGCGACGCTGCAGCGCAGCGGGCAGTGATGCGGGGCTTCAGGCGTCGCCGGGGGATGTACGCCGCACGGCTCGACGAGGACGAGCGCGAGGTGATCGCCGCTCTGGTCGCGGACGTGGCCGAGCTGCTGGGTGCCGGCCGCCTCGAGGCGCCCGGCCAGAGCTCCGTCCCCGCCGCTGACGGCACGCCGCGCATGAGCATGGAGCCGCTGGCGCCGCCGTCGGACCCCGCCGTGCGACGGTTGCTTCCCGACGCCTCCCGCGACGACCCGGAGGTCGCCGCCGAGTTCCGCCGGCTCACGGAGGACGACCTGCGTGCGGACAAGATCGCTCGGCTGACCCGGCTGTGGGTCGCGCTGACCACGCCGACCGAGGGCTGGCGGGCGGACGCGTTCGTCGTGGACCCAAACGACGCCAAGGACGTCGCCGCCTCGATCACGGACCTGCGGCTGGTGCTCGCGGAACGCCTGGACATCCGCACCGACGAGCAGGCGGAGCGGCTGTACGACGCGCTGCTCGTCTCCCCGCAGGCGGACGTCGACGACGTGCCCGAGGTGCTCGACCCGGCGGCCCACCGCTACCTCGTCGCGGTGTACGGCGCGCTGAGCTGGTTGCAGGAGTCGCTGGTCGAGGTCCTGCTGCACGACTTGCGCGCCTCCGGGCGCCGGGGCGGACCGTGACCGCGCAGCGGTTAGGCTCGTCGGCGTGAACGACGCCCCCCTCGGCATCTTCGACTCCGGCGTCGGTGGCCTCACCGTGGCGCGGTCGATCCTCGACCAGCTGCCGCACGAGTCCACCCTCTACATCGGGGACACCCTCAACACCCCCTACGGCAGCAAGCCGCTCGCCGCGGTGCGCGCGCACGCGCTCGAGGTCATGGACGACCTGGTCGACGCGGGCGTGAAGCTGCTGGTCATCGCGTGCAACACGGCGTCCTCGGCCATGCTGCGCGACGCCCGCGAGCGGTACACGCTGCGCCGCGGGATCCCCGTCGTCGAGGTGATCCTCCCCGCGGCCCGCCGCGCCGTCGCGGCCACCCGGTCGGGTCGGATCGGGGTCATCGCGACCAAGTCCACGGTCGAGTCGCGCTCGTACGACGACGCGTTCGCCGTGGCCCCCGGCGTCGAGCTGACCACCCAGGCCTGCCCGCAGTTCGTCCAGCTGGTCGAGGCGGGCATCACCTCCGGTCCCGAGGTCCTTGCCGTCGCCCACGAGTACCTCGACCCGGTCCGCGCGGCCGGCGTGGACACCCTGGTCCTCGGCTGCACGCACTACCCCCTGCTCACGGGCGCCATCTCCTACGTCATGGGCGAGGAGGTCACGCTGGTGTCGAGCGCGGAGGAGACGGCCAAGGACGTCTACCGCACGCTGGTGGCGCACGACCTGGAGCGCGACCCGGCGGTCGGTCCGCCCACGCACCGCTTCCTGGCCACGGGTGACCCGACGCAGTTCCGCACCCTCGCGCGCCGCTTCCTCGGCCCGGAGGTCGAAGCCGTCGAGTCCAGCTCGGTGCTGCGGTGAGGCTCACGGTCCTCGGCTGCGCCGGGTCGTTCCCCGGCCCGGACTCCGCCGCGTCCGGCTACCTGGTGCAGGCCGACGACGCGGACGGACGCACCTGGACCGTCCTGCTCGACCTCGGCAACGGCGCCCTGAGCGCGCTGCAGCGGTACGGCGACCCCACCGCGCTCGACGCGATCGGGCTGTCCCACCTGCACGCGGACCACGTGGCGGACATGGCCGTCCTCAACGTGCTGCTCCGGTACCACCCGGGCGGCCCGTGCCCGCCCGTCGCCGTGCACGGCCCCGTGGGCACCGCCGAGCGGCTCGACCAGCTGGTCGGCAAGGACCCCGCCACGAGCACGGACGAGCAGTTCGTCGTGTCGGAGTGGGCCGTGGGTTCCCCTGTGGTCGTCGGGCCCCTGGCGCTGGAGCCGGTGCCGGTGAACCACCCCGTCCCCGCCTTCGGCATCCGCGTCACCGGGCCGAGCGATGCCGATCCTGCCCGCGCCGTGACGCTCGCCTACAGCGGCGACACCGACGCGTGCCCCGGGCTCGACGCCCTCGCTGACGGCGTCGACCTCCTGCTCGCCGAGGCGGGTTTCCTGGACGGGCGCGACGACGCCCTGCGCGGCATCCACCTGACCGGGCGGCGGGCCGGCGAGGCCGCGGCCCGCGGCGGCGCCCAGCGCCTGGTCCTCACGCACATCCCCGCCTGGAACGACCCCGCCGTGGTGCTGGCGGAGGCGTCCGCCGTGTACGACGGCCCGATCGAGCTGGCGCGCCCGGGCGGCGTCCACGTCCTCTAGCCCGCGACGTCCGCACTCGAGAGGGTCCTGGCCCGCAGGAGTGCGGACGTCCGTGGGTCTTTGGCCCGCCCCGACCTGCGGAGTGCGGACGTCGTCGGGACGTGTCGGGGTGCGCGGTTAGGCTCGTCCGCATGACTTCTGCTCCCACCACCACACCTGTCGCGCGCGTGCGCGCCGACGGCCGCGCCGCCGACGAGCTGCGTCCCGTGACCCTGACCCGCGGGTTCCTCGAGGCGGGCGAGGGCAGCGTCCTCGTCGAGTTCGGCGGCACCAAGGTGCTCTGCGTCGCCTCGTTCACGCCGGGCGTGCCGCGCTGGAAGAAGGGGTCCGGCGACGGCTGGGTCACGGCCGAGTACTCGATGCTCCCGCGCGCGACCTCCAGCCGGTCCGACCGCGAGTCGGTCAAGGGACGCATCGGCGGCCGCACGCACGAGATCTCCCGCCTCATCGGCCGCTCGCTGCGCGCGATCATCGACGTCTCGGCTCTGGGCGAGAACACGATCGTGCTCGACTGCGACGTCCTGCAGGCCGACGGCGGCACCCGCACGGCGTCGATCACCGGCGCGTACGTCGCGCTGGCCGACGCGGTCGCGTGGGCGGTCGAGAACAAGCACATCCCCAAGAACAAGGTGGTGCTGCGGGACTCGGTGGCGGCGGTGAGCGTCGGCATCGTCGACGGCCTGCCGGTGCTGGACCTCCCGTACGTCGAGGACGTCCGCGCCGAGACCGACATGAATGTCGTGGTCACCGGCTCGGGCACGTTCGTCGAGGTCCAGGGCACCGCCGAGCACGCACCGTTCGACCGCGCGGAGCTCGACTCGCTGCTCGACCTCGCGGTCGCGGGCACCGCGCAGCTCACCGCGCTGCAGGTCGCGGCGCTGGCGTCGGCCCCCGGCGACGGGTCGGCCACCCGGTCGCCGCGGTGAACCTCCCGGCGGGCGCGCGGCTCGTCCTGGCCACGCACAACGCGCACAAGGTCGGCGAGCTGCGCGCGATCCTCGCGCCGGTGCTGCCGGGTCTCGACCCCGCGTCGGTCGTCGGCGCCCGGGACGTCGGGGCCCCCGAGCCGGTCGAGGACGGGCTAACGTTCGCGGACAACGCGCTGATCAAGGCGCGGGCGCTCGCGGCATTCACGGGCCTGCCGGCGGTCGCGGACGACTCGGGACTGGCGGTCGACGTCCTGGGCGGCGCGCCCGGCATCTTCTCCGCACGCTGGGCCGGCAAGCACGGCGACGACGCGGCGAACCTGGCACTGCTCCTCGCGCAGCTGGCCGACATCGCCGCTCCGCACCGCGGTGCCCGCTTCGTGTGCGCGGCCGCGCTGGTGACGCCCGACGGGTTCGAGCACGTCGAGACGGGCACGCTCGAGGGTGTCCTGGCGACGCAGCCGCGCGGCGCGGGCGGCTTCGGGTACGACCCGATCCTTGTGCCGACCGGTGAGACCCGGTCGTGCGCGGAGCTGACGCCGGAGGAGAAGAACGCGATCAGCCACCGCGGCACGGCCTTCCGTGCGCTGGTCCCCACGCTCGCGCGGGTGCTCGGCGGATGACCTGCCGTGAGTGAGGACCTCCCCTCGGTCGACGTCCAGCTCGTCGCCGACGCCGTCACCTACGGCTACCCTGGCCACGCCGTGCTCGACCGCATCGACCTCACGGTCAGCGCGGGGGACCGGGTCGGGATCGTCGGCGAGAACGGTGCCGGCAAGACGACGCTGCTCCGCGTGCTCGCCGGGGAGCTCGATCCCCAGGCGGGGACGGTGCGCCGCACGGGCACGCTGGCGTCGGTCGAGCAGGAGCTCGACGCACCCGGCTCGGCGACGGTCGGCACGTTCGTCGCCGAGGCGCTGGCCGGGGTGCGGGCCGCCGCCGCGGAGCTGGAGGCGGCGATCGCCGCGTTCGACCACGAGTCGGGGGAGATCGCCCGGCTCACCGCGGCCGTCGCGAGGTTCGAGCACCTGGCCGCGTGGGACGCGGACCGCCGGGTCGACGAGGCGCTCACGCGCTTCGGCGCCCCGCGGGACCCGGACCGGCGCCTGGACGAGCTCAGCGTCGGGGAGCGGTACCGCGTGCGGCTCGCCTGCCGGATCGGTGAGCGCGCGGACCTGCTGCTGCTCGACGAGCCGACCAACCACCTCGACGTCGCAGGAATCGACTACCTCACCGCGCAGCTGCGGCACTGGCCCGGTGCCGTCGTCATCGTCACGCACGACCGTCGCCTGCTGGACGACGTGATGACGGCGATCCTCGACCTGGACCCCTCGATGGACGGGCGGCCGGCGCTGTATGGGGCGACGAGGTACTCGGACTACCGGTTCCTCAAGAGCCAGATGGTCCGGCGCTGGCGCGCGCGGTACCGGGCCGAGCGCAAGCGCGCGATCGCGCTGGCCGAGCGGCTCGACTCGACGTACGAGAACCTCTCCGACGAGTGGCGCCCGCCCAAGGGCTCCCAGACCCACCGGCGGGCCACCCGGGCGCGCGGGCATGTGAAGGCCGCGGACCGCCTCATCCAGAAGCTCGAGGCCGAGGCCGTCGAGGTGCCCGCCCCGCCGCTCGTGCTCTCGTTCCCCGACCTGCCGTCGCTGCCGGCGCAGCCGCAGCCCGGGCCGCTGCTCGACGTGCGTGCACCGCTCGTGGTGGGGCGGCTCGACCTGGCGGGCGTGCGGATCGACGTCCCGGCGTGCGGGCGGCTGCTGGTCACCGGACCCAACGGCTCGGGCAAGTCGACGCTCCTGGCGGCCCTCGCCGGATCGGTCGCACTCGACCGCGGGGTCCGCACGATCGCCCCCGGGGTCCGGCTCGGCGTGCTGGCCCAGGAGGGCCCCACCGAGCACGCGGCCGCCGTCGTCGCGCACCCGCGGGCCGCGGGCGTGGCCGAGCAGCTCTCGGGGTTCGACGCCTACGCCCGGCACGCGCTGACGCTGCTCGAGGCCTCGCTGCTCGACCCCGCCCAGCTGGTCCCCGTCGCGGCGCTCGGGCTGCTCACCGAGGAGGACCTCGACCGCCCGCTGCGCGAGCTGTCCGTGGGGCAGCGCCGCCGGTTCGACCTGGCGTGCGCGTTGCTCGCGGCGCCGCACGTGCTCATCCTCGACGAACCGACCAACCACCTCTCGGTCGGTCTCGTCGACGAGCTCACGGCCGCGCTGCGCGCGACGTCCGCCGCGGTCGTCGTCGCCACCCACGACCGTCGCATGCGGGCGGATCTCGCGGACTGGCCCGAGCTCAGCCTCTGAACGGGAGCGGGTCAGGGCAGGCGGCCGACGTGTCCCATCGCCTGCCGCAGGAGCAGTCCCTGGCCGCCGTTCATCTCGAACTGGATCTGCTCGGAGCACGCCTCCTCGGGCGTCATCCACGCCAGGTCGATCGCGTCCTGCTGCGGCCGGCAGTCGCCCAGCACGGGCACCACGTACGCGAGCGAGACCGCGTGCTGGCGAGCGTCGTGGTACGGCGTCACCCCCGGCGTGGGGAAGTACTCCGCGACCGTGAACGGCTGCGGGGACGACGGGATCTGGGGGAGCGCGACGGGCCCGAGGTCCTTCTCGATGTGCCGCACGAGGGCGTCGCGCACGCGCTCGTGGTACATCACGCGCCCCGAGACGAGGGCACGGGACATCACGCCCTCCTGGGTCACGCGCAGCAGCAGGCCGACCTGGACGACGTCACCTGAGTCGTCCACGCGCACGGGGATCGCATCGACGTAGAGGATGGGCAGCTGGGCACGGGCGCGGGAGATCTCGTCGGCACTCAACCAGCCGGCGGGGCGTTCGGGGCCGCGGGGGTACTCGGCGGAAGCGGTCACCGACCATGTCTACCCCGTCGCAGAGGCCGACGCCGACGCGGCGCGCTCACCCACCCGGATCGCGTCCAGGTGTGGATCGCTACACCCTCGGGAATAGTCGTCGGTGGTTGCGTGCTCTACCTCCCAGCAACTGGCAGCAACCGAGACTGGAGGAACGTCATGGCGACGACTGAGCTGACCGGCAGCACGATCGGCCAGACCATCAAGGACAACGAGATCGTCCTGGTCGACTTCTGGGCGGAGTGGTGCGGACCGTGCAAGCGCTTCGGCCCCGTCTTCGAGGACTCCTCGGAGAACCACCCGGACGTCGTGCACGCGAAGGTCGACACCGAGGCCGAGCAGGAGCTCGCCGCCGAGCTGCAGATCTTCTCGATCCCGACCCTCATGGCCTTCCGCGACGGGATCCTGGTCTTCAACCAGGCCGGCGCGCTGCCCGCTCCCGCGCTGGAGCAGGTGGTCGAGGCCGTGAAGGCGCTCGACATGGACGAGGTGCGCGAGAAGATCGCCGCGGCCGCGACGACCGCCTGACCTGATGCACAGCACGGCCGGTCCCCGACGGGGACCGGCCGTTCTGCATGCTCGGTCCGACGTGGCGTAGGTCTGGAGCTCGGCGGCCCGGTGGGCGCCCGTGCGTGCGGAAGCGCCGGTCTCGCTACCGCGCGGGCTGTTTTGGTGCGGGAGACGGGAGTCGAACCCGCACGCCCTCTCGAGCACCAGGACCTAAACCTGGCGTGGCTGCCATTTCACCACTCCCGCGCAGCGGAAGTTTCCCACATGCGTGGCGTCGGGCGGGGAGGCCTCGCCTCAGGCGACCTTGAGGTCCCGGCGCAGCTTGGCGACGTGCCCGGTGGCCTTGACGTTGTACTGCGCGAGCTCGACGCGGCCCTCGGCGTCGACGACGACGGTCGAGCGGATCACGCCGACCACGGTCTTGCCGTAGTTGAGCTTCTCGCCCCAGGCGCCCCAGGCCTCGAGCACGGCGTGCTCCGGGTCGGAGCCCAGCGGGAACGTCAGGTGCTCCTGCTCGACGAACGCGGCGAGCTTGTCGACGGAGTCCGGGGAGACACCGACGACCGCGAACCCGGCTCCCTGCAGGGACGCGAGGTTGTCCCGGAAGTCGCACGCCTGCGTCGTGCAGCCGGGCGTCATGGCGGCCGGGTAGAAGTACACGATCACGCGGCGGCCGCGCAGGTCGGAGAGGGTCACGGTCCCGCCGTCGGCGGTCGGCAGCGTGAAGTCGGGGGCGAGGTCGCCGACGGCGAGGCGAGGCACGGTGTCTCCTGGCGTGGGTGGATGCGGGCTGGCGTCAGCCTACGACGGCCCGCGAGGTAGCGTCGGGCGCGTGAGCACCCCCACGTCCGGGCAGGCCGAGCTGCCCATCCGCATGCTGAACGACCGCCTGCTCGTCTCGCTCGACGGCGAGGCGGGGGAGCGGCGCTCGTCCGCCGGCATCGTCATCCCCGCGACCGCGGTCGTCGGCAAGCGCCTCGCCTGGGGTGCGGTCGTGGCCGTCGGGCAGCACGTCCGGCAGGTCCAGCTGGGCGACCGCGTGCTCTTCGACCCCGAGGACCGCGCCGAGGTCGAGCTCAGCGGCGCGACGTACGTGCTCCTGCGGGAGAAGGACGTGCACGCCGTCGCCGAGCCGCGCGCCACCGGTGAGGGAACCGGGCTGTACCTCTGAGCGTTCCCTCTACGCGGCGTGCCGGTCCCGGCGGCGTCGGCGTAGCGACTTGCCCCACCGGGATCGCGGTGGTGGCATGAGTGGATGGGACATCCCGGACGAGCGTCCGGGGGCCGAGGAGGTCGACCGAGATGACTGAGCACGACGCCACCCCCGCGGTCCCCGACGACAGCGAGGCCACGCAGCACGTCCTCGACCTGCTTGCCGAGCACGTCCCGCTGGCGCTCATCGTCGACCTGGCGACGCCCGAGGCGACGTCCGCCGAGATCCTCGAGGCGGAGGGTCTGCCCGACCAGGAGTGGTGGGAGCAGCCTCCCCTCGCCGAGGATGCGTGACGGTCGTCACGACGGCGCCTTTCGATTGGCAGATCGGGCGTCCGGCCTGCTAGCGTTCTCAACCGCGCGCCATTAGCTCAATTGGCAGAGCAGCTGACTCTTAATCAGCGGGTTCGGGGTTCGAGTCCCTGATGGCGCACCACCCGGAGGGCCTCCCACCAGCGACAACGCTGGAGGGAGGCCCTCCGTCGTCGGTGCTACCGGGGCCGGGAGAGGTGCTCGACAGCGGCCTCGATGTCCTCGTCGGCGTCGGCGACGGGTTCCATGTACAGCCGGCCCGCGACGATCTGGCCGTCGCGGATGTCGAAGATCGTGACGCCGCCCATCGCGAAAGGTGAGCCGTCGGCGAACGTGCCCCGCCACCGCCACTCGCCCCACTCGCGGTCGCCGTCAGACGCGCACGCGACCAGCTCCGACGAGTAGTCGGGAACCCCCACGAACATCGAGGTCCAGTTGGCGAGCACCTGCGCCCGCCCGACGAACGTCCGGCCCGGGTGGACGGGCTGGGCACTGTCGTAGTCGACCGCGAAGAGCGCCGCGAGGCGGGCCGGGTCGTGGGAGTTGCCGGCCTCGTGCAGGCGCTCGTGCATCGTCGCCATCCCACCGAACGTAGTCCTGTGCGCGGCGGACGTCAGCAGGCCCGGCCGGATCTCCCCGGCCGGGCCTGCTGCTGACTGGTCGGTCGTTCGTCAGCTGTCGGCGGCGAGGGACCCGTCGCTCGACAGCACCAGCCCGATGGCCGCCTCGCCCTGGCGAACGGCCTGGCCGATCAGGCCGAAGTCGTACGACTTGAAGTCGGCGAACTCGATCCCGTAGGTGTCCTCCAGGCCCAGCTGGCAGAACGGCCGCTCCGGGCACTCGGCGGGGCCGGCCAGCACGAGCCCGCCGCAGGTGGCGGCCAGGTCGCTGAGCGTCTTGAGGTCGTGCTTCGCGGCGAACTCGCTCGTCACCGCGAACGCGTTCTGGTCCTGCGCCGCGGACGGCTTGCCCACGACAAGGCCGGCGGCGTCCGCGAGCGGGGTCAGTGCGGTCACCGTGGCGTCGACGTCGGCGGACGCGACCGACGCCGCGTCGGCGCCGTTCTGCTGCGCGTTGAGGAAGTCGGCGAGCGTGGCGGCGTACTCGGGGACGGCCGTGAGCGTGCCGTCCGCCAGCGGCGGCAGGTACGTCTCCCGGTTGCCGATGGTCCGCACCTCGACCGTGTAGCCGGCGCTGCGCAGCACGGCGGCGTAGATCTCGGCGAGCGTGGCGCTCTCCGAGAAGTTGGCGGCGCCGACGACCAGCGACGTGCCCGCGCCGGGTGTTTCCGTCGCGGCCAGCTTCTCGGTCTCGACGAAGTCGGCGGCCACTTCGCTGGAGGTCTTCCGGTCGATGTCGACGGCCTTGTTGAGCTCGATGAGCTTGTCGGTGTCGAGCGCCGCGGAGACCGTGTCCAGCAGCTCGATCACGGACGGGTTCGCCGCGGCGGCGGCCTTGTTCACCGCCGGGATGATGTTGTCGGCGTTCTGCAGGCCCTTGTCGTCCTCGAGGACGACCAGCTTGTCGCCGGCGATCGGGTCGCAGGTGGCGAGCCCGGAGCTGCCCGACGAGGTCGGTTCGGCCTCGCCGCCGCCCGAGCCGGGAGCGCCGCACGCGCCGAGGGCCAGGGTGGCGACGGCGATCAGGGTCAGGGTGGTGGAGCGTCTCGCTCGCATCGTGCTCTCCTCGGGGAGTCGGCGGGGGGAGGGAACGGTGTCCCGGGGTGACGGACGGGAGCCGTCGACGTGGTCAGGAGGATGGGCCGGTCCTATTCGATCCGCTCGCCGCGGGCTGGGCAAGCCCTGAGGACGTGGTACTTGACCGGCGCGTTCGCCCGCTGGGGTCCTCCGAGGTGTCCCGAGCGAGCGCGCGCAGGCCCCGGGGCGTCATGAAGTGCTGGACGATCGCGAGCAGACCCTCGGACACGAGGCACAGCGCCGCGACCAGGATCCCGCCCGCGAGCACCTGCCCGTAGTCCTGGGTGCCGAAGCCCGTGACCACGATGGTGCCGAGGCTCCGGCCGCCCACGAGGGCCGCGAGCGGGACGGTCGCCAGCACCTGCACGGACGCCGTGCGGATGCCGGCCGCGATGAGCGGGACGGCGAGGGGGAGCTCGACGGCCCACAGGCTGCGGCGGCCGGACATGCCGACCCCGCGGGCCGCGTCGCGCACGTCGGCGTCGACCTCGCCGAGACCCGTGACCGAGTTGGTCAGCAGCGGCGGGACGGCAAACACAGCGCACGCGAGCACGGTGGCCGTGTTGCCGAACAGCCCGCTGGCCGCCAGCAGCGTGAGCAGCGCCAGGGTGGGCAGCGCCCGCGTCGTGTTGGCGACGACGACCCCGGCCGTGCCCCCGCGGCGGCGGTGGCCCAGCCACAGGCCCACCGGGAGGGCGACGACGGCGGCGAGGAGCACCGCGAGCACCGACACGATGATGTGGTCGCGCGTCAGGGCCAGGACCCCGTTGCGACCCGTCCAGTTGAGCGGGTCGTTGAGCCAGGCGATCGCTTCGCTCAGGATGTCCACGTCACACCGGCCTCTCGACGCGCGCCCACGGCGTGAGCCGTCGCCCGACGAACGCGAGCACCAGGTCGCAGACCAGCGCGAGCAGCAGGCACAGCACCGTCGCCGTCATGATCTCGGCGTGGTAGTTGCTGCGGAACCCGCGGAACATCAGCTGCCCGAGGCCGCCGTAGCCGACCACGACGCCGACCGTGACCAGCGCGACCGTGGTGACCGTGGCCAGCCGGAGGCCGGCGACGATGCTGGGCAGCGCCTGCGGGAGCTCGACCGCGAAGAGCATCCGGGTCCGGCCGTAGCCCATGCCGCGCGCGGCGTCCTTCACCGCGGGGTCCACGCCCTGCAGGCCGACGAGGACGTTCCGGGTGAGCACCAGCAGCGCGTAGGACACGAGGCCGATGAGCACCGTGACGCGGCCGATGCCCGTGTACGGGGCCAGGATGGCGAACAGGGCGAGGGACGGCACCGTGTACAGGACGCCGGCGACGCCGAGCACCGGACCCGCCAGCCGGGGCCGCAGGTGTGCGAACGCGCCGAGCGGCAGCGCGATGACGAACGCGATGACGACGGCCTCGACCGTCAGTGACGCGTGCTGCTCGAGGGCGCGCCCGATGTCCGCACTGTTGTGCTGGACGTACTCCCACGAGAACCACGGGTTGGGCGGGGCCTGGGCCAGACGCATCCCGTGAACGTACCGGGGCCCTCCGACAGGCGCGCCCCCAACGGGCTACGTCGTCAGCAGGCGGTGCGGTTGTCGGACGCAGGCACTAGCGTCCGGGAGGTGGCAGACGACCCGGCGATCGCCTTCGAGCACGTCAGCAAGTCGTACGCGCGCAACGAGACGGGCTCCGGCGCGGCCGTCGACGATCTGTCCCTCCAGGTGCTCCCCGGCGAGGTGCTGGTGCTGGTCGGGCCGTCCGGCTGCGGCAAGTCGACCACGCTGCGCATGGCGAACCGCCTGGTGGAACCGACATCGGGCCGCATCCTGCTCGAGGGCGAGGACGTCACCAGCGTGGACCCGGTGGGCCTGCGACGCCGGATGGGCTACGTGATCCAGAACGTCGGGCTGTTCCCGCACCGCACGGTCGCCCAGAACGTCGCGACGGTGCCGGGGCTGGTCGGCTGGGACCGCAAGCGGACGAGTGCGCGCGTGGACGAGCTGCTCGACCTCGTCGGCCTCGACCCGGACCGTTACGCCCGCCGGTACCCGCACGAGCTCTCGGGCGGCGAGCGCCAGCGCGTCGGCGTCGCGCGGGCGCTGGCCACGGACCCCCCGGTGCTGCTCATGGACGAGCCGTTCGGCGCCGTGGACCCCGTCGGGCGCCGCCGCCTGCAGACGGAGTTCGCCCGCATCCAGCGGACCGTCGGCATCACGGTGATGCTGGTGACGCACGACATCGACGAGGCCGTGCGGATGGCGGACCGCGTCGCCGTGCTCAGCCCCGGCGCCCACATCGAGCAGCTGGCATCCCCGCTCGACGTGGTGGCCCGTCCGGCCACCCCCGCGGTCGCGGACCTGGTGGGTCGCGGGCGCACGGCCCGGCTGCTCGCGCTCGGGCGCCTCGAGCCGGCGGACCTCGACCCCGTGGACCCGGCGAGCGTCGGACCGGAGACCGAGGACGGTGCGTTGCGTGTGGGAGCCGAGCTCGGCGACGTCCTCGCCGCGTTCGTCGGCGCCGACGGGCCGCTGCCCGTGCGGGACGGTGACGGCCGCGTCGTGGGCAGCGCCACCCCGGCCACCGTCGTGCGGGCGCTGGACCGCCTCACCGAGGCGGCAGACGAGACGCACGCCACAACCGGCGGCGACACCCCCGTCGGTACGCTGCGCACGTGAACACGCAGCCGCAGACCGCCCGCCTCGCGCTCGCCACCTGCGCGGCGCTGCCCGAGCTCGACACCGACGACCACGCCCTGCGTGACGCGCTGCTCGAGCGCGGCATCCCGACGGACGCCGTCGTGTGGGACGACCCGACCGTGGACTGGGGCACGTACCCGCACGTCCTCATCCGCTCGACGTGGGACTACACCGACCGGCCCGCGCAGTTCGCCGACTGGACCCGCAAGGTCGAGCGCTCCAGCACCCTGCTCAACCCCGCGGCGGTCGTCGGCTGGAACATCGACAAGACCTACCTGCGGGACCTCGAGAAGGCCGGGCTGCCCATCGTCCCGACCATCTGGCTCGACCCCGAGCGCAACCACGACTCCCGCGCCATCCACACGCGGTTCCCGGCGTTCGGCGACTTCGTCATCAAGCCGACCGTCAGCGCCGGCTCGCGGGACACGGGCCGGTACGACGCGGGCATCACGCAGCAGCGGTCGCTCGCGATCACGCACGCGAAGAACCTGCTCAGCGTCGGGCGCCGCGTGATGATCCAGCGGTACCTGCGCAACGTCGACACGGTCGGCGAGACGGCACTGGTGTTCGTCGACGGCCAGTTCAGCCACTCCGTCCGCAAGGGCGCGCTGCTGGACGGGCCCTACCGCGAGCAGCTCGCGGACGAGCTGTACCGCCAGGAGATCATGACGGCGCGCGAGGCGAGCGAGGCCGAGCGCGAGGTCGCAGAACGCGTGGTCGCCGCCCTGCCGAGCATCGTGCCGGGCGCCGACGGACCGCTGCTCTACGCGCGCGTCKACCTCATCCCGGACGACGACGGCAACCCCGTGGTCCTCGAGGTCGAGCTCACCGAGCCGTCACTCTTCTTCGCGCACGGCGAGGGTTCCGCGCAGCGGTTCGCCGACGCGGTCGTCGCTCGCCTCTGACGCACCGGAGTGGCCGAGGCCACTACGGACGGGTTCCAGAAGTGGTCTCCGGCTCGGGTACACTTCTGGACGCCCCGGCGTGCGCGTCGGGGGATCGTGGTGGCTATAGCTCAGGTGGTAGAGCACCTGGTTGTGGTCCAGGGGGTCGCGGGTTCAAGTCCCGTTAGCCACCCCATCGCGTCGGGCGTCGACCAGCTGGTCGGCGCCCGACGTCGTTCCCGGGGCCGTCTCCGCGCCCAGGCACAGCCGCTCGACCGGCCCGCTGAGCCTGGCCGACAGCGCCGCGGTGTCGTCGAGGAACAGCCCGACCCACGCCAGCTGGAGCTCGCGGCGCGCCACCGCGTCGCTGCGTGGCCGGCGGGCCGCCGCCAGGAGCCCCACGACTCGCTCCTGCGTGTCGGCGGGCAACGGCGGGGGCACCGGGAGGCCCCGCTGCACGAGCGCGCCGGCGATGCCGTGGTACCAGCCCTGCGCGCCTGCCGAGCGGCTGAGCAGCAGCGCGGGGATCTGCCCGTCGCCGTCGGGCGGGAGGGGGTCCGGATGCGGGAACCGGTCCATCGCCTCGGCGACGAGGCGCAACCGACCCACGCCGTTGACCACCGCCGTCACCGTCTCCAGGCCCTCCGGTCGGATCCCGCGCTCGGCCAGGTACTGTCGCAACGCACCGTCGAGCCGCAGGGCCGCGGAGGCGGCTGCCGGCTCCGCGGTGCGAGGCAGCTCGGGGGTGATCGTGCGGCGCACCGTGTCCGCGAGCAGGTCGGCGGCCGTCCGGTACGCCTCGGCCAGCGCGTGCCGCACCCGGGCGTCGGCGCTCCCCGGCCACAACAGCAGCCCGACGACCAGGGCGGCCGCGCACCCGATCGCGACGTCCTGCACGCGCACGAGCCCCACCTCCCAGCCGACCGGCGCCAGGATGTTGAAGAGGATGAGAACGGCGACCGTGAAGGCGGCCTGACCCGCGGCGAACGACACCGTCTGCGGTGCGAACCCGGCGACCAGCACGGCCAGGGGCAGCAGCACCCACAGCGTCGCCGGACCCGAGCCGACGAGCAGGATCAGCCCGCCGCCGACGACGAACCCCGCGACCGTGCCCAGCAGCGCGCGCAGGACGGTCGACGTGGTGGTCAGCGCCGAGGTCCGCAGCACCGACATCGCGCCGAGCACCACCCAGAAGCCATGGTCGACGTGGCTGAGCTGCGCGACGAGGACGGCGACGGCCAACCCGGCGCCGATGCGCAGGCTGTTCTGCAGCCACACGGAGTCGCGGTGCACCTGCTGCGCGGCCAGGCGACCCGCCGCCGTGACGGGTCCGACCGCGAGCGGCGTGGCGCCGCGACCGAGCAGCCGGTCGACCAGGGGCCGGGCATCGGCCGCCGCCGAGGCCGCAGCGGTCCGGCCCGCGAGCTCGGCGGCATAGGCCCACGCGTGTGCCCGCTGCGCGTGGTGGTCGACCTGGTCGGCGGTGGGCGGGACACCGTGCACGAGCTCGTCGGCCAGCTCGTCGACGKCCGCCCGAYGGGTGTCGGCCAGCGCCGCGAGGGCGGCGTCGAGGTGGCKCCGGGCGTCGGCGGACGCGGCCGAGTGCGGGTCGGGGCGCAGCACCGCGCCCGATGCCGTGAGCACCGCGGCGCACGACCGGACCACCTGGAGGGTCCACGCCGGCCAGCCCGCGACCGCCGCGGGGTGGGACACGCGGACCAGCTGGTGCAGCCACTCGAGCTCGTCGGAGAGGCGCAGCAGCAAGCGGCTGCCGGTGGTGAGGGTGACGGGCCGGTAGGCGGTGCCGCGCAGCGCCCGGCGCAGGTCGGCAAACCCAGTAGACACAGGGTCCACCTCGTCGGCCGGGCGCGCGTCGCACAACGCCGCCAGCTGGGCACCGAGCGCGCCGCAGGCGGCCGCCGAGGTCGACCGCAGCCGGTCGTGCTCGCGGGGCGGCCAGAGCAGCAGCGCCGCCGGCACGCAGACCACGGCGGCGAGGCCCCACCCGAGCAGCCGGGACGGGATCTCCGACGTCGCGGCGGGCACCGTCACCGGCAGGATGAACAGGAGGAGCGTGGCGTTGCGCGCGGACGCGATCGCCGCGGAGACGGTCCCGGCGAAGGCGACCAGGGTGCCGACGACGAGCATCCCGAGCGTGGCCGCCCACCACGACGCCGAGACCAGCGTGCCGAGGCAGATCAGCACGCCCCCGACGACCACCAGGCCGGCGTACGAGCCGAGCCGACCCGCCGGGCTGCCGGGGAAGTCGGCGAACAGCAGGAGGGMGAACGACCCGAAGACCCCGAACGTGACCACCTGCGGGTCGTGGAGGAGCAGGTCCGAGATCGCGAGAACCGTCGTCGCCGCGAGCGTGAGCCGCAGGGCCCGGTGCTGGGCGTATGCCTCGGGGTCGTGGCGGCGCAGCCATCGTCGAAGACGGTGCACCTGACCTCCGACCCCGCGCTCAGCCTTCCGGCAGCAGCGCGCCCTTGACCGACGTCGCGACGACCTCCGCGGCGATCTTCTTCGCGGCCGCGGAGTCGGGGCCGGGCTGGGCGGGCAGGAGCGCCGCCCGGTAGTAGCGCAGCTCGTCGATGCTCTCGAGGATGTCCGCGAGCGCGCGGTGGCCGCCGTTCTTGCGCGGCGAGGCGAAGTAGACCCGCGGGTACCAGCGGCGGGCGAGCTCCTTGATCGACGACACGTCGATCACTCGGTAGTGGAGGTGGCCGACGAGCTCGGCCATGTCGCGGTCGAGGAACGCCTTGTCGGTGCCGACCGAGTTTCCCGCCAGCGGCGCCTTCCCGGCGTCCGGCACCCAGGCGCGGATGTACTCGAGCACCTTGGCCTGCGCGTCCTCGAGTGTCGTCCCGCCGGCCAGCTGCTCGAGCAGGCCGGACGTGGTGTGCATGGTCCGGACGAAGTCGTTCATCTGCTCGAGCGCCTCGCCGGGCGGCGCGATGATGACGTCGACGCCCTCGCCGAGCACGCGCAGCTCCGAGTCGGTGACGACCGCGGCGACCTCGACCAGGGCGTCGGCGCCGAGGTCCAGGCCGGTCATCTCGCAGTCGATCCAGACGATGCGGTCGGCACTCTCGTGTCCGGGGGTGGCGGGCGCGGGAGTCGGCGTGCTGGTCACGCAGGTCAGCCTAGGGGGCGACGCGGGGTTCCTGCGCTCGCGCGGACACGTGGCGCCGGTAGCGTCGGCTCGTGCCCGACGACGAGAGCCCCCCGCCGCAGTGGCTCGTGGCCCTCCGTGCGCGCCCGACGCTCTGGGCGGTGCTGCCGGGCCTGCTGCTCGTCGTGGTGGGCCTCGCCGTGTTCTTCGGTGTGCTCGACGCCGTCCGGGAGAAGGACGACCTGTGGAACCTCGACCAGCCGATGCTCGACTGGATGGTCGCTCATCGCACCACCGGTCTGACCGCGGCGCTGGCCGCGATCACGTTCGTGTCGGGGCCGATCGTGCTGCCCATCGTCGTCGGCGTGGCGTGCGTGGTGTGGGGCATGGTGCGGCGCGAGTGGTGGCGGCCGGTGCTGCTCGCGTCGGCCATGGTCGGCTCGACGCTGCTCGGCCTCGCCGTCAAGGGGCTGGTCGACCGCCCGAGGCCGCCGTCCGAGACGATGGTGGTGCCGGGCGCCGAGGTGACGGCATCGTTCCCGTCGGGGCACACCCTCGGGACGGCGACGCTGCTGCTCGTCGCCGGTTACCTCGTCTGCAGCCGGAACCCGTCGGTCTGGCGGATCGTGCTCTGGGGCGTCGCGACCGTCGTCGGCACCGCGCTCGTCGCGCTGAGCCGGCTCTACCTCGGGTACCACTTCCTCACCGACGTCGTGGCGGCGGCCGGGCTCGCGGTCGCGGTGCTCGGCGTGGTGTCCGTGGTCGACCGGCTGCACACGGGTCCGCCGGGCTGAGCCCTAGACAGCGGTGTCGTCGTGACCCGGGACCGTCGAGGCCAGCCAGCCCGCGACCGGGACGACGACGGCGATGGCGCCGGCGATCCAGAAGCTCGCGGTCCACGAGGTGCCGGCCCAGCGCAGGACGCCGAGCGTGGCCGCGCCGGCCGCGAGCCCGAGGCCGATGCGTTCGAGCCAGAGGACGACGTGCCGCGCGAGGCGCTTGGGCAGCGGCTGCTCGGCTGCCGGGTCCGGCGTGGCGTGCCGGCCCATCAGCGGGTCCCTGGGCGCCGTGGGCGCAGGCAGGGCAGCGGCGACATGGCGTCATGGTGGCACGCGCGACGACGGGCGCGGACCACCCCGCGTGTGCAGGGTGGTCCGCGCCCGTGGTGGTGCGGGTCAGCGAGCGTCGACGAGCTGTGGCTGGCGCGCCGGGACGCGCCGCGGATCCGGTGGCCGACCGATGTTCTCGGACGGCTGTCTGACGTGCCGCGCGGCAGCGCGGACGCGTGCGTGATGGGACTGAGCGAGGCGCTCGGAGTGATCCTGGCGCGCGAGCTCGAGATAGATGTTCGGGTTCACGGTGTGCTCCTGGGCATGACGGTGTCAGGGCCGAAGGCCCGGACTATGGGTGGTGTGGGAGTACTCGACCACGTCGGTGTGGTCGTCGTCACATCATTTTTCTGCCGGTTTCTCCCGATTTCGTGAGGCCGTCCTTCGATGCCGACGCTGGCGGGATGTCGACGGACGTCGCCTGTCTGCCGCATGGTCGTGAGGGGAGTGCCGGGAGAGGCTGCAGCGTGCCCGTCCTCGCCGCCCCGACCGCGCCTGCCGACGCCCAGCCACGCATCGGTCTGGCGCTCGGCTCCGCCCTGTACGTCGCGTCCGTGCTCGGGACCGGGATCCTGCTGCTGCCCACGCTCGCCGCCCGGGCGGCCGGCCCCGCCTCCCTGGTCGCCGTCGCCGCCGTCCTGCTGGCCTCGGTCCCGCTGGCGGCGACGTTCGCCGCCCTGGCCACGCGGCACCCGGACTCGGGCGGCGTCGCGACCTACGTCCGGCTCGCCCTGGGAGCGACCGCGGCGCGGATGACCGGCTACTGGTTCTTCTTCGGCGTGTGCGTCGGCTCGCCGGTCGTGGCGCTGCTGGGTGCGCAGTACGTCGTCGCCATGCTCGGCGGCACGCAGTGGCAGGTGTACGCCGTGGGCGCCGCGTTCCTCGTCCCGCCGCTGGTCACGAACGCGGTCGGGCTGCGCCTGGCGGGGCCCGTCCAGCTGATGCTGACGGGCGCGCTCGTCGTCCTGGTGGTCGGGGTCGTCCTGGTCTCGTTGCCCGCGGCCGACCCCGTGGCCCTCGTGCCGTTCGCGCCGCGCGGCTGGACCGGCGTCGCCGCCGCCGCGAGCCTGTACGTCTGGGCGTTTGCCGGCTGGGAGGCCGTCACGCACATGGCGGGGGAGTTCCGCGACCCGCGGCGCACCATCCCGCGGGCCACCGCGATCGCGCTCGTGGTCGTCGGTGCCGCGTACCTCGCGCTGCAGTACGTGACCGTGACCGTGCTGGGCGAGGCGGCCGCGTCGTCGGACGTCCCGCTGATGGATCTGGTCGACGTGGGGCTGCCGGGTGTCGGGCGGGTGCTGGTGGCGCTCGTCGCCGGGATCGTCACGCTCGGCGTGCTCGGCACGTACCTCGGGGCGTTCGCCAAGCTGGGAGCGTCGCTCGGCCGCGACGGCGACCTGCCCCGCTGGGTGGCGCGGGGAGCGCAGCCGGGCGGCGTGCCGCGACGTGCGCTGGTCGTCGTCGCCGTGCTGGCCGCGGTGTACTTCGCGATCGCCGTCGCCACCGGCGGCGAGCTCGCGCCGTTCGTGCTGGTGCACACCAGCTGCATCGTCGCCATCTACGCCGCCGGGACCGCGGCGGCCGTGCGGCTGCTCCCGCGGGGGACCCGGGGGTGGTGGGCGGCCGTGCTCGCGTGCGCGCTGTCGCTGGTGCTCGTCGTGCTCGCGGGATGGCACCTGGTGGTGCCGCTGGGGCTCGCGCTGGTGGCGGTGGCGGTCGGTGCGACCCGCCGACGCAGGGTGCCCCGGCGGGACTCCACCGGCGCGGCGCCGGCCGATGGTGGGCGCCCCCGGCAGGACTCGAACCTGCAACCGACGGATTAGAAGGCCGTTGCTCTATCCGTTGAGCTACGGGGGCTGGGCGTGCGCCCACAGCCTAACGGCGAGGCGCGGGATCCTCGGTTCCGGGCGAACCGCACGCATCCGCCCCGCGTGGCGCGTTTTGCCAGGTCAGATCGCACCGCGACAATGGTCGCGTGAGCGCGCAGCCCGGCACGGCGCCAGTGCAACCCGCGCAACCAGTGCGGCCGCTGGCTGCACCGGCGCGCCATGCCGCCGTGGACCCGCGCGACGTCCTCGCTCGACCTCTCGCGGCGACCTCCCTGCTGGACGCGGTGCGTGACCTGCGCCGCGACGTGGAGGCGACCGGCTTCCCGCTGGAGATCGACGGCATCACGTCCGCCCGGGCCTCGCGCGCGCGCCTGGTCGACCAGCTGGGCGAGCACCTGGTGCCGCGCCTCACGGAGCTGTCCGCGCCCGCGGTCGTGGTGGTGTCGGGGTCGACGGGCGCCGGCAAGTCCACGCTGGTGAACTCGCTGGTGCGGGCCGAGGTGAGCACGGCCGGCGTGCTGCGGCCCACCACCCGGCGTCCCGTGCTCGTGCACCACCCGCTCGACACGGAGCTGCTGTCGCACCACCCGGTCCTCGAGTCGGTGACGGTCGTCTCCGACGAGCACGTCCCGCGCGGCATCGCGCTGCTCGACGCCCCCGACCTGGACTCGGTGCTGGAGTCGAACCGGGAGTCGGCCCACCGGCTGCTCGAGGCGGCGGACCTCTGGCTCTTCGTGACGACGGCTGCGAGGTACGGCGACGCGCTTCCGTGGCGGGTGCTCCAGGGCGCGGTCGAGCGCGGGGCGTCGATCGCGATGGTGCTCAACCGGGTTCCTCCTGAGTCGCTGCCGACGGTCCGCGGGGACCTGCTGGACCGGCTGCGTGGGCACGGGCTGCAGGGGTCGCCGTTGTTCGTCGTCCCGGACCTGGGCCCGCACGAAGGCTTGCTCCCGGCGCCCGTCGTCGCGCCGATCCAGCGCTGGCTAGCGATGCTGGCCGGGCCGGACCGGGCACGCACGGTGATCGGCCGCACGCTGCGAGGGTCCCTGTCGGCGCTGCGCCCGTGGGTCGACGAGCTGGCCGAGGCCGTGCAGGCGCAGGCGGACGCGGCGAGCAGGATCGCGGCCGTGCTCGACGAGGTCATCGAGGCGCCGACCGCGCAGGCGGCGGCGTCCATCAGGGGCGGGGCCGTCGCGGACGGCGCCGTCCGGGCGCGCTGGTCGGAGCTCACGGCGGACGGCGCCCCGCTCGCGGGGATAGTCCGGTCGTCGGGTCGCGTGCGTGGGTCGGCGCGCGAGGGCCGTGCCCGGGCCGCCGCTGCCGCCCCGCTCGTCGACGACCTGACGCACTCGGCGGCCGCCGTGCTCACCGCGGCCGGTGCGCAGACCGAGGAGGTGCTGCGCGCGGCGCTCACCGCGCCCGAGCAGCCCGAKGGCGGCGCGTCGGTCGACGCGGCGTGGGTGGCCACCGGGTTGCGGGCCGGACGGCGGGCGGCGGCCGAGCAGGCCGCGCGTGCGTGGACCGCGCAGGGCCCGCGGGTGGTGCGGGCTGCGCTCTCGAGCGGTCCGGCGGAGTCGTCGGCCGACGGCGTCGCCCGCCCCCGCCGGGACGTCGCGCKGGAGGCTCGTCGGCGGCGCAAGGCCGAGCACGCGCTCGGGGACGACGGGCTGGCCGCTGTGGCGCTCGCCGCCGCCGCCGGTGTCCGCGACGCGCACGACCTGCTGGTGGACCTGATCGACACCGCCGGTGAGCGGGCCGTCGAGGAGCTGCGCGACGACCTGGTGGCGCAGGTCGCCGGCCAGGTGGCGGTCGAGCGTTCCGCCGTCGGCGACGTGCTCGCCGACCCCGACCTCGCCGAGGACGCCGCGTCGCGGCTCCGCCTGCGGCTCGCCGTGCTGAAGGGACTCACGTGACCGCGCTGCCCGACGGACCGCTGCACGGCGACGAGACGGCCGCGCTCGCGGTCCGAGTCGACGCGCTGGACCGCGCGCTCGCGGTCGGCGGCACGCGCCTTGCTCCCGCCGTCGTGGCGAGTGTCGTCGCCACCGTGGACGGCGTGCGCGAGCGCCTCGCCCTCGGGGTGGACCACACCGTCGTCGCCCTCGTGGGCGGCACCGGGTCCGGCAAGTCCAGCCTGTTCAACTCGATCTGTCGGCTCGACTTCGCGGACGTCGGGGTGCGTCGCCCCACCACCTCCGAGATCACCGCGTGCGTCTGGGGGCACGACGGAGGTCCGCTGCTCGACTGGCTCGGCGTCGTGCCCGACCGCCGCATCGAGCGCGAGAGCCTGCTCGACGGCGAGTCGGAGGCCGCGCTGCGCGGGCTCGTGCTGCTCGACCTGCCCGACCACGACTCGATCGCGCCCGAGCACCGCGAGGTGGTCGACCGCCTGCTGCCGCAGGCCGACCTGCTCGCCTGGGTGGTGGACCCCCAGAAGTACGCGGACGACGCCCTGCATAGCGGCTACCTGCGCCGGCTCGTCGGCCACGAGGCGTCGATGGTCGTGGTGCTGAACCAGGTGGACACCGTGCCCGAGGACGTCCGGGAGGAGCTGGTGGCCGACGTCGAGCACCTGCTGGTCGACGACGGTCTCACCGGCGTGCCGGTCCGCGAGGCGTCAGCCCGCACCGGCGAGGGCATCGGTGTGCTGCGCGAGCTGCTCGCGACCGCCGTGAGCTCGCGCTCGTCCGCCGCGCGTCACGCGGGTGCGGAGATCAACGACGCCGCAGCGCTGCTCGCCGCCGAGGTCGCCGCCCGAGAGCCCGCGCCCGCCGCCCTGTCCGTCGTCGACGTCGTCGACCGGCTGTCCACCGCGATCGGGCTGCCGTCCGTGGCCGCCGGTGTCGCCACGGCCGTCCGCGCCGGATCGGCCGGGGCGCCCGGGTTCGGGGTCGTGCAGGAGGACACGGTCGGGCTCGCCCGTGCTGCCTGGCTGGACGCCGTCACCAGCGGGCTGCCTCGCCGGTGGGGGCAGGACGTCGCGTCACGGATCGCCTCGACCGCCGAGATGCGGCTCGCGGTGACCGACGCGGTCACGCATCTCGCCGTGTCGACCCGGCGCTCCGCCCTGTCGCGGTTGCTGCTGGTCGCCGCCGTCGTGMTCGCGGGTGCGGCGGTGCTCGTCGGGTCGATCGCGGTCGGGTCGCTGGTCGGGGGGACGCGCTCGAACAGCTGGGCGCCGGTCGCGGCGGTGGTCCTGCTCGTGGCCGCGGTGGCGGCCGCGATCTGGTCCGTCGTCGCCCGTCGCGCGGCCGCTCGTCGGCGGTCCGCCMGGGTGCTGCACGACGGGCGGGTGGCGCTCGAGAGCGTGGCTCGCGCGCGGCTCGCCGTGCCGACCGAGGCCGTGCTGTCCGAGCACCGCACCGTGCGCGAGCTGATCGCGACCGCCCGCGGCTGAGCCGTGGTGGGTGCGGCCGCGCACTGCGTTGCGTCGTGGCCGGGCCACCGCCGACGGCGCGACTGAGCCGCCCACAGCCCCGCGTCCCGCGTGCGCCGTCCACGTTCTCGTCAGACCGCCGCACGACGGGTCCGCGCACGGACAGCCTGGTCGCACCAGCCCCGCAGCCGTCGGGGCGCCGCGCACTGGAGGCATCGCATGAGCACGCAGACCTTGGACCTGACCGTGGTGGGGTGGATCGGCACCGAGCCCAAGATCTTCCACGAGACCGACGGCGGCGTCCCGTACGCGACGTTCCGCGTGGGGAGCACGCGCCGCTGGTTCGACAAGGGCATCGGTGCCTGGCGGGACGCGCAGACGGAGTGGTTCCACGTGAAGGTGTTCCGCGCGATGGCCGTGAACGCCGCGCGCTCGCTGCGCAAGGGTGACCCGGTGATCGTGCAGGGCCAGCTCTCGACCGAGGAGTGGGCCGGGCCGGAGGGGCCGCGCACCACGCTCGTGCTCGAGGCGAGCGCGCTGGGGCACAACCTGGTGTTCGGCAGCAGCCACTTCGCGCGGACGGTGAGCGCGGCCGCGGCGGCGGGCTCCGACGACGCCCCGGCTGACGTCTCCGACCTGGAGGAGCTTCCCGACGACGACGAGGCCGGCCTGGCTCCGGTTGACGGGCCCGAGCTGGACGTCGAGCCGGAGCTCGCGCTGGCCGCGGCCAGGTGATCGCCTAGGCTGGGGCACCGGCGCCCGACGAGGCGACAGGTCGGACCGCGCGCACGCGTGCTGCGCGGTCGGCCCGCCGCCGGCGGTGCCGGTCAGCAGTGCCCCGAGCCAGGTCAGCGCCKGGGCGACCCCACGATCACCGAGGCGGACGAAGAGCCAGTGGCTGAGTTCATCTACTCCATGTACAAGACGCGCAAGGCGCACGGCGACAAGGTCATCCTCGACGACGTCACCCTGAACTTCCTGCCGGGCGCCAAGATCGGCGTCGTCGGTCCCAACGGTGCCGGCAAGTCGACGATCCTCAAGATCATGGCTGGCCTGGACCAGCCGTCGAACGGCGAGGCGCGCCTGAGCCCGGGGTACACCGTCGGGATCCTGCAGCAGGAGCCGCCGCTGAACGAGGCGAAGACCGTGCTCGGGAACGTCGAGGAGGGCGTCGCCGAGATCAAGGGCAAGCTCGACCGCTACAACGAGATCTCGGCGCTGATGGCCGAGCCCGACGCCGACTTCGACGCGCTGCTGGCGGAGATGGGTGTGCTGCAGGAGGCCATCGACGCCGCCGACGCGTGGGACCTCGACGCCCAGCTCGAGCAGGCCATGGACGCGCTGCGCTGCCCGCCGGCGGACGCGGACGTCACGGTCCTGTCCGGTGGTGAGCGCCGCCGGGTCGCCCTCTGCAAGCTCCTGCTGGAGAAGCCGGACCTGCTGCTCCTCGACGAGCCGACCAACCACCTGGACGCCGAGAGCGTGCTCTGGCTCGAGGCGCACCTCAAGGACTACCCGGGCGCGATCCTGGCCGTCACCCACGACCGGTACTTCCTCGACCACGTCGCCGAGTGGATCTGTGAGGTCGACCGCGGCCGCCTGTACCCCTACGAGGGCAACTACTCGACCTACCTGGAGAAGAAGGGCGAGCGCCTCGCCATCCAGGGCAAGAAGGACCTCAAGCTCGCCAAGCGACTCAAGGACGAGCTCGAGTGGGTTCGGTCCAACGCCAAGGGCCGCCAGACCAAGTCGAAGTCGCGCCTCGCGCGCTACGAGGAGATGGCTGCGGAGGCGGACCGCACCAGGAAGCTCGACTTCGAGGAGATCCAGATCCCGCCGGGCCCGCGCCTGGGCTCGATCGTCCTCGAGGCCAAGGACCTGGAGAAGGGCTTCGACGGGCGCGTGCTCATCGACGGTCTGAGCTTCACGCTGCCGCGCAACGGCATCGTCGGGGTCATCGGCCCGAACGGCGTCGGCAAGACCACGCTGTTCAAGACGATCGTCGGGCTCGAGCCGCTGGACAAGGGCGAGCTCAAGGTCGGCGAGACGGTGTCGATCTCGTACGTCGACCAGTCCCGGGGGGGCATCGACCCCAAGAAGACGCTCTTCGAGGTGGTCTCCGACGGGCTCGACTTCCTCAAGGTCGGCAACGTCGAGATGCCGTCGCGGGCCTACGTCGCCGCGTTCGGGTTCAAGGGTCCGGACCAGCAGAAGCCGGCCGGCGTGCTGTCCGGTGGTGAGCGAAACCGCCTCAACCTCGCGCTCACGCTCAAGCAGGGCGGCAACCTGCTGCTGCTCGACGAGCCCACCAACGACCTGGACGTCGAGACCCTCGGCTCGCTGGAGAACGCCCTGCTGGAGTTCCCCGGCTGCGCGGTCGTGGTCTCCCACGACCGGTGGTTCCTCGACCGGGTGGCGACGCACATCCTGGCCTACGAGGGGACCGAGGAGAACCCGGCGAACTGGTACTGGTTCGAGGGCAACTTCGCCTCCTACGAGGAGAACAAGGTCGCGCGGCTCGGCGCCGACGCGGCCCGCCCGCACCGGGTGACGTACCGCAAGCTGCGCCGCGACTGAGTGCTCGACCAGGCCGCCCGTTCCTTCTGGGAGCGGGCGGCCTCGTCGTCGGTGCGCCGCCTGCGACCTGCGCCGATACGCTCGACACGACCTGCGAGAGGCGGTGCCGGCGATGGAGCACGACGAGCTCGTCGACGCGCTGCTCGCGCTGCGCACGGAGGTGGCCGACCTGCGCCTCCCGCTGGAGGCGGCGACCGCCGTGGCCGGTCGGGCGGACCGGACGAGGGTCCTCGACCAGCTCGACGACTACCTGCTGCCGCGCCTGCGCGACCCCGGCGCCCCGGTGCTCGTGGTGGTCGGGGGCTCGACCGGGGCAGGCAAGTCGACCGTGGTGAACTCCCTCGTCGGCGCGGAGGTCAGCCCGTCCGGGGTGCTACGGCCGACCACCCGGTGGCCGGTGCTGGTGCACCACCCGCTGGACGTGCGGTGGTTCAGCTCGGACCGGGTGCTGCCGTCCCTGAGTCGCGCGACCGCCGCGCCGGAGGCCGGGACCCGGCCGGGTCTACGGCTCGTGGCGTCGGAGGCGCTGCCGGTGGGACTCGCGCTGCTGGACGCTCCGGACGTGGACTCGGTCGAGGAGGGCAACCGCATCCTGGCCGCCCAGCTGCTGGGCGCCGCGGACGTGTGGCTGTTCGTGACCACCGCCGCGCGGTACGCCGACGCGGTGCCGTGGGAGCTCTTGGCGGACGCTGCGCGCCGCGGCACCCACCTGGCCCTCGTGCTGGACCGGGTCGACGCCGGCGCCGAGACCGCGGTCGGCGACCACCTGCGCCAGATGCTCGCGGATGCGGGCCTCGCGTCGGCGACGGTCGTCGTGGTGCCGGAGGTGCAGCTCGAGAACGGGCTCCTGCCGGAGTCGGCCGTCGGCCCCGTCGCCGACTTCCTCACCACCACGGCCACCGATCCGCAGGTGCGCGCGGCCGCGCTCGCGGAGACGTGGGACGGCGCCGTGGCCGACGTGTCCCGCCGGGCTCTCGACCTCGCCGCGGCGGCGGACGACCAGCGGGCGGCGGACGTGCGCCTGCGCGGGGCGGTCACGGCCGCGTACGCCGCGGCGGCCGCGCAGGTGGAGGCGGCCACCTCGGACGGGTCGTTGCTGCGCGGCGAGGTCCTCGCCCGGTGGCAGGACGTCGTCGGCACGAGCGAGTGGTTCCGGTCCCTGGAGGAGGGCGTCTCGCGGTTGCGCGACCGCGTCGTCGGCTTCGTGCGCGGTCGCCGACCGGCGGAGCCGGCGCTGGTGGAGGCCGTCGCGCACGGTCTCGCGGCCGTCCTGCAGGACGCGGCCGAGGCCGCCGCCGAGACCGCGCACTCCGCCTGGCGGCACGACCCGGCGGGGCGGGCGCTGCTCGACGGGCTCGCCCTGTCCCGGGCGTCGGGTGACCTGCGCACGCGCTCGGCAGCACAGGTGCGCGCCTGGCAGAGCGACGTGCTCGCGCTGGTGGAGACGGAGGGCGCCGGGCGGCGGACGGCCGCGCGCGCGTACTCGTACGGGATCAACGGCCTCGGCGCCGTCCTCATGGTCGCGGTCTTCGCATCGACGGGCGGCCTCACCGGTGCGGAGGTGGGCATCGTCGGCGGGACTGCGCTCCTCGCGCAGCGCGCGCTCGAGGCCGTGTTCGGCGACGACGCCGTCCGCCGGCTCACGCGGGAGGCCCACGAGCGGCTCGCCGTTCGCACCGACGCGCTGCTGGACGAGGAGGCCGCCCGGTTCACGCGGCAGCTGGACGCGACGGGCGCGGCGTCACGCGACGGCGACGGCCTGCGCGGCGCCGCCGCCCGGCTGCACGCAGCGATGGTTGCCCGTCCGGCGGCGGCGGCCT
>NZ_JBFUAI010000011.1:0-146032 GCF_056406355.1 Cellulomonas sp. P1_C4 | reverse complement strand
CGGCAAAGCCCGCCGCGCCGCCGGCCGCCCCGACGCGGGTCTCGGCCGGTCCGGTCGCCGGTGCAGCCGCGGCGGGGGCTGCCGCGACGACACCGCCGAAGGCGCCCATCCCGTCGGGACCGGTGCCGCCGTCGGCGCGCAAGGAGTCACCGTTGGACGTCTTCGAGGCGGAGGACGGCAAGCGACGCTGGCCCAAGCGCCTGCTCATCGCGCTGGGCGTCGTGGTCGTGCTCGCCGCGGCCTACGTCGGGGTGTCGTACGGGCTGGCCGACCGCGTGCCGCGGGGCGCGACGGTCGCGGGCGTCGACATCGGCGGCCTGACCTCACAGGAGGCTGTCGCGCGGCTGGACGAGGAGCTGTCCGACGCGACGACCCAGCCGATCGAGGTCGTGGCCAACGACGTCCAGGCGACGATCGACCCCGTCGCTGCCGGGCTGACGTTCGACGCGCAGGCGACGGTCGACCAGCTCACGGGCGTCGAGCTGGTCGAGCCGATGCGGCTGTGGAAGCACCTCGTGGGCGTCGGCGAGCAGGAGCCGGTGACGTCCGTCGACGACGAGGCGCTGGCCGCCGCGCTGAGCGACCTCGGCACCTCGCTCGCGCTCGCTCCGGTGGACGGCACGATCGTGTTCGTCGACGCCACGGCGCAGTCGACGGACGCGGTGGACGGCTGGGACCTGGACCAGGACGGCGCCGCCGACGTGCTCAGCGAGGACTGGCTGGTCGCCGCACGCCCGATCGAGCTGCCGACCATGACGGTCGCACCGGACATCACGCAGGACGAGACCGACGCCGCGCTGGTCGAGGCGCAGAAGGTGACGTCGGCGCCGGTCTCCGTGGTGGTGTCGGACCAGATCGCGCTGCTCGACACGGCGACGCTCGCCGCGAACGCCTCGTACGTGCCGACCGACGGCAACCTGGTGCTCCAGATGAACGGGCAGGGCCTGACGGACGCCGTGCTGGCGCAGCTGCCGGACCTGCTGACCGCCTCCGCGGACGCGCACTTCGAGTTCGTCAACGACGCCCCGGTGATCGTCCCGGGAACACCCGGCACCTCGCTCGACCCCGCGGCGGTGGCCACGTCGGTCTCCACCGCGGCCACGTCGAGCGACCGGACGGCCCACGTCGAGCTCGTCGAGGCGGACCCGGCGCAGTCGACCGCGGAGCTCGAGGCGCTGGGCGTCAAGGAGATCGTCTCGGAGTTCTCCACGCCGCTGACCAGTGAGCCGCGCCGTACGGTGAACATCACCAACGGCGCGAGCAAGATCAGCGGCACGCTGATCCGGCCGGACGAGACGTTCAGCCTGACCGACGCGCTCGGGCCGATCGACGCGGCGCACGGCTTCGTCGAGGCCGGCGCGATCGTCAGCGGAGAGCACACGGACGCCTGGGGCGGCGGGCTGAGCCAGATCTCGACGACGACGTACAACGCCGGGTTCCTGGCGGGCTTCGAGGACATCGAGCACCGTCCGCACAGCGAGTGGTTCGCGCGGTACCCGGAGGGCCGCGAGGCGACGATCTTCACCGGCACGCTCGACATGCGGTGGAAGAACAACTCGCCGTACGGCGCGCTCGTGCAGGCGTGGGTCTCGGGGGGACGGGTCTACGTCCGGATCTGGGGCACCAAGTACTGGACCGTCGAGTCGATCACGAGCCCCCGGTCGGGCGTCGTCGCGCCGACGACCGTGTACTCGCAGTCGCCGACGTGCGAGGCCTCGGCGGCCGGCAACCCCGGCTTCTCGGTGACCGTTACGCGCAAGACGTCGCTGAACGGCGAGCTGAAGAAGACCGAGTCGAACTCGTGGCGCTACAAGCCGCAGAACAAGATCATCTGCGGACCGGCGCCCACGCCCACGCCCCCACCGACGCCGTAGCTACGCGTCCGTCGGCCGGTGACGCCGGTCGGCGGGCGCGGCGGGGACCACCTTGCTGAGCACGATGTCGGATGCGGGCACCCGCACGTCACCCCGTCGGGTGCGCACCAGCACGCCGTCGTCGTCGACCTCGATCACGTCGCCCAGCACGTCGGTGTGCCGGGGGACGTGCAGGTCGGGGTGGTCGGGGTGGGGCTCGGGCAGGTCGTCGCGCAGGCGTCGCACCACGACGCGGTCGCCCGGTGACCAGCTGCGCCACCCGTCCGCGGTCATCGGTGCGCCCGTCGTGGACAGCGCGTCGCGGGCCTGAGCATGTAGGCGATACTAGGAGCACCCCTGGCCTGTGGAGGACCGACCGTGACGTATGTGATCGCCGAGCCTTGCGTGGACGTCAAGGACAAGGCGTGCATCGAGGAATGTCCCGTGGACTGCATCTACGAGGGCAAGCGATCGCTGTACATCCACCCGGACGAGTGCGTCGACTGCGGTGCCTGCGAGCCGGTGTGCCCGGTCGAGGCCATCTACTACGAGGACGACGTCCCCGAGCAGTGGACCGAGTACTACAAGGCGAACGTCGAGTTCTTCGAC
Source organism: Cellulomonas sp. P1_C4 (assembly GCF_056406355.1). NCBI lineage: Bacteria > Bacillati > Actinomycetota > Actinomycetes > Micrococcales > Cellulomonadaceae > Cellulomonas > Cellulomonas sp. P1_C4. Next base: position 143,570 of record NZ_JBFUAI010000011.1, on the reverse strand, counting down.
GACCTCGGCTCGCCGGGCGGTGCCGCGAAGATGGGTGAGATCGACAAGGACCACCCGATCATCGCGACCCTCCCGCTGCGCGTGCACGGCGAGTGACGCCCGCCCGATGGGCCTGCTGACCGGCGCCCTGCCGGACTTTCCCTGGGACACGCTGACCCCGTTCGCCGACCGCGCTCGCGCGTACCCGGGCGGCATCGTCGACCTCTCCGTCGGCACGCCCGTGGACCCCACCCCCGAGCTGGTCCGCGAGGCCCTGGCGGAGGCGGCGGACGCGCCCGGCTACCCGACGACGCACGGCACGCCCGCCCTGCGGCGAGCGGTCGTCGACTGGTTCGCTCGCCGGCGCGGTGTCCGCGGCCTCGACCCCGCGGCCGTGCTGCCGACGGTCGGCTCCAAGGAGCTCGTCGCGTTCCTGCCGTCGCTGCTGGGCCTCGGCGCGGGCGACGTCGTGCTGCACCCGTCGGCGGCCTACCCGACCTACGACGTCGGCGCCCGGCTGGCCGGCGCGACGCCGGAGCCGACGGACGACCCCGCCACCCGGCTCGCCGGGAGCACGGATGTGCGGCTCGTGTGGCTGAACTCGCCCGGCAACCCGGACGGCTCGGTGCTCGGCGTCGAGCAGCTGCGCGCTGTCGTCGACGCGGCGCGCTCGTCGGCACAGCCTGTCGTCGTCGCCTCCGACGAGTGCTACGCGGAGCTGGCCTGGGACGAGCCGTGGGCGTCGACCGGGGTGCCGAGCATCCTCGACCCGAGGGTCACGGGCGGCGACCTCACCGGGCTGCTCGCCGTCTACTCGCTGTCCAAGCAGTCGAACCTCGCGGGCTATCGCGCGGCCTTCGTCGCCGGCGACCCGGTGCTGGTGTCCCGGCTGCTCGAGATCCGCAAGCACGCCGGGATGATCGTGCCCGCTCCGGTGCAGGCCGCGACGACCGCGGCGCTGGCTGACGACGAGCACGTCGCCGCGCAGCGGGCTGTCTACGGCCGGCGTCGCCGGGTGCTGCGCGCGGCGTTCGAGAGCGCGGGCTACGCCGTCGACCGCTCGCACGCCGGGCTGTACCTCTGGGTGCGCCCGGAGTCCGGCGGCCAGGACAGCTGGGCGACGGTCGCGGACCTGGCCGGGCTCGGGATCCTCGTCGCGCCTGGTGCGTTCTACGGCGACGCCGAGCACGTGCGGGTGGCGCTGACGGCCCCCGACGAGCGGATCGCCGAGGCTGCTGCGAGGCTCTCCGGGGCGTGACAAGACCGCGTGTGATCGTGGTCACACCGGCACCAACGTCTCGTCGAGGATTGGTCACGGAACGTTCCGCGCGGGTACCGTCGATCCACGCCAACGGGGGCTCGCACGTGCAGGTCCCGACCGGCCTGGCACGCACAGACGCCGACGCACCGGGCGCGCGGGACATCCCCGCAGGGCCGGGAGTCGCAGGAGAGGAACACCATGTCGGACGTCGTCACCGCACCGGTCCAGCTGATCGTCGACGGACAGTCGAAGGACCTGCCGATCGTGACCGCGACCGAGGGCAACGACGGCATCGTCGTCTCCTCGCTGCTGCGTGACACGGGCAAGGTCACTGTCGACCCGGGGTTCATGAACACCGCGTCGTGCGAGTCGAAGATCACCTACATCGACGGCGACGAGGGCATCCTGCGCTACCGCGGTTACCCCATCGAGCAGCTGGCCGAGCACTCCTCGTTCCTCGAGGTCGCGTACCTGCTGATCCACGGCGCGCTGCCGACGACGGCCGAGCTCGAGGCGTTCGAGGAGCGGGTCAACCGCCACACGCTGGTGCACGAGGACTTCCGGACGTTCATGGGGACGTTCCCGCGCAACGCGCACCCGATGGCCGTGATGTCGTCGGCGATCAACGCGCTGTCCACGTTCTACCCCGAGTCGCTGGACCCGTTCGACCCGGAGACCGTCGAGCTGGCCACGGTGCTGATCCTGGCCAAGACGCGCACCATCACGTCGTACGTCCACCGGGCGTCCAAGGGCGAGCCGCTGCTGTACCCGGACTACTCGCGCGGGTATGTCGAGGACTTCCTGCGCATGACGTTCGCCGTCCCGTACCAGCAGTACGACCCGGACCCGAAGGTCGTCCAGGCCCTCGACCAGCTGCTGATCCTGCACGCCGACCACGAGCAGAACTGCTCGACGTCGACCGTCCGCATCGTCGGCTCCAGCCACGCCAACCTGTACGCGTCCGTCGCGGCCGGCATCAACGCGCTCTCCGGCCCGCTGCACGGTGGCGCCAACGAGGCCGTGCTGAAGATGCTCACGGAGATCCAGGCCAACGGCGGCGACGCCACCGACTTCATGAAGCGCGTGAAGAACAAGGAGCCCGGCGTCCGCCTCATGGGCTTCGGGCACCGCGTCTACAAGAACTACGACCCCCGCGCCGCGATCGTGAAGAAGAGCGCCGACTCGGTGCTCGCGGCCCTCGGCCACGACGACGAGCTGCTCGACCTCGCGATGGGCCTCGAGGAGATCGCCCTCTCCGATGACTACTTCATCTCGCGCAAGCTGTACCCGAACGTCGACTTCTACACCGGGCTGATCTACCGCGCGATGGGCTTCTCCGACGAGATGTTCACGCCGCTGTTCGCCCTGGGCCGCATGCCCGGGTGGATCGCGCAGTGGCGCGAGATGATGACGGACCCGCAGACGAAGATCGGCCGCCCGCGGCAGATCTACACGGGGGCAACAGCGCGCGACTACGTCGAGGTGGACGCCCGCTGATCTGTGCCACGGTCGGCGGCCGCGTGAGACGAGCGCGGGACTACGTCGAGGTGGACGCCCGCTGAGCTGTGCCATGGTCGGCGGCCGCGTGAGACGAGCTCGTGACTACGTCGAGGTCGACGCCCGCTAGCCCGCCAGGTGCAGCCGGACGCTGCCCGCGGGGAGCGGGTCGTCGTGGGGCGCCCACGTGCTCTGCTCGCGGTCCCAGGTCTGGTTGGCGACGTCGACCGCGGTGAGCTGGAGCGGCTGCGCCACCGACACGGCCCACTGCGCGACGGCCCAGTCGAGCCGCGCGCGGTCGGCCTCGGCGCCGACGGCGGAGGTGTCGAGGACCAGTTCCGTGCCGCCCTCGGGCAGCGGCGTCGCGGTGACCGGGACAGGGCCGAGGTCGCGCTGCACGCGCGCGACGACCGCGTCGGCGGACGCGGCGGCGGGGTCCGGGTCGTGCAGGCGGCACGTGAGGATCGCGGGCGACCAGCCGGTGAGCGCCGAGGCCCAGGCGCGGGCCCGCGCCTCGTGCTGGGCGTACGCCTCCGGGAAGCCCGAGCGCTGGACGGCCTGCGCGGCCTCGGTGATCGGCAGGTTCTCGTAGCCGTCGATCTTGACCAGCCCGTCGTAGAAGCGGCCGGTCGCATACACGGGGTCCTGCACCTGCGCCTCGGTGCCCCAGCCCTGCGACGGCCGCTGCTGGAACAGGCCGAGCGAGTCGCGGTCGCCGTGCGCGATGTTCACCAGCTTCGACTCCTGCAGGGCTGTGGCCAGCGCGATCGTCACGGCCCGGGCCGGCAGCCCGCGCTGGATGCCGACGCCGGCGATGAGGGCGGCGTTCTGCGCCTGGTCAGGGGTCAACGACCAGCGCGTGCCGTCGATCTCGGCGAAGCACCGCTCCGCCGCCGGGGGAGCGGGGTGCATCCGGGAGAGGGCGACGACGACCGCGGCCACCCCGGCCACGAGCACCGCCAGCACCAGGACGACCGCGCAGCCCGCGCGACGTGCCCGCCGGCGCCGGCGAGCGCTCACTCGTTGGCGTGCAGCGTGGCGTTGAGCTGCACGCCCGAGCCCGCGCGCGCGACGGCCTCGACCCCGCCGGTCAGGGAGTTGCGGCGGAACAGCACGCCATCGCGGCCGGCCAGCTCCCGCGCCTTGACCACACGCCCGGCGTCCTCGAAGCCGATCAGCGCGACCTTGGTGCCGGCGGTGACGTAGAGGCCGGCCTCGACCACGCAGTCGTCGCCCAGCGGGATGCCGACGCCCGCGTTGGCTCCGAGCAGCGTCCGCCGACCGATGGAGACGACCTCGCGGCCGCCGCCGGACAGGGTGCCCATGATCGAGGCGCCGCCGCCGATGTCCGACCCGTCGCCGACGACGACGCCGGCCGAGACGCGGCCCTCGATCATCGACGTGCCCAAGGTGCCCGCGTTGAAGTTGACGAACCCCTCGTGCATGACGGTGGTGCCGGCGGCGAGGTGCGCGCCGAGCCGGACGCGGTCGGCGTCGGCGATCCGGACCCCGGAGGGCAGCACGTAGTCGACCATCCGCGGGAACTTGTCGACGCCGAGCACCGTCGGGGCGACGCCGGTCGCGGCACGGAGCCGGCCACGGGTCTCCTCGAAGCCGTCGACGGCGCACGGCCCGCGGTCGGTCCACACCACGTTGGGCAGCACGTTGAAGAGCCCCTCGAGGTTCTGGCCGTGGGGCTGGACCAGGCGGTGCGACAGCAGGTGGAGCCGCAGGTAGGCGTCCGCCGTGTCGGTCAGCGGGGCGTCGAGGTCGGTGACGGTGAGCACGACCTCGACGCGGACGCGGCGTGCCTCGTCGACGCGCTCGCCCGCGGCCAGCTGCGCGGGCGCGGTGGCGTCGTCGGCGGGCGAACCCAGCGCGGGGGAGGGGTACCAGACGTCGAGGGTCGTGCCGTCGTCGGCCACCGTGGCCAGGCCGAATCCCCAGGCCGTCCGTGAAGTCATGGCGACAACCCTAGGTCAATGCCGGACCGCGCCAGGGTCACGCCCACGTTCCAGATGAACGGTGTGCGTCGAACGGGCGACGCGAGGGTCGCGGGCGCCCGCTCGACCTAGAGTCGGGCCATGAGCGACGACGGTCTGTCCGCACCGGGGCACGGCTACCGCAAGGGCCCGGTCCTGCTGCGCGGCCAGCAGATCCCGAAGACCACCTCCGACCAGCGCCTGCTGAGCGGCGCCGGCAGCGCCGACTGGGTGCACGGCGACCCGTGGCGCGTGATGCGGATCCAGAGCGAGTTCGTCGAGGGCTTCGGGGCGCTCGCCGAGGTCGGCCCCGCGGTCAGCGTGTTCGGCTCGGCGCGCGTGCCTGTCGACCACCCCGACTACGCCGTCGGCATGGATGTCGCCCGGCTCCTGGTCGAGGCGGGCTACGCGGTGATCACCGGCGGCGGCCCCGGGATCATGGAGGCGGCCAACCGCGGCGCGCTCGAGGCCGGCGGGCTGTCCGTCGGGCTCGGCATCGAGCTGCCGTTCGAGCAGGGCATGAACGACTACGTCGAGCTGGGCGTGAACTTCCGGTACTTCTTTGCGCGCAAGACGATGTTCGTGAAGTACTCCGAGGGCTTCGTCGTGATGCCCGGCGGGTTCGGCACGTTCGACGAGCTGTTCGAGGCGCTCACGCTGGTGCAGACCCACAAGGTGATCAGCTTCCCGATCGTGCTCGTCGGGCGCGACTACTGGCAGGGCCTCATCGACTGGGTGAGCACGGCCGTGCTGGCGCGCGGCATGATCTCCGCCGCGGACCTCGAGCTGCTCAAGGTCGTCGACTCGGCGCAGGAGGCCGTCGACATCGTGCTCGAGCGTGGCGCGCAGCTCCGGGCCGAGGAGGAGGCGGCCGCCGCCGAGACGGCCCGCGCGCAGCAGACCGCCCAGGAGTCCTCCCGGTGACCACGCCGTCGCCGGGCGCGCAGCTGCGCCTCCGGGGGCGCTGGATCGGCCCCGGCAGCCCGGTCGTCATGGCCGTCGTCAACCGCACGCCGGACTCGTTCTACGCCCCGGCGCGGTACGACGACGCGGCGGCGGACGATGCGGTCGCGCGTGCGGTCGACGAGGGCGCGGACATCGTCGACCTTGGCGGCGTGCGCGCCGGCCGCGGCCCGCGGGTCGAGGCCGACGAGGAGATCGCGCGCGTGATCCCGCTGGTCAGGCGCGTGCGCGCGCGCTTCCCCGACCTGCCCATCAGCGTCGACACGTGGCGCGCGGAGGTGGCTCGCGCGGCTGCCGACGAGGGCGCGGACCTGGTCAACGACACCTGGGCCGGCCACGACCCCACGCTCATGGAGGTCGCCGCCGAGCGTGGCCTCGGGATCGTCTGCTCGCACACCGGGGGCGCGCGACCGCGGACCGACCCGTTCCGCGTCGAGTACCCGGGGCCGGAGCCGCTGGACGGTGTGCTCGACGACGTCGTCCGCACGGTGTCGGCGGCGGCGCAGCGGGCGGTGTCGCTCGGCATCGACCCCGCGAGCGTGCTCGTCGACCCCACGCACGACTTCGGCAAGAACACGTGGCACTCGCTGCACCTGGTCCGCCGCACCGAGACGCTGGTCGCGCTCGGGTTCCCGGTGCTCATGGCGTTCTCGCGCAAGGACTTCGTCGGCGAGACCCTGGACCTGCCCGCCGAGGAGCGGCTGGAGGGAACGCTGGCGGCCACCGCCGTCGCCGCCTGGCTGGGTGCGCGCGTGTTCCGGGCGCACGACGTGCGCGCGACGAGGCGCACCCTGGATATGGTCGCGAGCATCCGCGGGGACCGACCCCCCGCCCGGGCGGTCAGGGGGCTGGCGTGAGCGAGGTGCGGGAGGTGGACGAGCCCACTGCGGAGCCCGTCGCCGCCGGCGCCTGGGCGTGGGCCGTGAGCTGCCCCTGGTGGGTCCAGGTGCTCGCCGTCTACGCCGCGGCCCGGCTGTTCACCACGGTCGTCTTCCTGTGGGTGGCCAGCGTGCAGGACCAGAACCCCTGGACCGGCCCGCACCCGGGCTACTTCCCGTACGTCGGGTTCATGTTCGACGGCTCCTGGTACCGGAACGTCGCCGAGAACGGCTATCCGGCCGAGCTGCCGCGCGGCGCCGACGGCCTGGTCCAGCAGAACGCGTGGGCCTTCTTCCCGCTCTTCCCGATGCTCGCACGCGGGATCATGCAGGTCACGGGCGGTCCGTGGGAGGTCGTGGCCCCCCTGCTGGCCACCGCCCTCGGCGCCGGGGCCGTGCTCGCCATCCACCGGACCGTGGTCCGGGGCGCACCCCGCGCCGTCGCGGCTCGCCCGGGGCTCCCGCTGGCGACGGTGGCGCTCGTCAGCGTCTTCCCGACGGCCGCCGTGCTGCAGACCGCGTACACCGAGGCCCTCGCGCTGCTGCTCGTCGCGGGCGCCCTGCTGCTGCTCCTGCGGCGCGACTACTGGTGGATGGCCCTCGTCGTCGTCGCGCTCGGGTTCACGCGCGCCGTCGCGCTGCCGATGGCCGTGGTCGTCGTGGTGCACGCGGCGGTCCGCTGGTGGGGCTCGCGCCGCGGGACGGACACCTTCACCTGGCTCACGGCCGTGGGCCTCGCCGCGCTCGCCGCGCTGTCCGCCGCGTCCGGGCTGCTGTGGCCGGCGATCTGCGGCTGGGTGACCGGCGTGCCCGACGGCTACCTGCAGACGCAGGAGGCGTGGCGTGGTGTCCGCCAGGTCGCGCCGTTCGGTGGCTGGTCCTACGTCCCGGAGTTCTGGTTCGGGTCGCGGGCGCCGCTCGTGGTGGGGCTCGGCTTCGCGCTGGTGATCGCGGTGCTCGTGGTGCCAGCCGCCTGGCGGCTGGGCAACGAGCTGCACACGTGGGCCGCCGCCTACGTCGTCTACATCGCCGCGGTGGTCGAGCCGGGCAGCAGCCTGGCGCGATTCCTGCTCCTCGCGTTCCCGCTCGCCGCGGTCACCGCCGGCGTCGTCACGCGGCCGCCCGCGGGGCGTCGATGGTGGTTCGGCGCGGTCGTCGTCCTCATGCTCGGGCTGCAGGTGCTGTGGGTCCGGCAGATGTGGCACGCCAACCCGGTGGCCGACTGGCCGCCGTGATTGGTCCGGCGCCCGCTCCGGTCGGACTGGACGTTCGTCCGATCGGTGGCCTGACCGGCATCCGGACAGGTGAGGGGCTCGGGGTGAACTAGGATGACTCTCGGACAACCGGCAGACGACGACGACGTGCGGTGCGCGAAAACGCTCCGCACGAGCCGCGCACCGGACGCACGAAGCGAAGGAGAGGCCCCGCATGGCCGCGATGAAGCCGAGGACCGGTGACGGCCCGCTCGAGGTCACGAAGGAGGGGCGCGGCATCGTGATGCGCGTGCCGCTCGAGGGCGGTGGACGGCTGGTGGTCGAGCTCAACGCGACCGAGGCCGCGGAGCTGGGTGAGGCCCTGACGTCCGTCGTCAGCTGACGATGGCACGGGCAAGCACGACATCGGCACGGACGCCGATCGGGCGTACGCCGCCCGCGGTGACCGTCTCCGGCGGCAGCATCGCGACCACGACGCTGCTCACCGACGGGTCGACGGACGCGGTCGCGGTCCCGGTGGCCCCGGCGCGCGCGGGCGACGACGCGCTGCGCCCGCTCGAGGGCACGGCCGAGGCTGCGGCGCGGTACGGCGTGGACCTGGCCGAGATCGGTGAGCGTGCACGCCTGACCGGTGCGGCGGGGGAGATCTACGTCCTGCAGCTGCCTCGGCCGGTCGGCTCGTCGGTCACGCTGCCCTGGGCCGCTCTTCCGCCGCGACTGGTGCTGGTCGGCGTCGGCGCGGGACGCCCGGCCGACCTGCGTCGGGCCGGTGCGGCTCTCGCGCGCTCGTCGCGGGGTCTGCGCCAGGTCGTCACCACGCTCGGCGCCGAGGCCCACCAGGACGCGTCGGCCTCGGCGACCGCCGCGCGGGCGGTCGCGGAGGGCTACCTGCTGGCGGCCTACGTCCCGCCCAGTGCCGCCGCTCCCCCCTCCCGCTCGACGGACGCCGCCGAGCTCGTGCTGCTCGGTCGGGACGGCACGCGCGCCTCGGCCGCCGTCGCGGAGGGGCGCACGGCCGCCACGGCGACCTGGCTGGTCCGGGACCTGGCCACCACGCCGTCCAGCACCAAGACGCCCGCGTGGCTCGCGGACCAGGCGAAGCGCCTGGCGACGAAGGCCGGGCTCGAGGTCACCGTCCGCGGCCCCCGCGAGCTCGCCGCGGAGGGGTTCGGCGGCATCCTGGCCGTCGGCGCCGGCTCGGCGTCGACACCCCGGCTGGTCACCGTCTCGTACACGCCGGCGACCGCGGGTGGGCGCCACGTCGTCGTCGTCGGCAAGGGCATCACGTTCGACACGGGCGGCCTGTCGATCAAGCCGCGCGAGGGCATGGTCCCCATGAAGACGGACATGACCGGTGCGGCCGTCGCGCTGGCGACCGTGCTCGGCGCGGCCGCCGCGGGCGTCGCCCACCGCGTCACCGCGGTGCTGCCGCTCGCCGAGAACCACTTCGGCGGTGCCTCGTACCGGCCCGGCGACGTCCTGACGATGTGGGGCGGCACCACCGTCGAGATCGCCAACACCGACGCCGAGGGTCGCCTGGTCCTCGCCGACGCGCTGGCCTGGGCGGACGCCACCCTCGACCCCGACGTGCTCATCGACGTCGCCACGCTGACGGGCGCCGCGACGCTCGGGCTGGGCAAGCAGCACGCGGCGCTCTACTCCGCCGACGACGCCCTGGTGACCGCGCTGGTCGCGGCCGCCGACACGTCGGGCGAGCTCGCCTGGCACATGCCGCTGGTCGAGGAGTACGAGGAGGCCGTGCACTCCGACGTCGCGGACCTGCGGCACGTGCCGCTCGACAGGCACATCGGCGGAGGGTCCATCACCGCGGCCCTGTTCCTGCGGCACTTCGTCGGGCAGCGCCGTTGGGCCCACCTCGACATCGCCGGTCCCGCGCGCGCGACCGCCGACAAGCACGAGGTGACCGAGGGTGCGACCGGCTTCGGCGCCCGGTTGCTGCTCCGGTACCTCGACGACCTGCGCTGACGACCGGCCCTGCTGACGTGGGACCCCCGCGTCCCTAGGCTGATTCGCATGTCGGACGTGCCGCTCCACCCCGAGCCGTTCACGCTGGAGACCGCCCCCGCGGCCCTCGAGGACCTGCGCACGCGTCTGCGCGCGACGCGCTGGCCGGACTCCCCCGAGGATGCCGGCTGGTCGCTCGGTGCGGACGTCGACTACCTCCGCGAGCTGGTCGCCTACTGGGCGGACGAGTTCGACTGGTCGGCGCAGGAGGCGGCGCTCGCCACGCTGCCGCACTTCCGCGTCTCGCTCGGCGGGCTGGGGATCCACTACGTGCATGCCGTCGCGCCGACCGGCCCCGCGCTGCCGCTGGTCCTGTGCCACGGCTGGCCCGACTCGTTCTGGCGGTACACCAAGGTGATCCCGCTGCTCACCGACCCGGGAGCGCACGGCGCCGACCCCGCCGATGCGTTCGACGTGGTCGTCCCGGACATGCCGGGCTACGGGTACTCCGACAGGCCGCGGGGCCTGTCGCCGGACTCCGTGGGCGTGGCCGCCCTCTGGGCAGAGCTGATGAGCGTGCTCGGGTACGAGCGGTTCGGTGCGGCGGGCGGGGACATCGGCAGCGCCGTGAGCAGGTTCCTCGGGCTCGACTTCGCCGACCGAGTGGTTGCCGTCCACCGCATGGACGGTGGCATTCCGCGCTTCACCGGCGACCCGCAGGTCCTGGCTCCGGAGGAGCGCGCACTCCTCGACGACTCCGCGGCCTGGCTCGCGGCCGAGGGTGCCTACGGCGCCGTCCACCGCACGAAGCCGCAGACCGCCGCCGTCGGCCTCACCGACTCGCCTGCCGGGCTCGCCGCGTGGATCGTCGAGAAGCTGCGCGCGTGGAGCGACTGCGGCGGCGACGTCGAGCGCCGCTTCACCAAGGACGAGATCCTGACGAACGTCACGCTGTACTGGCTCACGGGCACGATCGGCTCGTCGATGCGCATGTACGTGGCGAACGCCGCGATCCCGCCCGAGCAGCACGCCCGCCGGGTCGAGGTGCCGTCCGGCTTCTCGCTCTTTTCCGGGGACATCATCCGATCGCCGCGCGCGTGGCTCGAGCGCACCGCGAACGTCGTGCGCGTGACCGAGCCGCCGAGGGGCGGCCACTTCGCGCCGTTCGAGGAGCCGGAGCTCTACGCCCAGGAGCTGCGCGAGTTCTTCCGCCCCTACCGCGTCAGCGCTTGACCGCGACCAGCAGGCCGTCGCCCGTGGGCAGGAGGGCGGGGAGCAGGCGGTCGTCGGCGCGGACGATCCGGCCGACCTCGCGGATGGTGGTGGTCGTCTCGTCGCGGCGCGCGGGGTCCGCCACCCGGTCGTGCCAGAGCGCGTTGTCGACCGCGAGGACGCCGCCCGGTCGGAGCAGGCGCACGGCCTGCTCAACGTAGCCCGGGTAGTTCTCCTTGTCGGCGTCGACGAACACGAGGTCGTAGCCGCCGTCGGTGAGACGCGGGACGACGTCGAGGGCGCGGCCGGAGATCGTGCGCGTGCGGGTGGGCTTCACGCCCTCCTCGACGAACGCCTCCTTGGCGGCGCGCTGGTGCTCGACCTCGAGGTCGATGGTGGTGAGCACGCCGTCGGCGGGCATGCCGCGCAGCAGGTAGAGGGAGCCGACGCCGGCGCCGGTGCCGATCTCGACGACCGCGCGGGCCGCGACGGCCGCCGCCAGCACGCTCAGGGCGGCACCCGATCCGGGCAGGACGGGCGTGCACCCGAGCTGGGCGGCGCGGTCGCGGGCCCGCAGCACGATGTCGTCCTCCTGCAGGAACTCCTCGCAGTAGACCCAGCTCTGGGCCTTGTCGGTGGAGATGGCTGCCTCCTGGGGCGGGATGACGGGCTACAACGGTCGTCTGCCAGCGTAGCCGCGGGGCCCCGATCGACGCGGGAGGTGGTCGGCTCCGCTGACGGCGGAACTTCTGGGCCGCCAGAGGCGTTCCTACCGAACGAGCCTCACAGTTCCACCTGGGACACTGGGCGCACGATGTCACGCACYGAGGAGACCGACCCCATGACCGACCAGCCCGCCGCCTGGCAGGCACCGTCATGGGAAGACATCGTGCGCGACCACTCCGCGCGGGTCTACCGGCTCGCCTACCGCCTGACCGGCAACAAGCACGACGCCGAGGACCTCACGCAGGAGACGTTCGTCCGCGTCTTCCGCTCGCTGCACTCCTACACGCCCGGCACGTTCGAGGGCTGGCTGCACCGCATCACGACCAACCTCTTCCTCGACCAGGCCCGCCGACGGCAGCGCATCCGGATGGACGCCATGGGTGAGGACGCCGAGCGGTACGCCTCGGGTGACCAGCTCGGCGCCCCGGAGCGCGCGTTCGAGCACGGGAACCTCGACCTCGACATCCAGAAGGCGCTCGACGAGCTGCCGCCGGAGTACCGCGCGGCCGTGGTCCTCTGCGACATCGAGGGTTTGTCGTACGAGGAGATCGCGGTCACGCTCGGCATCAAGCTGGGCACTGTCCGGTCCCGGATCCACCGCGCCCGCGCGCGGCTGCGCGTCTCCCTCGAGCACCGCGCCCCCGGCTCCTTCGCCCACGCCGACGACGACACACCGCTGACGGTCCTCGGATGAGCCACCTCGGGTCGCGGATCAGCGCCTTGGTCGACGGGCAGCTCTCGGTGGCGGACACCGAGCGGGCCCTCGCCCACGTCGCCGTCTGCCCCGAGTGCTCCGCCGAGCTCGCCGCGTCCCGCGCGGCCCGCCGGGCACTGGCCTCGGCCGACGAGATGGCGCCCGCCCCGGACCTCACGGCCCGGCTCCTCTCGCTCGCCGCGAGCACCGAGCCGACGAGCGGCGATCCCTTCGCGCCGCCGGTGCGGCAGTCGCGCGACGAGCTCGCGTCCTACGGCGTCGCCAGCGGGGGTCTCGGCGCGCGCGGCTGGCGGTCCGGCTCGTCCCTGCGCGGCGACGTCGGCCAGCGCCGGTCGTCCGTCCGGCTCGCGGCCGGCTCGATGGCGGGCCTGGGTGCCGTCGCCGCGATGCTCTTCGTGCTGGGGGAGCGGCCCGACGTCGTCCCCAGCGTGCACCCGGGCGCCGACCTCAGCCTCCTCGGTCAGGCCGTCACCGCCGACCCGGCCACGCGCACCGGCTCGATCGGCACCGTCGCCTGGCCCGTCGTCACCGACGAGTCCGCGGGCACCGAGACCACCTCGTGGCTGCGCGCGCACGAGTGGTCGTTCCCGCAGGAGCTGCCCGACGGCTGGTCCGTCACGGCCGTCCGGTGGTCCGGCGACGACTCGGGAGTGCTCGAGGTCGACGTGCTCGGCCCCGACGGCGCCTCGCTCGTGGTCACCGAGCAGCAAGGACGGTTGGACACGACGTCGCTGGCGGGCGCGCCGACCGGTGAGGTCGGCGGTCGCGAGGTGTACGTGCTCTCGTACGAGCCGTGGCACGTGGTGTGGCAGGCCGACGCGACGGTGGTCCAGGTGGTCGGCTCGCAGTCGTCCGACGACGCGGCGACACTTGTGGGAGCCTTTCCGGGCGGCGCCTTCGACGACGGCGTTCCCGCGCGGATCACGCGGGGCTGGGACACCGTGACAGGAGCGCTCGAACGGCCATGACGACCCCCGACGACGACGCGCAGCCGGCTGCCGGACCCACCCCGGACCGCCCGGCGGACGCGACGCCGACGAGCCCGTTCGTCTCACCGTCGGGGCGCCGTGACCTCCCGCCCACGCCGGAGGCGCCCTCGGTCGACGCCGAGACGGTCGAGCCGGTGGCCGAGGACCGTCCGCCCGCGTGGCCGGTGTGGTCCGACGTCCCGCCCGCGCCGGTCGTCAGCGAGCCGGCCGTCGGGTCGACAGAGCCCGGCGCGGGCGCATCCGCGCCGGACGCACCCAGCCCGTCAGCAGCCGAGCCGGTGGGAACCGCGCCCACAGCGCCGTTGCCAGCAGCGCCCACGAGCCCAGGACCCGCGCCGACGACGTCGCTGGCGCCCGTCGAGGCAGGACGCCCCGACCCGTCGATCGCCGACCCCCGGGTCGCCCCGTCGCCGGCACGGCCGCCGGGTTCCCACTGGTCGGTCCCGCACGGCTCCGTGCCCGCGTACACGCCGCCGCCGACGTACCCGACGTCGCCCCCCGTCGCCGGGCAGTCGCCGTACGCGCCGCCGAACCCCGCCGGCCCGGGCACCCAGCAGCCCGCCGGCGCCGCGCCCTGGCAGGGCGTCCCGTACGCGACCGGTCCCGCGGAGCCGGTGCCACCCCACGCCGCGACGGGCGCGCCGCACACGGTCGTCCTGCACCGCAAGCGTCGGCGCGCGCTCTCGGCCGCCTGGGTGGTCCCGCTCGTACTCCTCGCGCTGGTCGCGGGCGCGATCGGCGGTGCGGTCGGAGCGCGGGTCAGCAAGGACGACCACCTGGCCGACGCCGGTCTGCCGGTAGCCACCGTCGGCGACGGCACGATCGAACGGGCGCCGGACTCGGTGGCCGGCATCGCCGCGGGAGTCCTGCCGAGCGTCGTGTCGATCCAGGTCGACGGGCCGCAGGGCAGCGCCACCGGCTCGGGCTTCGTACTGCGGGGCGATGGGTACCTGATCACCAACAACCACGTGATCGCCCAGGCGAAGGAAGCGGCGTCGACCACGATCACCGTCACGTTCGTCGACGGCAGCGAGCAGGCCGCGTCGATCGTCGGCAGCACGTCCGACTACGACCTCGCCGTCCTCAAGGTCGACGTCGAGGGCCTCACGCCGCTGCTGCTCGGGGACTCGGACGCGGTCGTGGTCGGGGACGCCGTCGTCGCCGTGGGCGCGCCCCTCGGGCTCGCAGGCACCGTGACCACGGGCATCGTCAGCGCGCTCAACCGGCCGGTGTCGGCGGGCGAGGCGACGGAGACCGACCGCCAGGCGTTCATCAACGCGATCCAGACGGACGCGGCGATCAACCCCGGCAACTCCGGCGGCCCGCTGGTGAACGCCGCCGGCGAGGTCATCGGGATCAACTCCGCGATCGCGCAGCCTCCGGGTTCCACCGCGCTCGTCGGCGGGAGCATCGGCCTCGGCTTCGCCATCCCGTCCAACCAGGTGCGACGCACGGCCGACCAGCTCATCGAGACCGGGCACGCGACGTACCCGATCATCGGCGTGCTCCTCGACGACCGGTACTCGGGCGAGGGCGTCCAGGTCTCGGGCGACTCCCAGTCAGGCCAGCAGCCGATCACCGCCGACGGCCCCGCCGAGCGGGCCGGCATCCACCCGGGCGACATCATCCTGGCCATCGACGGCCGTCCCGTGACCGATCCCGACGAGCTCATCGTGGCGATCCGCGCGCGCACGCCGGGGGACACGATCGTGCTGCACGTGCGCAGCGGCTCCAGCGAGCGCGACGTGCGCGTCAAGCTCGACGAGTCGCCCACGGACTGAGCTCACGCGCGCCTCGAGCTGATCGGTCGGCCCGGGGCTGCGTTCCGCTGCGGGCGCGTCTCGCTGGCGCGAGCCCCACCCTTCGCTGCACTCCGACCCAGGCCTCATCCCTCAGGGGCGAGAGGTACTCTGACCCGGTGTTCGGGATCAACGGCGGAGAGCTCCTGGTGCTGCTCGTCGTCGCCGCGCTGGTTATCGGCCCCGAGCGGCTCCCGGGCTACGCCGAGCAGCTGGGCCTGTGGGTCCGCAAGGGGCGCGCGTTCATCCGCGACGCCAAGGCGCGAGTCGACCAGGAGCTGGGCGACGAGCTCGGCGACGTCGACTGGTCCGCGCTCGACCCGCGCAAGTACGACCCCCGACGCATCGTGCGAGACGCCCTCCTCGAGGACGACCCGGTCCGACCCGTGAGCACCCCGGCCACGCGGCCCGTGACGGGAGCTGCGGCAGCCCGCGTGGCGACCGGCGGGGCGGCCGCTGCCGCGGCGGCGAGCCCCCCGAGACCCACCCCGTACGACGACGAGGCGACCTGACGCCGGTCCACCCGCCTGCCCCCCTCCCGCCGGGACGGAACCCGCAATGCCGGGCGTCMCCACCCTGACAGAATGGTCCGATGGTCTTGGCGCCGCAGCAGTCGCGCATCTTCTCCGGGATGCAGCCCACGTCCGACTCCCTCCAGCTGGGCAACTACCTCGGTGCGCTGACCCAGTGGGTCGCCCTGCAGGAGGACCACGACGCGCTCTACTGCGTGGTCGACCTGCACGCCCTCACCGTGAGCCCCGACCCGTCCGTCCTGCGCGACCGCACCCGCCGGACCGCCGCCCAGTACCTGGCCGCGGGCGTCGACCCCGATCGCTCGATCCTGTTCGTGCAGTCGCAGGTGCCTGAGCACGCGGAGCTCGCCTGGCTGCTGTCGTGCCACACCGGGTTCGGCGAGGCGAACCGGATGACGCAGTTCAAGGACAAGTCCGGGAAGCACGGCACCGAGGGCACCACCGTCGGGCTGTTCACGTATCCGGTGCTCATGGCGGCCGACATTCTGCTCTACGACACGAACCTCGTGCCCGTGGGCGAGGACCAGCGCCAGCACCTCGAGCTGACGCGGGACCTGGCGCAGCGCCTGAACTCGCGGTTCGGGCCGGACACCGTCGTGGTGCCGGAGCCGCACATCGTCAAGGCCACAGCCAAGATCTACGACCTGCAGGACCCGACCGCCAAGATGAGCAAGTCGGCGGAGAGCCCGAACGGGCTGATCGAGCTGCTGGACGACCCCAAGGTCGTCGCCAAGCGCATCAAGTCCGCGGTGACGGACGCGGGCCGGGAGATCCGGTTCGACCCCGAGGGCAAGCCGGGCGTCTCCAACCTGCTGACCATCTACTCCGCGCTGACGGGCCGCGAGGTCGCCGCGCTCGAGGCCGACTACGCGGGCAAGGGCTACGGGGACCTCAAGGTCGACCTGGCCGCCGTGGTCGTCGACTTCCTCACGCCCTTCCAGGCGCGCGTGCACGGGTACCTGTCCGACCCGGCGTCGCTCGACGACGTGCTCGCCGACGGCGCCGACCGCGCCCGGGACCTGGCGGGGGCCACGCTGGAACGGCTCTATGACCGCAGCGGGCTCCTCCCGCGGCGCTCTCGCGCGCGAGTCGGCGCGTGAGGCTGCCGGAGCGCTCCGGCGACCAGGTCCGGATCGGCGTCGCCATCACCGTGCCGGAGCCGTACGGCTCGGTGCTGCAGGCGGCTCGGGCCCGGTTCGGTGACCCCTGGGCGGACTTCATCCCGCCGCACATCACGCTGCTGAACCCCACGGTGATCGAGCACGACGAGATCACGACCGTCGACGAGCACCTGGCCGCCGTGGCCGCGCAGCACGCGCCGTTCGTCGTCCGGCTGCGGGGGACCGCCACGTTCCGCCCGGTCTCGCCGGTCGTGTTCGTGCAGGTGGCCGCGGGCGCGGACGGGTGCGCCCGCCTCGCGAGCAGCGTCCGGTCCGGCGTGCTCGAGCAGGAGCTCCGGTTCGCCTACCACCCGCACGTGACCGTCGCGCACGAGGTGGCCGACCCTCAGCTCGACGAGGCGTTCTCCGGCATGGCGGACTTCGACGCCTCGTTCGTCGTCGACAGCTTCCACAGCTACGCGCACGGCGACGACGGCGTGTGGCGGCCCGCGCGGGACTTCACGCTGGCGGGATCGCCCGCAGATGCCGGGGTCATCGCCGCGACCTAGGGTCGGGGCATGACGGCCGACGGCACCCCCGCACGGGACGAGACGGGACCGGCCGCGGGGGCGGGAGCAGCGCACGCGCGCGCGGCCGCGGTGGCGCCCGACCCGTCCGGACCGGCCTCGAAGCCGTCGCTGGTGACGAGGGCGAAGGCCCTGCTCGAGTGGTGGAAGCACACGCGCCCCGCCCGCGCGAACGCCCGATTCGGTGCCCGCAGCGGCGGCGTGCTCACCGGTGGCATCGCCTACGCGGCCCTGTTCTCCGTCTTCGCGGCGCTCACGATCGGCTACACGATCTTCATGGCCGTGCTCGGCGGCAACGACGAGCTGCGCCAGAAGGTGCTCGACTCGGTGAACGCCTCGCTCCCGGGCCTGATCGACACCGGCGACGGCGCGGGGATGATCGACCCCGACTCGCTGGTGCTCAGCGGAAGTCTGACGGCCACGGGCATCATCGCCGTCGTCGTCCTCCTGCTGAGCGCGATCGCGGCCATGGCCGCCCTGCGCACCGCCCTGCGCGCGATGTTCGCGGAGGAGGCGGGCGGCAACGCGGTGCTCGGCAAGGCGCGCGAGCTGGGCGGCTTCGCCGGGATGGCCATCGCGGTCCTCATCTCCGCGCTCGTGACCACGGGTGTCGCCAGCGCGGCGTCGTGGGTGCTCGAGGCGCTGGGCTGGGGGAGCGCGACGACGGTCGTGCTCCGCGCGCTCGGCATCCTCGTCGCGTTCGTCGTCGACGCCGCCACGTTCCTGCTGCTGGTCAAGGTGCTGGCCGGCGAGAACCCTCCCTGGCGTGAGCTGCGCTGGGGCGCGGTCATCGCGGGCGTCGGCATCGGGGTCGTGCGGATCCTGGGCACCTCGGTGGTCGCGGGGAGCGTGAACAAGAACCCGCTGTTCACGTCGGTCGCCGTCATCGTGACGCTGCTCGTCTGG
The DNA here is from genome assembly GCF_056406355.1 of Cellulomonas sp. P1_C4. Lineage (NCBI taxonomy): Bacteria > Bacillati > Actinomycetota > Actinomycetes > Micrococcales > Cellulomonadaceae > Cellulomonas > Cellulomonas sp. P1_C4. The sequence continues at coordinate 125,264 of NZ_JBFUAI010000011.1, read as the reverse complement.
ATCAACCTCATCGCGCGGATCGTGCTGCTCGCGGCCGCGTGGACCGCGGACCCGCCGTACGTCGACGCGGCGGCGAAGGATCCCGCCCCGGCGGACGCCTGACACGTCGGCCCCGGAGCGCGCCGGCGCGAGAGCGACATCGGATCGAGTGGCTGTACCGGCTTCCAGGCTCCACCTAGGGTCAGCGCATGGCAGCCGACGAGACAGTCCCCGCGGTGGCGACGGGCGGGGCGCAGGTGCGCCGCGCCGCGGTCTCGGGCGACCGAGCGCAGCCCGCCGCGAGGCCGTCGCTCGCCGCCCGCGGCACGGCAATGTTCCTGTGGTGGAAGCACACCCGACCTGGTCGGGCGAACGCGCGCTTCCGGGCCCGCAGCGGTGGTGTGCTCTCGGGCGGCATCGCGTATGCGGCGCTGTTCTCGGTGTTCGCCGCGCTGACCATCAGCTACACCGCGTTCGTCGCGGTGCTCGGCGACAACGAGGAGCTGAGGGCGAGGGTCCTGGAGGCGGTCGACACCACGTATCCCCACCTTCTCGACACCGGGGACGGGCAGGGTGCGATCGACCCGGCGACGCTCGAGCTGTCCAGCAACCTGACCGTGGCCGGCATCGTCGCCGTCGTGGTGCTGCTGCTCAGTGCGATCGCGGCGATGACGGCCCTGCGCAGGTCGGTGCGCGCGATGTTCGCGACGGAGTTCGGCGGCAACCCGATGGTCGGCAAGGCGCGCGACCTCGGCGGGTTCGTCGGCATGGGGGTCGCGGTGCTGCTGTCCGCCTTGCTGACCACGGGCGTCGGGACGGTGGCGTCGTGGATCCTCGACGCCCTCGGCCTCAGCGGCCTGACGACCGTGGTGCTCCGGACGCTCGGCATCGCCGTGGCCTTCGTGATCGACGCCGCGCTGTTCCTGCTGGTGGTCAGGGTGCTGGCCGCGGAGAACCCGCCGTGGCGGGACCTGCTGCGGGGCGCGGTGATCGCGGCGGTCGGCCTCGGCATCGTGCGGACGCTCGGCACCACGGTCGTGGCGGGGAGCGTCAGCAAGAATCCGCTGTTCACCTCCGTCGCCGTGCTGGTCACGCTGCTGGTCTGGGTCAACCTGATCGCGCGGATCATGCTGCTCGCGGCCGCCTGGACCGCGGACCCGCCATACGTCGAGCCGCCGGGCGGGCCCGAGGCCCCTGCGCCGGCGTGAAGGGTCAGGGCGCGTCGTCCAGCGCCGCGTGCAGCTCGGGCAGCCGCTCCACCAGCACCGCGAGGCGCGCCCGGGTGTTCGCGGGCTCACCGGCCTCGCCCAGCCGGAGCATGCCGGGGTCGCCCGCCTCCTGGGCGGCCGCGATGCGGTCGGCGGCGTCCGTCATGCGCGTGACGACGCGGTCGAGGACGGCATGCGGGTCGAGCCCGCCGTAGCCGTCCGCGATGGTGCGCAGCCCCCGGGCGGCCTCGTCGGCCGGGGCGTCGGGGAACAGGACCGCGGTGTTCCACGCGAAGATCGCGACGTCGTCCAGCGGGATACCCGGGCCGGCCACGTCCCAGTCGAACACCCCGGCCAGCTCGTCGCCGTCGAACGCCATGTTGTACATCGCGCTGTCCTGGTGGCAGACGATCTCGCCCGGTCGCAGGGCTCGTTCGACGAACCGCCAGCGCCGGCTGTCGCGCGGGAAGCCCGCGACGGCGGCGTGGAAGGACCGCAGCCATCGCATGGCCGAGCGGACCTGCGCGTCGCTCAGCGTCTCCCGGCCGATGTCGAGGACCTTGCCGGGCAGGAACGTGAGGATCTCGCGGTCGCGGTCGTCGATGCCCAGCACGCGGGGGATCCGGGGGAGCCCGGCGGCGGCGAGGAAGTCGAGCAGCTCGTGCACCGCCGGCGTCCACGGGCCCGTGGGGCGGCGCACGGTGTCGCCGACGCGAACGGCCCCGCCGACGTTCCCGCCGGGCAGCGGGATCTCGTCGGCAGGGCCGTGGGCGCTGTCGGAAGTCATCGAGGAGTCAGAAGGCACGCGCGATCATCGCGCGCTTGACTGGTCCTTCGCGACCTTGTTGCAGTCGACTCAGAAGGCGCGCGTGATCATCGCGCGCTTGACCTCTTGGATCGCCTTCGTCACCTCGATGCCCCGCGGGCATGCCTCGGTGCAGTTGAAGGTCGTACGGCAGCGCCACACGCCCTCCTTGTCGTTGAGGATCTCGAGGCGCTGGGCGCCACCCTCGTCGCGGCTGTCGAAGATGAACCGGTGCGCGTTGACGATCGCGGCGGGGCCGAAGTACTGCCCATCGGTCCAGAACACGGGGCACGACGACGTGCACGCGGCGCAGAGGATGCACTTGGTCGTGTCGTCGAACCGCGCGCGCTGCTCGGCGCTCTGCAGGCGCTCCTTCGTCGGCTCGTTCCCGGTGGTGATGAGGAACGGCATGATCTCGCGGTAGGAGGCGAAGAACGGCTCCATGTCGACGACGAGGTCCTTGATCACCGGCAGGCCCTTGATGGGCTCGATCGTGATCGGCTTCTTGAGGTCGAGGTCCTTGAGCAGCGTCTTGCACGCGAGGCGGTTGCGGCCGTTGATGCGCATGGCGTCGGACCCGCACACGCCGTGGGCGCAGGAGCGACGGAACGTCAGCGAGCCGTCCTCCTCCCACTTCACCTTGTGCAGGGCGTCGAGCACGCGGTCGGTGCCGTGCGCGCGGACGGTGAACTCGTCCCAGTACGGCTCGGCGGCGGTGCCGTCGTCGCCCGGCAGGTAGCGCCGGACCTTGAGCGTCACGTCGAACGAGGGAATGGCTCCGACCTCAGCCGCCGGCGCATCCAGAGTCGCGGTCATCAGTACTTACGCTCCATCGGCTGGTAGCGGGTCATCGTGACGGGCTTGGAGCCCAGCACGAGCTGGTAGTCGTCGAACAGCGTGATGTGCGCGAACGAGCCCTTGTGGTCGCCGTCGCCCTCCGAGCCCCACAGGCGGTGACCCTTGACGGGCAGCGGGCGCCGGTAGGCCATCGTGTGGCGCATGTAGTTCTTGTCGTCGCGGTCCGGGAAGTCCTCGCGGAAGTGCCCGCCGCGCGACTCGTCGCGGTTGAGGGCGCCGACGACGACCGTCTCCGCGATGTCCAGCAGGAAGCCGAGCTCGACGGCCTCGAGCAGGTCGGTGTTGAACATCTTGCTCTTGTCCTGCACGGACACGTGGCGGAACCGCTTCTGCAGCGCCTTGATGTCGTCGAGCGCCTGCGTGAGGGACTCGGCGGTGCGGAACACCTGCGCGTTGAGGTCCATCGACTCCTGGAGCGCCCGGCGGATGTCCGACACGCGCTCGCCGTCGGGTCGCGTGCGGATCTCCTCGAGGCCGGCGACGACGGTCGCGGCGGGGTCCTCGGGCAGCTCGACGAACGACGCCGTCAGCGCGTACGCGGCGGCGGAGATGCCGGCGCGCTTGCCGAAGACGTTGATGTCGAGCAGCGAGTTGGTGCCCAGGCGGTTGGAGCCGTGCACGCTGACGCAGGCGACCTCGCCGGCGGCGTACAGGCCGCGGATGACGTCGGTCTGGTTGCGCAGCACCTCGGCCTCGATGTTGGTGGGGATGCCACCCATCGCGTAGTGGGCCGTGGGGTACACGGGCACGGGCTCGGTGTACGGCTCGATGCCGAGGTACGTGCGCGCGAACTCGGTGATGTCCGGCAGCTTCGCGTCGATGTGCGCGGGCTCGAGGTGCGTGAGGTCGAGCAGCACGTAGTCCTTGTTGGGGCCGGCGCCGCGGCCCTCGCGCACCTCGTTGGCCATCGACCGGGCGACGATGTCGCGGGGTGCCAGGTCCTTGATCGTCGGGGCGTAGCGCTCCATGAAGCGCTCGCCCTCGGAGTTGCGCAGGATGCCGCCCTCGCCGCGCGCGGCCTCCGACAGGAGGATGCCGAGACCGGCCAGGCCGGTCGGGTGGAACTGGAAGAACTCCATGTCCTCGAGCGGGATGCCGCGGCGGTACGCCAGCGCCATGCCGTCGCCCGTGAGCGTGTGCGCGTTGGAGGTCGTCTTGTAGATCTTCCCCGCGCCGCCCGTGGCGAGCACCACCGACTTGGCCTGGAAGACGTGGATCTCGCCCGTGGCCAGCTCGTACGCGACGACGCCGGAGACGTTGACCTCCTCGCCGTCCGGCACGTGGCCGGCGGCGAGGTCGTGGTCCACCAGAAGGTCGAGCACGTAGAACTCGTTGTAGAACTCGACGTCGTTCTTCACGCACTGCTGGTACAGCGTCTGCAGGATCATGTGGCCCGTGCGGTCCGCGGCATAGCAGGACCGGCGCACGGCCGCCTCGCCGTGGTTGCGGGTGTGGCCGCCGAACCGGCGCTGGTCGATCTTGCCCTCGGGCGTGCGGTTGAACGGCAGGCCCATCTTCTCCAGGTCCAGCACCGCGTCGATGGCCTCCTTGGCCATGACCTCGGCGGCGTCCTGGTCGACCAGGTAGTCACCGCCCTTGACGGTGTCGAACGTGTGCCACTCCCAGTTGTCCTCCTCGACGTTGGCCAGCGCGGCGCACATGCCGCCCTGCGCCGCACCGGTGTGGGAGCGCGTCGGGTAGAGCTTGGAGATGACAGCCGTGCGCACGCGCGTCGACGACTCGAGGGCCGCGCGCATGCCTGCGCCGCCCGCGCCGACGATCACGACGTCGTACTGGTGGGTCTGCATCGGGGTCGATGCCTTCCTGTCTCTGGGGGAAGCGAAACGTCAGGACGCCGTGCAGAACGACGGGAGCAGGTCCGCCGGCGAGGCCGACGGGCACGGGTCGAACGTGAAGATCACGAGCGTGCCCAGCACGACGACGACGAGGAACGCGAGGTAGAGCAGCCCCTTGAGGACGAGGCGCAGACCGTCGCGCTCGGCGTAGTCGTTGATGATCGTGCGCACGCCGTTGGTGCCGTGGATCATCGCGAGCCAGAGCATGAGCAGGTCCCAGACCTGCCAGAACGGCGACGCCCACTTGCCGGCGACGAAGCCGAAGTCGATCGCCTTGACGCCTTCGCCGGCGACCAGGTTGACGAACAGGTGCCCGAAGATCAGCACCAGCAGCACGACGCCGGACGCACGCATGAACACCCAGCCGTAGAGCTCGGTGTTGCCGCGGGTGGTCAGGCGCGACGGCCTGGCGCGGGGGCCGCGCGGGGCCTTCGGGTCGGCGATCGTGGTCATCACTCGCCCCCGAACACGTGCATGAGGTGGCGGGGCAGGAAGCCCGCCATGGTCACGACGAACAGGCCGAGCACCACCCAGAGCATCACGCGCTGGTACTTGGGGCCCTTCGCCCAGAAGTCGACCAGGATGATCCGGATGCCGTTGAACGCGTGGAACACGATGGCAGCGACGAGGCCGGCCTCACCGAGTCCCATGATCGGGTTCTTGTACGTGCCGATGACGTCGTTGTACGCCTCGGGCGAGATGCGCACGAGCGACGTGTCGAGCACGTGCACGAGCAGGAAGAAGAAGATCGCGATGCCGGTCACGCGGTGCGCGACCCACGACCACATGCCTTCTCGCCCGCGATACAGCGTTCCGGCGGGCACCTTGCGTTCGGACGGCGCTCCGCGTTCGGAGGTCGCGGCAGGCACTGGAGGGCCTCCTGGCGAAGAAGAGGTTCGGACGACGGCGTCCTTGTCGCGTCAACTGTAGTGAACCGATCAGTACGCAACCGCTCGGCAAGGGCCCTTGGGCCCCCGCTGTGAGGTATTGCACAGCGGGATCACGGGTATCCGGGTCGCTACCCTGACGCCCATGTCCACCACGATTCCCGGGTTTCACGCCGTCGTCCCCGCGGGCGGAGCAGGCACGCGCCTCTGGCCCCTGTCGCGCGCCGGGCACCCGAAGTTCCTCCTCGACCTCAGCGGGACCGGCCGCACCCTGCTCCAGGCGACCGTCGACCGACTGCTGCCGCTGACCGGCCAGGGCGGGGTGCTCGTCGTCACCGGGGCCCGCCACGCCGTCGCCGTCGCCGGCCAGCTGCCCGAGCTAGGGGACGACGACGTGCTGGCCGAGCCGTCCCCGCGCGACTCCATGGCGGCGATCGGCCTGGCCGCGGCGGTGCTGCTGGAGCGCCACGGCGAGGACGTCGTGCTGGGGTCCTTCGCCGCCGACCACGTCATCGAGGGCACCGCGGCGTTCGAGCAGGCCGTGCGCGAGGGCGTCGAAGCAGCCCGGGCGGGCTACGTGGTGACCCTCGGGATCGCCGCGACCGGCCCGTCGACCGCGTTCGGGTACGTCCGGGCGGGCGCGCTGCTCGGCCTGGAGGGAGCCCCGACCGTCGCGCACGTCGCGGGGTTCACGGAGAAGCCCGACGCCGAGACCGCCGCCGCCTACCTGGCGACGGGGGAGTACCGCTGGAACGCGGGGATGTTCATCGTCCGGGCCCGCGTGCTCCTGGACCACCTGGCGACGCAGCTGCCGGCGCTCGCGGCGGGGCTGCGCGAGATCGCCGCCGCGTGGGACACCGCCGAGCGCCACGAGGTCCTGGACCGCGTGTGGCCGGGGCTGACCAAGATCGCCATCGACCACGCGATCGCGGAGCCGGTCGCGGCCGCCGGTGGCGTGGCCGTCGTGCCGGGCGACTTCACGTGGGACGACATCGGTGACTTCGACTCGCTCGCGGAGCTGCTCACGGGCGACACGCTGGGCGACGAGGCCGCCGTGCTGCGTCTCGACGCGGCAGGCGCCTTCGTCGTGCCGGGGACCGACCGCACCGTCACGGTGCTCGGGGTGCCCGGCGCGGTCGTCGTCGACACGCCCGACGCGGTGCTCGTGACCACCCGCGCCCACGCCCAGGCCGTGAAGTCCGCGGTCGACGGGTGGCGGGCCGCGGGGCGCGAGGACCTGCTCTGACGCGGACAGCCCCCGCCCGTCACCGCCGTCGCGGATAAGGTCGAAGGCGTGTCGTCCGCCTCCCTCCTGCCCGTCGTCGCCCCGCTGACCAGCCTCCGGCCCGACCCGGTCGAGCCGCTCTCGGCGCGCCTCGCCGCGCTGGTGGCGGACCTGCGCGACGAGCTCGTCGCCGTCCGGCGCGACATCCACGCCCACCCCGAGCTCGGTCGCACGGAGGTCCGCACCACCAAGCTCGTCGCCGAGCGGCTGCGCGCGGCCGGGCTCGAGCCCCAGCTGCTGCCGGGCAGCGGCCTGGTCTGCGACCTCGGGCCGAGCCCGACGGCGACCGGGCGCAAGCGGGTCGCCCTGCGGGCGGACCTCGACGCCCTGCCCGTGCAGGACACGAGCGGGGTGCCGTGGGCCTCGACGGTCCGCGGCGTGACCCACGCGTGCGGGCACGACGTGCACACCGCCGCGGTGCTGGGTGCGGGGCTCGCGCTCGCTCAGCTGGCAGACGAGCTCACCACCGGCGTCCGGCTGATCTTCCAGCCCGCCGAGGAGGTGCAGCCCGGGGGTGCGCTCGACGTGGTGGCCGCCGGCGGCCTCGACGGCGTCGGACAGATCTACGCCTTCCACTGCGACCCCAAGGTGGACGTCGGCCAGGTCGGCACCCGCATCGGGCCCATCACGTCCGCCAGCGACGAGGTCACGGTCACGGTCTCCGGTCCCGGCGGGCACACCTCGCGGCCGCACCTCACCGGCGACGTCGTCTACGCGCTCGGTCAGGTCATCACGCAGGTACCGGCCATCCTGGGCCGCCGCCTGGACCCTCGCTCCGGCGTCAACCTGACGTGGGGCGCCGTCCAGGCGGGCGCCGCGCACAACGCCATCCCGGCGACCGGCGTCGTCAAGGGCACGTTGCGCTGCCTCGACGTCCGGGCCTGGGAGAAGGCGTCGGAGGTCTTCCACGCCGCGGTCGAGCAGGTCGTCGCGCCGCTCGGCGTGACCGTGGACGTGCGGCACCACCGCGGCGTCCCGCCGGTCGAGAACGCCGAGCACGCGACCGGCGTGCTCGAGGCGGCCGCGCGCGACGTGCTGGGCCCCGGGTCGGTGCTGCTCACCGAGCAGTCGCTCGGCGGAGAGGACTTCGCCTGGTACCTCACCAAGGTGCCCGGCGCGATGGCCCGGCTCGGCACGCGCACCCCGGGTGGCCACACCTTCGACATCCACCAGGGCGACCTGCGGGTGGACGAGCGTGCGGTGGAGGTCGGCGCGCTGTTCCTGGCCCGCGCCGCCTTTCTCGCTGGCTGAGACGGCACGTCCGTCACCTGGGCCGACATACCAAGTCGGTAACGGAACCTGCACAGATACCCAGCGGTAACCTGCCCGACACGTTGCGCTCGTTATGGTCCGACCATCAATGCCGGGCAGCCCCAGCCATGTGGTGGCACACCGTCGTGCCAACCGCACGGTCGGCCCAGCCGGACCGGCTGCTGACGAGATTCAGGAGAGTCGCGTGAAGAAGATCATTCGAGTGGCCGCGCTCGGCGGGGCGGTCGCCCTTGCGCTTGCGGCGTGTGGGAGTGCCCCCGAGGACGAGGCGACGCCCGGGGCCGACGGCTCCAGCGCCGCCTCCGTCGACTTCAAGGCCTGCATGGTCTCGGACGCCGGTGGCTTCGACGACAAGTCGTTCAACCAGGCCGGCTTCGAGGGCCTCATGAAGGCCAAGGACGAGCTCGGGATCACGGAGGCGCACGTCGAGTCGAGCGCCGACACCGACTACACGCCCAACATCGACAGCCTCGTCGCCGAGAACTGCAACCTGATCATCGGCGTCGGCTTCCTGCTCGAGGACCCGATCCAGACGGCCGCCGAGGCGAACCCGGACATCAAGTTCGCGCTCGTCGACAGCTCCTTCTCGGACGCTGACTTCAACCCCGTCACGCTCGACAACGCCAAGCCGATCCTCTTCGACACGGCGCAGTCGGCCTACCTCGCGGGCTACGTCGCCGCGGCGCAGTCGACGACCGGCAAGGTCGCGACGTTCGGTGGCATCCAGATCCCGTCCGTCACGATCTTCATGGACGGCTTCGCGGACGGCATCGCCAAGTACAACGAGGACAACGGCAAGTCCGTCCAGCTCCTCGGCTGGGACAAGGCCGCGCAGACCGGCGTCTTCGCGGGCAACTTCGACAGCCAGGACGACGGCAAGAACATCGGCCAGTCCTTCATCGACCAGGGCGCGGACATCATCATGCCCGTCGCCGGCCCGGTCGGTCTGGGCACCGCGTCGGTCGCCCAGGCGGCCGGCAACGTCGCCATCGTGGGTGTCGACGCCGACTGGTTCGAGACCACGGAGTACGGCCCCATCGTCCTCACCTCGGTCATGAAGGAGATCGGCCCGGCCGTCTTCGACACGATCAGCGAGGCCGTGGACGACAAGTTCAGCTCCGACCCGTACGTCGGCACGCTGGAGAACGAGGGCCTCGGCCTGGCGCCGTTCCACGACTTCGACTCGAAGGTCTCGGACGACGTCAAGGCGAAGGTCGAGGAGCTCAAGGCCTCGATCATCTCGGGCGACATCGTCGTCGAGTCGGACGCCTCGCCGAAGTGATCTGACGCACGACAGCAGGACGACGGCCCGGGCCACCTGCCCGGGCCGTCGGCCTGTCCGGCACGCGTGCCTGCCGGACAGATGGATAGTGTCTGAGAACGCGCGACCTCGAAGGAGCCCACCGGTGAAGCTGGAGCTGCAGGGCATCACGAAGACCTTCGGGTCTCTGGTCGCCAACGACCACATCGACCTGGTGGTGGAGCCCGGTGAGATCCACGCGCTGCTCGGGGAGAACGGTGCCGGCAAGAGCACGCTGATGAACGTGCTGTACGGGTTGTACGACCCGGACGACGGCCAGATCCTCGTCGACGACGTCCCCGTCACCTTCGCCGGCCCGGGCGACGCCATGGGCGCCGGGATCGGCATGGTCCACCAGCACTTCATGCTCGTGCCCGTGTTCACCGTCGCGGAGAACGTCGTCCTCGGCCACGAGCCGGTGCGCGGCGGCGGACTGATCGACCTTCCCGAGGCGCGCCGCCGGGTCAAGGAGATCTCCGACCGGTTCGGGTTCCACGTCGACCCCGACGCCTATATCGAGGACCTGCCGGTCGGTGTCCAGCAGCGCGTCGAGATCATCAAGGCGCTCTCGCGCCACGCCAAGGTCCTCATCCTCGACGAGCCCACCGCCGTGCTCACACCGCAGGAGACCGACGAGCTCATCGCGATCATGCGCCAGCTCAAGGAGTCGGGCACCTCGATCGTCTTCATCACCCACAAGCTGCGCGAGGTGCGCGCGGTCGCGGACCGGATCACCGTCATCCGCCGCGGCAAGGTCGTCGGCACCGCCGAGCCCACCAGCTCCGAGACCGAGCTGGCCTCGCTCATGGTGGGCCGCTCGGTCGAGCTGGGCGTCGCGCGCAGCGAGGCCGTGCCGGGCGAGGCCACCGTCCAGGTGCGCAACCTCACGGTCATCGACGAGGCCGGTGTGCGGCAGATCGACGACGTGTCGTTCGACGTCGCGCGCGGCCAGATCGTCGCGATCGCCGGTGTGCAGGGCAACGGCCAGACGGAGCTCACCGAGGTCATGCTCGGGCTGCAGGCACCCGTGGCCGGCTCGGTGCAGCTGGACGGCGTCGAGCTGGTCGGCCGGTCGGTGCGCGAGGTGCTCGACGCCGGCCTCGGGTTCGTGCCGGAGGACCGGTCCACCGACGGCGTCATCGCCGACTTCTCCATCGCCGAGAACCTCATCCTCGACCTGCACCGCCACGAGCCGTTCTCCCGCGGCGTCGCGCTGCGGCCCGCCGCGGTCCGGGAGAACGCCGAGCGGCGGATCGCGGAGTTCGACGTGCGCACCGGGTCGATCGACGCCCACGCGAGCACCCTGTCCGGCGGCAACCAGCAGAAGGTCGTGCTGGCGCGGGAGATGTCGCGTCCGCTGCGCCTGCTCATCGCCTCCCAGCCCACCCGCGGCCTGGACGTCGGGTCGATCGAGTTCGTGCACTCCCGGATCGTCGAGGAGCGCGACAGCGGGACGCCCGTCATCATCGTGTCGACCGAGCTGGACGAGGTGCTCGCGCTGGCCGACCGCATCCTCGTGATGTACCGCGGCCGCATCGTCGGCGACGTGCCCGGAGGCACCGACCGCGACGTGCTCGGCCTGATGATGGCCGGCGTGCCCCTGGACGACGCCGTGCGGCAGGCGGCGGAGCACCACACCACCCTCGGCGAGCTCGACCTCGAGACCGACGTGCCCGGCGCGCCGACCTCCGCCCCGACGTTCCCCCAGGAGGAGCTGTGAGCAGCCAGACGCCGGACCCGCTGCCCGACGCGCAGGTGCCGCCGCCGGGGCAGACCGGTGTCGTCGAGCCGACGACCGAGGAGTCCGACGGTGGGCGCCGGATCCTGCACGAGATGCTCTCGAGCAGCTGGCTCGTCTCGGTGCTCGCGGTCGTCCTGGCCCTGATCCTGGGCGGGCTGCTCATCGCGGCGGCCGACGCCGAGGTCCAGGCGGCGGCCCAGTACTTCTTCGCGAAGCCCGGCGACCTGATCTCGGCGGCGTGGACTGCGGTGTCCGAGGCCTACAAGGCCCTGTTCGCCGGCGCGATCTACGACCCGCGGGCGGAGACGTTCGCGCGCGCCATCCGGCCGCTGACCGAGACCCTGACCGTGGCGACGCCCCTGATCCTCGCCGGCCTCGGCCTGGGGATCGGGTTCCGCGCCGGACTGTTCAACATCGGTGCGCAGGGCCAGATCATCCTCGGTGGCATCTTCGCCGGGTTCATCGGGTTCACGTTCGACCTCCCGTTCCCGCTGCACCTGCTGCTCTGCGTCATCGGCGCCGCCCTCGGTGGTGCCCTGTGGGCCGGCATCGCCGGCGTGCTCAAGGCGCGCACCGGTGCACACGAGGTGATCGTCACGATCATGCTCAACAACATCGCCGTCTACCTGGTGGCGTACCTGCTGAGCCTCGACGCGTTCCAGCGCCCGGGCAGCAACAACCCGGTCAGCCCGCCCATCCCCGACAGCGCGGCCTATCCGCTGCTGCTGGGCGAGGGCTACCGCCTGCACGCCGGCTTCCTGGTGGCCCTCGCCGCCGCGGTGTTCACCTGGTGGCTCATGGAGCGCTCGACCATCGGCTTCCGGTGGCGCGCGGTGGGGTCCAACCCGAACGCGGCGCGGACGGCCGGCATCTCGGTGAACTCGACCTACATCTGGGTCATGCTCACGGCCGGTGCCCTCGCCGGTCTGGCCGGGTCGGCGCAGGTGCTGGGCACCGAGCGCGTGCTCACGGCCGGCGTCGCGGCGAGCTACGGGTTCGACGCCATCACGGTCGCGCTGCTCGGCCGGTCCAAGCCCCTCGGCACGGTGTTCGCGGGCATCCTGTTCGGCGCGCTGCGCGCCGGCGGCGTGGTCATGCAGGCGCGCACGGGGACCCCGATCGACATCGTGCTCGTCGTGCAGTCGCTCATCGTCCTGTTCATCGCGGCACCGCCGCTGGTCCGGGCGGTCTTCCGGCTGCCGTCGCCGGACACGCCACGCGCACCGAAGCCCGTCGTCCCCGTCGCCGCGAAGGAGGTCAGCGCGTGAGCGCCCCCACGATCGACTCCACGGCCCCGGCTCCGGCCCGGTCGGCCGCCGAGCCCGTCCTGCCCCCGATCAAGTGGCACGCGCCGATCGCCTACGGGGCCGTCGCCCTGCTCGGCCTGATCGTGTTCGGGCTCCTCGGCAAGAGCGGCGACGTCAGCACCTTCTCGATCTCGACGTCCAAGGACTTCATCCAGTTCGACCCGTTCTCCGTGCCCTCGAAGGCGACCGCGATCGTCCTGTGCGTCGCGGCCCTGGTGCTCGCGGGCGTGTCGTTCAACGCGACTCGGCAGCGCCGGAAGGTCGGGCCGTGGCTCCCGATCACCTACGGCGTGCTCATGGTGTTCGCGTTCCTGGTCTGGGCCGTCGCGGGCAAGACGAGCGGCCTGCCGCTCACGGGCCTGCTGCAGGGCTCGCTGTTCCTCGCGATCCCGCTGGTGTTCGGCGCCCTGGCCGGCCTGCTGTGCGAGCGGTCCGGCATCATCAACATCGCCATCGAGGGGCAGCTGCTGGGCGGCGCGTTCCTCGCCGCCGTCGTCGCGACCCTCACCGGCAGCGCCTACGCGGGCCTCATCGCCGCACCGATCGCCGGCGCGCTCGTCGGCCTCCTGCTGGTGCTCTTCGCGATCAAGTACGTGGTCAACCAGATCATCGTCGGCGTGGTGCTCAACGTGCTGGTGATCGGCGTGACTAGCTACCTGTTCTCCACCGTGCTCAAGCAGAACCCGGACACGTGGAACAACCCGCCCGGGCTGCCCGTCATCAGCATCCCGGTGCTCTCGCAGATCCCGATCATCGGCCCGGTGCTGTTCCGCCAGACCGCGCTCGTCTACATCATGTACGTCGTCGTGGTCGTGCTGCAGATCATGGTGTTCCGGTCGCGCTGGGGCCTGCGCCTGCGGTCGGTCGGCGAGCACCCCAAGGCCGCGGACACCGTGGGCATCAAGGTCAACCGGACCCGGCTGCGCTCCACGGTCCTCGGCGGTGCGGTCGCCGGCCTGGGAGGCGCGTTCTTCACGGTCGCGGCCGGGCTGGCGTTCGGCAAGGAGATGACCAACGGCAAGGGGTACATCGCGCTCGCCGCCATGATCTTGGGCCGCTGGAGCCCCAAGGGCGCGCTGGCGGCCGCCCTGCTGTTCGGCTTCGCCAACAACCTGCAGCTGCAGCTGAGCATCATCCAGACGCCGATCCCCAGCCAGATCATGCTGATGACGCCCTACATCGTGACGATCTTCGCCGTCGCGGGGCTGGTCGGCCGGGTGCGCCCGCCGGCGGCCGAGGGCATCCCCTACACGAAGTGAGTGTTCCTGTGGACATCGACTGGGCCGCCTTGAAGGCGGCCGCCACGGACGTCATGCACCGCGCCTACGCGCCGTACTCGAACTTCCCGGTCGGCGCCGCCGCGCTGGTCGACGACGGGCGGGTGGTCGTCGGCTGCAACGTCGAGAACGCCTCGTACGGCGTGACCTTGTGCGCCGAGTGCGCGCTCGTCTCGGGACTGCACGTCTCGGGCGGCGGCCGGCTCGTGGCGTTCACGTGCGTGGACAAGCACGGCAACGTGCTCATGCCGTGCGGCCGGTGCCGGCAGCTGCTGTGGGAGCACGGGGGAGCGCGCCTGCTGGTGGAGACCACGCACGGCATCAAGCCGATGACCGAGGTGCTCCCCGACGCCTTCGGGCCCGCTGACCTGGAGGAACGCGCATGACCGAGTCGTTCGACGCCGTCGACGTCATCGTCACCAAGCGCGACGGGCACCGCCTGTCCGACGCGCAGATCGACTGGGTCATCGACGCCTACACGCGCGGGGTCGTGGCCGAGGAGCAGATGTCCGCCCTGAACATGGCGATCCTGCTCAACGGGATGGACCGCGCCGAGATCGCCCGGTGGACCGCCGCGATGATCGCGAGCGGCGAGCGGATGGACTTCTCCGGGCTGTCGCAACCGACCGCGGACAAGCACTCGACCGGTGGCGTGGGCGACAAGATCACGCTGCCCCTCGCGCCCCTCGTCGCCGTGTTCGGGGTCGCGGTGCCGCAGCTGTCCGGGCGCGGGCTGGGCCACACGGGCGGCACGCTGGACAAGCTCGAGTCGATCCCCGGCTGGCGGGCCGCGCTGAGCAACGACGAGATGATGGCCCAGCTCGACGACGTCGGCGCGGTCATCTGCCAGGCCGGCTCGGGCCTCGCGCCCGCCGATCGCAAGCTCTACGCGCTGCGCGACGTCACGGGCACCGTCGAGGCCATCCCCCTGATCGCCAGCTCGATCATGAGCAAGAAGATCGCCGAGGGCACCGGCGCCCTCGTGCTCGACGTCAAGGTGGGCTCCGGCGCGTTCATGAAGGACGTGGACCGCGCCCGCGAGCTCGCCCGCACGATGGTCGCGTTGGGCACCGACGCGGGCGTGAAGACGGTCGCGCTGCTCACCGACATGTCGACGCCGCTGGGGCTCACCGCGGGCAACGCGCTCGAGGTCCGCGAGTCGGTCGAGGTGCTGGCCGGTGGCGGACCGGCGGATGTCGTCGAGCTCACGGTCGCGCTGGCGCGCGAGATGCTCGCGGCGGCCGGGCGACCGTCCGAGGACGTCGAGGCGGCCCTGCGGGACGGTCGGGCGATGGATGCGTGGAAGCGGATGATCGCGGCCCAGGGCGGTGACCCGGACGCCACGCTGCCCGTGGCCCGCGAGACGGAGCAGGTGCTGGCCGCGAGCGACGGCGTCCTCACCGAGCTGGATGCCTATGCGGTCGGGATCGCCGCCTGGCGGCTCGGGGCCGGGCGCGCTCGCAAGGAGGACCCGGTGCAGGCCGGCGCCGGCGTCGAGCTGCACGCCAAGCCGGGCGACGCGGTGCGTGCCGGGCAGCCGCTCATGACACTGCACACGGACACCCCCGAGCGGTTCGGCCGCGCGCGCGAGGCGCTCGCCGGCGCGGTCGTCGTCGCACCCGCCGGCACCACCGTGCAGGCTCGGCCGCTCGTGATCGACCGCATCGACGCCTGACCCCTCGCCACCCGGCCGCGACGGGGGGACGATGGAGCAATGAGCACGGTGCCCGGGAACGACGCGTGGCGGGATGGCGGGCTAGCGCCGGTCGACCCGGACGAGCCCCGACGCCTCGGCGATGCCGCCGACGACGCGGTGGATCCCGAGGATTACGAACCGGACTTCGCCCGCGCCGACCGGGACGGCCGCGCGGACGAGGCGGACGTCGTCGAGCAGGACTCCGAGGTGCCGGACGACGACGGGGTCGACGCCGGCTGACACGGCCCTGGGCGGTTCGTCCCGCTACGGTGAGGCCATGACGTCCCCTTCCGACACGCCCGAGGCCACCGACGCGCCCGCGGCCACCGACGCCGTCGCGTCGCTCGTCGCACTGATCCCCGGACTGCCCAAGGTCGTGCTGCACGACCACCTCGACGGGGGCCTGCGCCCCGCGACCATCATCGAGCTGGCCGCCGAGATCGGCTACGAGCTGCCGTCCACCGACGCGGACGAGCTGGGCCGCTGGTTCGTCGAGGCGGCGAGCTCCGGGACCCTGGTGCGCTACCTCGAGACCTTCGACCACACCGTCGCGGTGATGCAGACCGAGGACGGCCTGCGCCGGGTGGCGCGCGAGTCCGTGCTCGACCTCGCCGCGGACGGCGTGGTCTACGCCGAGCAGCGCTACGCGCCAGAGCAGCACCTCAGCAAGGGGCTCAGCCTGCAGCAGGTGGTCGACGCCGTGCAGGCCGGCTTCGCCGAGGGCATCGCCGAGGCGGCGTCGCAGGGACGCTCGATCCGCATCGGCACCCTGATCACCGCGATGCGGCACGCGGACCGGGGTGACGAGATCGCCGCCCTGGCCCTGGAGAACCGCGACAACGGCGTGGTCGGCTTCGACATCGCCGGCGCCGAGATCGGCTTCCCGCCGTCGCGGCAGGCCACGGCCTTCGCCACCCTCGAGAACGCCGACTTCCCGGCGACGGTGCACGCGGGCGAGGCGGCCGGCCTGGAGTCGATCGCCGAGGCCCTGCACGTGGCCCACGCCAGCCGCATCGGCCACGGCGTCCGGCTCATCGACGACGTGACGGCCGACGAGCTGGGCGACAAGCTCGGCCGGCTCGCCCACTGGGTCCGCGACCGGCGCATCCCGCTCGAGCTGTGCCCGTCCTCGAACGTGCAGACCGGCGCCGCCGAGTCGGTGGCTGCGCACCCGATCACCAAGCTCAAGGAGCTCGGCTTCGCGGTCACGGTCAACACCGACAACCGGCTGCAGTCCGGCACGTCGCTGACCCGCGAGCTCACGCTCCTCGTCGAGGAGGCCGGCTGGACGCTCGCCGACATGCGCGACGTCGCGGTGACCGCGGCCCAGCACACGTTCCTGCACCACGACGAGCGGATGGCGCTCATCGAGCAGGTGCTGCTGCCCGCGTACGCCACCGCCCGGGGCAGCCGGCACCGCGCCTGAGTGGTCCGTGGCCCCGCAWGTGCGGGGCCACGCGACCGCCTAGATCAGGCCCTTCGTGTGCCACACCGTCTTCGTCTCGGAGAAGGCGGTGATCCGGTCCAGGGAGGGCGCCGCGGCGTCCGGCCCGTTCTCTGGCGGCAGCACGCGCTTGAGCGTGTCCGCCGCCGCGATCTGCAGGTCGATCCAGTCGAGGTCGCCGGCGCCCACGAGGTCGAGCGCGTTGACGTCCGCGTGGCTGGCCAGCCACGGTGCGATCTCGGCCGGGGAGCCCGTAAGCACGTTGACGACGCCCTTGGGCACGTCGCTCGTCGCGAGCACCTCGGCCAGGCTGATCGCCGACAGGGGTAGCTTCTCGCTGGCCACCACGACGACCGTGTTGCCGCCGACCAGCGCGGGGGCCACCGCCGACACCAGGCCGAGCAGCGACGAGTCCTGCGGCGCGATGATCGCGACCACGCCCGTGGGCTCCGGCACCGAGATGTTGAAGTACGGCCCGGCCACGGGGTTGGCGTTTCCGGCCACCTGCGCGTACTTGTCGCACCAGCCCGCGTACCAGACCCAGCGGTCGATGGCCGCGTCGACCTGCGCGGTCGCGACGGAGTTCGAG
The DNA here is from genome assembly GCF_056406355.1 of Cellulomonas sp. P1_C4. Lineage (NCBI taxonomy): Bacteria > Bacillati > Actinomycetota > Actinomycetes > Micrococcales > Cellulomonadaceae > Cellulomonas > Cellulomonas sp. P1_C4. Next base: position 107,760 of record NZ_JBFUAI010000011.1, on the reverse strand, counting down.
ACGCCCTCGGCGTCGACGATCTCGGCGACGAACTGCGCCCGACGGCCCTCGAGGATCTCGGCGACGCGGTAGAGGACCTGGCCGCGGTTGTACGCGGTCGCACCCGACCAGCCGGCGACGGCACCCCGCGCGGCAACGACCGCGTCGCGGGCGTCCTTGCGGGACGCCTTGGCGGCGTTGGCCAGGAACGCCCCCTTGGCGCCGACGATCTCGTAGGTGCGGCCCGACTCGCTGCGCGGGAACGCACCACCGATGTAGAGCTTGTACGTCTTGGGCACGGCCAGGCGGCTCACTTGGCGGCTCCGTTCTTGAGGTACGCGGCGATGCCGTGCCGGCCGCCCTCGCGGCCGTACCCGGACTCCTTGTAGCCGCCGAAGGGGCTGGACGGGTCGAAGCGGTTGAACGTGTTGGCCCAGACGACGCCCGCGCGGAGCTTGTCCGCGACCGCGAGGATGCGGCTGCCCTTGTCGGTCCAGATGCCGGCGGACAGGCCGTAGGGCGTGTTGTTGGCCTTGGCGATCGCCTCGGCCGGCGTGCGGAACGTGAGCACGCTCAGCACCGGCCCGAAGATCTCCTCACGGGCGATGCGGTGGCTGGTGGACACGTTGGTGAAGATGGTCGGTGCGTACCAGAACCCGTTCTCGGGGATCGTGCACGCGGCCGTCCAGCGCTCGGCCCCCTCGGCCTCGCCGATGTCGCTGAGCGTCCGGATCCGCTCCAGCTGCTCGGCGCTGTTGATCGCGCCGATGTCGGTGTTCTTGTCCAGCGGGTCGCCCAGGCGCAGGGTCGAGAGCCGGTTCTTCAGCCGGTCGACGACCTCGTCGTGGATCGACTCCTGCACCAGCAGGCGGCTGCCCGCGCAGCACACGTGGCCCTGGTTGAAGAAGATCCCGTTGACGATGCCCTCGATGGCCTGGTCGATGGGTGCGTCGTCGAACACGATGTTCGCCGCCTTGCCGCCCAGCTCGAGGGTCAGCTTCTTGCGCGTGCCCGCCACCTGCTTCGCGATCGCCCGGCCCACGGACGTCGACCCGGTGAACGCCACCTTGTCCACGTCGCCGTGGCCCACGAGCGTCGCGCCCGTCTGGCCCGCGCCCGTGACGATGTTGACGACGCCGGCCGGCAGGTCGGCCTGCTGCACGATCTCGGCGAACAGCAGCGCGGTCAGCGACGTGGTCTCGGCCGGCTTGAGCACGACCGTGTTGCCGGCGGCCAGCGCCGGGGCGATCTTCCACGCGAGCATGAGCAGCGGGAAGTTCCACGGGATCACCTGCGCGGCGACGCCCAGGGGAGCCGGGTTCGCGCCCAGGCCCACGTGGTCGAGCTTGTCGGCCCAGCCTGCGTAGTAGAAGAACCACGCCGCGACCAGCGGGACGTCGACGTCGCGCGACTCCTTGATGGGCTTGCCGTTGTCGAGGCTCTCGGCGACGGCGAGCTCCCGGGCGCGCTCCTGCAGCAGGCGCGCGATCCGGAACAGGTACTTGCCGCGGTCGGCGCCCGACATCCGCGACCAGACCTTGTCGTAGGCGCGGCGGGCGGCGGCCACCGCGGCGTCCACGTCGGCTTCGTCGGCGGTCGCGATCGTCGCGAGGTGCTTCTCGGTGGCCGGCGAGATCGAGGCGAACGGCGTGCCGTGGCCCTCGCGGAACTCACCGCCGATGAACAGGCCGTACTCGCTGCGCAGGTTCAGGATCGCCTGCGACTCGGGCGCCGGGGCGTACTCGAGGAATGACATCAGAAGGGCCCCTCAGTCGATCGTCACGTAGTCGGGACCGGAGTAGTGGCCGGTCGTCATCTTCTGGCGCTGCAGCAGCACGTCGTTGAGCAGGCTCGAGGCGCCGAACCGGAACAGGTGCGGGGTCAGCCACTCCTCACCGACCGTCTCGGCGACCGTCACCAGGTACTTGATCGCGTCCTTCGACGCCCGGATGCCGCCGGCCGGCTTCACGCCGACCTTGTCCCCGCTGAGCCGGTACCAGTCGCGCACGACCTCGAGCATGAGCAGGGTGACCGGCAGCGTCGCGGCGGGCGCGACCTTGCCCGTCGACGTCTTGATGAAGTCGCCGCCCGCGAGGATCGCGAGCCAGGACGCCCGGCGCACGTTGTCGTAGGTGGTCAGCTCGCCCGTCTCGAGGATCACCTTGAGGTGCGCGGAGGTGCCGTCCGTGCGGCGGCAGGCCTCCTTGACGGCGACGATCTCGTCGTAGACCTGGCCGTACCTGCCGGCGAGGAAGGCGCCGCGGTCGATGACCATGTCGATCTCGTCGGCCCCCGCCGCGACCGCGTCCTTGGTGTCCTCCAGCTTGATCGACCGCGAGGCGCGCCCGCTGGGGAACGCCGTCGCGACCGCCGCCACCGCGATGCCACCCCGGTCGGGGTCGCCGTGCGAGGACCCGAGCGCCTGCACGGCGTGCGGGACCATGTCGCCGTACACGCACACCGCGGCGACGCGCGGGCAGCTCGGGTCGGCCGGGTCGGGCGTGACGGCCTTCGCGACGAGCGAGCGCACCTTGCCGGGCGTGTCCGCGCCCTCGAGCGTGGTCAGGTCGATGAGCCCGATGATCCGGTCCAGCGCCCACGCCTTCGACGTGGTCTTGATGGAGCGCGTGCCGAGGCCGGCCGCCCGCTGCTCGAGCCCGACGGCGTCGACCCCCGGGATGCCCTGCAGGTAGCGCCGCAGGTTGGCGTCGTTCGCCTCACCGCCGAGCAGCGCGAGCGCGCGGTCGGCGTGGGCGATCTGAGTGCCTGTCATGCGTGATCCTCGCTGTTCGTGTGCTTCTCGATGAGGCTTGTCGCAGTGTCCTCGTCCGTGACGAGMACCGTGCAGAGTCCGCTGCCGACGACGGCCGCGGCGACGGCGTGCTTGGTCGGGCCGGAGATGACGGCGATGCTGTGCGCCGCCGCGCGGAGGTTCTCGAGCGGCAGGCCGACCGTCCGCTCGTCGAGCTCGACATCGACGATGCCACCGGCGGCGTCGATGTACCTGCCGAGGACGTCGCCGACGGCCCCCCGCTGCACCAGCCCGGCGACGTCGGCGGCCGTGAGGTAGCCGCTGTCCACCAGGACCGACGTCTCGTCGGCCGGCCCCGCGCTGAACAGGTACGCGTTGGCGGTCGAGGCCAGACCGAGGACGGCGGCGACCGCGCGGTCCGCCTCGATCGCCTGCTTGGTCTCGAGGCGCTCGAGGATGGCCGGGCTGGGCAGCAGCGCCGCCTGACCCCGGCCCTTCTGCGCGATGGTGACCGCGGTGGTCGCCGCGGTGCCCGTCCGCCGGGTCAGGCTCACGCCGCCGTTGACCTGCACGACGTCGACGCCGGGCGCCCAGCCGTCCTCGAGGTGCACCGAGATCTCGTGCAGCGTACGGCCCCAGCTGATGCCGAGCGTGCGCGGCACGGGCCGCAGGGCGGTGAGGTAGTCGGCGGCCGCCTGTGCCACGCGCGACTGGAGGTCCTCCTGGTCGTCGATGCCGGCCGACGAGACGACGATCGCGTCCGCCAGGCCGCACGTCTCGCGCAGTCGACGCTCGATCGGCAGCCGACGGGCGCGGGGGTGCACGATCTCGATGCGGATGAAGCCGTCCGCCTTGGCCTGCGCGAGCAGCCGGCCGACCTTCCATCGCGTGAGTCGCAGGATCGACCCGATCTCGTCCTGCGTCTTGTCGTCCTCGTAGTACAGCTCGGCTGCGCGGATGGACAGCAGCTCGTCCGACTCGATCACGTCTCCACAGTAGGCACCCCGTGGAGGTCCCGCAACACTCGTAGCGTTCTCTGCTCATATGAGCACGCGACCCAGAATCACCCGTCGGTGGTTGTGCCCGCGATTGACTGGTCGCGGGGCGTCGGAGACAGTGGGGCGGCCGTTGGCGGCCATGGCGAGGGGACAGGCACGGCATGGGTCGGTGGGGACGCGGCGCGACGCTCGCTGTCGCGCTCGTGACCGCGCTGGCGGTCGGTCTCGGGCTCGCCGCCGTCGTGCAGCACCTGCGCCMCGACAAGTCCCTCGAGGTGCCCGCGGCGTGGGCGGAGTCCTGGAAGCTCGCCCATGTGCGCGAGGGTCGCGACGTCGTCCTCGCCTGGGGCGACCGCGCCGGTGCGCACCCGTCGGACGCTCCCGGCGCGCTCCGGTTCGACCCCGAGCGCGCCGTCGCGCAGCTCGACGCCCTGTACGCGCTCGACGTGCACGACCTGGGCGTCGCGGCCGACGACGGGGCGATCGCCGATCACGCGGTCGTCGTCGTCGTCGACGGGACGTGGTCGGACGGCCCCGGCTCGTCGACGGGCGATGGGGTCGTCCCGCCGACCGGCGGTCTGTCGCAGCAGCCGCGCGGGGCGACCGGCAGCGTGGTCGACGGCGTCGGGCTGCTGCGCGTGGACGTCTCGGCGCTGACCGCCCGTGGGCACGAGTCCGCGACCGCGACCGCCGGGGCCGACCCGGTGGGCGGCTCGGAGTTCGACCCGTCGTGGGAGCTGGCCCGGGGATTCGCCGAGGTGGTGCAGGGCTTCGCGGCCCTGGACACGCCCGGTCGCGGCCTCGCGTCCGACGACGCCGCGACGTTCCGGTCCGCCAGCGCCGCCTACCTCGCCACCGTGGCCGCCCCGGGCGGGATCGGTGACGCCGCCGACCTCGTCCGCAGCCCGCAGCTGCACTGGGCGAGCCCGCGGCTGGGCGACGGCAGCTGGCTCCTGCTGCAGTACCTGGCCGAGCGCGACGGAGAGCAGCTGCTCGGCGAGCTGTGGCGGGACGCGCAGGCCGGCGAGGACCCCCTCAGCGCGTACAAGCGGCTCACCGGGCTCACGCAGGCGGACCTGAACCGCCGCGTCGCGGAGTACGCCCTGCGCACCGTCACCTGGGACTTCACCGACCGCAGCGCGATCACGGCGGCCGTCGCGGGCCTGGACCCGGTGCTGCTCGCCGACCGGACGACGCCGGTCGAGAGCGTCGAGGGCGACCCCGGGCACTACCGCGTGCTCGACGCGTTCGCGCCCTCCGACTACGGCTTCACCATCGTGCGGCTGACCCCGGACCCGGGAACCTCGGACGTCCACCTGCGCCTGCGAGGGCACGGCGAGGCCGCCGACGCCGGCCTGAGCTTCGGCTTCGTCGCACTGCGCGGCCAGACACCCCGGTACAGCCCCGTGACGGAGAGCCTCGACCAGGACGTCCAGTTCACGCTGCGCGCGGGGGAGCAGGAGCTGTACCTGGTCGTCGCCGGGACGCCCACGGAGCACCGCCCCCACGCAGCGACCGACGGGTACGGCGACGTGACCCGGTACCCGTACGAGTTCCGGCTGTCGGGCGCGACCGTCGCGGACGACGCGTCCCGGCCCGCGACGGCCGGTGGTCACCGGCACCCGAACGGGGGCGGCTGGGTGGACGACGCCGCGAGCGTCGACCCCACGGCGTTCGTCGGCCCCGACGCCGTGGTGCGCGGCGACTCGCAGGTGCACGGGAACGCCCGCATCGAGGGTCGGGCATGGGTGGAGGCCGGCGCCGTGGTCGGCGAGGACGCGGTCGTGCGGGACGTCGCGGTCGTCCGGTCCGGCGCACGGCTCGGCGGGACCGTCGTCGTCGCCGGGGACGCGGTCGTGGACTTCACGTGCACCTCCGGGGCGTACGCCAGCTTCGACCCCGCGCGCAGCTGCGACGGCCGGCCGGCGACGCCCGACGTCAACGTGGCCGTCACACCCTTCGCCGCCGCCGACCTCGCCCTCAGCGGGGTCGTGGCCCCCGCGCCGACGGCCGAGCCGACGCCRGAGCCGACGGAGCCGCCCGCCACCCCCACGCCGACGCCCACCCCGACGAGGCAGCCGCCCGCCGCGCAGCCGAACCCGGCACCCGTGCCGTCGAGCCCGAGCCCTACCGAGGGCGGAGTCGCGCCCCCGGAGCCCATGCCCGCGAGCGCCTGCCAGGCCGTGTACACGGTGACCAACCACTGGTCCTCCGAGGGCCAGAACTGGTTCCAGGGCCAGGTGGTCGTCACCGGGGGCAGCACAGGGGTGGAGGGCTGGGCCGTCACCTGGGTCATGCCCGCGGGGGAGCAGATCTCCACGGTGTGGAACTCGCGCCTGGGCACCCGCGGCAGTCAGGTGACCGCCGAGAACATGGACTACAACGGCAGCCTGAAGGAGGGTGCCACCACGACCTTCGGGTTCCAGGGCACCGCGCCCGGGGACGCCGGGGTGCTGGTGCCGCAGGTGAGCTGCTCCAAGACGCGCTAGATACCCAAGGCCGCCCGGACGTCCGTGGCGACCGCGTCGAGCCGCGCGCGGGCCTGCGTGCGGGCCCGCCCGACCGCTTTGTGGTCGGCTGACGGCGCCACGGGCACGACGACCTCCAGGTAGCACTTGACCTTGGGCTCCGTGCCGCTGGGCCGCACGATCACGCGGGTGCCGTCCTCCGTGAGCAGGCGTAGGCCCTCGGTGGGCGGCAGGCCGTCGCGGTCGTCGTCGGTGCCGGTGGCCAGGTCCACCACCTCGGTCACGCGCGACCCGCCGAGGGTTCTCGGCGGTCGGTTGCGCACGCGGTGCACGGTCTCGCCGATCTGCGCGAGGTCGACGAACCGGGCTGAGACCTGGTCGGTCAGGTGCAGGCCGTGCACCCGGGCCAGGTCGTCGAGGGCGTCGACCACCGTGCGGCCCTCCGCCTTGAGCCGGGCGGCCAGGCCCGCGACCAGCAACGCGGCCGAGATGCCGTCCTTGTCGCGCACGTGCGCGGGGTCGACGCAGTAGCCGAGCGCCTCCTCGTACCCGAACACCAGGCCGTCGACGCGGGAGATCCACTTGAATCCCGTGAGCGTCTGCGCGTAGCCGTAGCCCGCGGCGCTCGCGATCTTGCCCAGCAGGCGCGACGAGACGATCGAGCTGGCGAAGTACGACCCGTTCGGGTTGCCGCCGCCGGCCGCGAAGGCCGCGCCGAGCAGCGACCCGGTCTCGTCGCCGTGCAGGATGCGCCAGCCCTCGGCCTCGGCCGTGTCCGGGCCACGGAACGATCGGTGGCGCAGGTCCTGGGCGCCGACGCCGCAGCGGTCGGCGTCGGGGTCGAGCGCGATCACCAGGTCGGCGAGCTCGTCGCTGGCCAGGCCGATGGCCAGGTCGATGGCGCCCGGCTCCTCCGGGTTGGGGAACGCGATGCTCGGGAAGTCGCCGTCCGGCTCGGCCTGCTCCGGCACGACGAGCACGTCGGTGAACCCGGCCTCGTTCAGCACGCGCTGCGCGACCTCGCCGCCGACGCCGTGCAGCGGCGTGAGCACGATGCGGAGGCGCTTGGCGGCGGCCCGGGTCGCCTCGTCGGTCGGCGCGAGGGCGACGACGTTGCGGACGTAGTCGTCGACGACCTCCGGCCCGAGGATCGTCCAGCCGCTCGCGGCGCGCGGGACCGACGCGACCGAGGGCACGTGCGCGATCTCGGCGGCGATGGCCGCGTCGGCCGGGGGCACGATCTGCGCGCCCTGGCCGGAGTCGGTGACCACCCGGCCGCCCAGGTAGACCTTGTAGCCGTTGTCCTGCGGCGGGTTGTGCGACGCCGTGACCATGATCCCGGCGTCGGCGGCGAGGTGCCGGACCGCGAAGGCCAGCACCGGGGTCGGGAGCGCCGACGGCAGGACCAGCACCTCGATGCCGACCGCGGTCAGCACCGCCGCCGAGTCGCGCGCGAAGTCCACGGACTTGTGCCGGGCGTCGTACCCGATGACCACGCGCGGCGCGGGGTGCACGCCGTCGAGCTCGCCGAGCAGGTAGTCGGCCAGGCCGGAGGCGGCGCGGATGACGACCGCGCGGTTCATCCGGTGCGGACCGCCGCCGAGCCGGCCGCGCAGTCCCGCGGTGCCGAACTGGAGCAGCCCGCTGAACCGGTCCGCCAGCTCGGCGCGGGCCGCCGACCGGGCGTCGAGCTCCTGCCGCTGCGTCGGGTCGGGCTCGTCGCCTTCCGCGATCGCCGGCGGTTCGGCTCGGGCGAGGTCGAGCAGCTCGCGGAGCTCGTCCGCCGTCTGGGGATCGGGGTCGTCGTCGATCCAGGTTCGCACCCGCGCCTCGAGGCCTGCCCACGCATCGTCGCCGGTCATGGGGCCAACGTACTCAGGACGACCCGCGCGCGCTTCCCTAGAGCCTGCGGACGATCTGGGCCAGCAGGGCGCTGATCCGGGGTCCCGCCGCGACGCCGGCCTCGAGCACCTCGGCGTGGGACAACGGGACGGCGGAGATCCCCGCGCCGAGGTTCGTCATGAGCGAGATGCCGAGCACCTCGAGCCCGGCGTGCCGGGCCGCGATGGCCTCGAGCGTGGTGGACATGCCGACGAGGTCGCCGCCGAGGATCCCGGCCATCTTCACCTCGGCGGGCGTCTCGTAGTGGGGGCCTGGGAACTGCACGTAGACGCCGTCGTCGAGCGTGGGGTCGATCTCCCGCGCGACCGCCCGGAGCCGAGCCGAGTACAGGTCGGTGAGGTCGACGAACGTCGCGCCCTCGAGGGGGGAGGTGGCCGTGAGGTTGATGTGGTCGCGGATGAGCACGGGCGTCCCGGGCAGCCAGGCGGGGTTGAGGCCGCCGCAGCCGTTGGTGAGGACGACCGTCGTGGCGCCGGCGGCCGCCGCGGTGCGGACCCCGTGCACCACCCGCCGCACGCCGCGGCCCTCGTACAGGTGGGTGCGCGATCCGAGCACGAGCGCGTGCCGGTCGGTGCCCTCGATCCGGATGGACCGGGTCGTCGCGCCGTGGCCGGCCACCGCCGGTGCCGAGAAGCCGGGGATCTCGTGGCTCGGCACCTCCGCGACCGTCTCACCGAGCAGGTCGGCGGCGCCGCCCCAGCCAGATCCGAGCACCAGGAGCACGTCGTGGCGCTCCACGCCGGTGGCCTGCGCGAGGTATGCGGCGGCCGCCCGGGCGACGTCGAACGGGTCGGTCGTGGGGTCGTCGAGGTCGGGGAGGGGTGTGACGTCGCTCATGGTCCGAGGTTAACGCTCGGTTCCCGCCTGGCCTCGCGCCGCCGGACCGGCAGAATGGGTCTCCGTGAGCACCCCCGCGCCGTCATCGCCCGCTCCTCGCGTCGTCATCGTCGGAGGGGGCCCCGGCGGGTACGAGGCGGCCCTCGTCGGCCGCCGGCTCGGGGCGGACGTCACCGTCGTCGAGGCCGCCGGGATGGGTGGCGCCGCGGTCCTGACCGACGTCGTCCCGTCCAAGACGCTGATCGCGACCGCCGAGTGGATGACCATCGCGGACCGCGCCCCCGAGCTGGGCATCCGGCTCGACGGCACCCTGCTGTCCGGCGCCGTGGGCGGCACCCTCGAGCAGCTGAGACACCGCATCGACCTCGCTGCGGTGAACACGCGCGTCAAGGCGCTCGCGGCCGCCCAGTCTGCGGACATCCGGGCGCGCCTCGAGCGCGAGGGCGTGAAGATCGTCCTCGGCCACGGGCACCTCGACGGGCCGTCCCGCGTCGTCGTGACGACCCCGCAGGGTGCCGACGACCTCGCGCTCGACGCCGACGTCATCCTCGTGGCCACCGGCGCGACCCCCCGCAAGCTCCCCGAGGCCCGGCCGGACGGCGAGCGCATCCTCACGTGGACCCAGGTGTACGACCTGCCGGCGCTGCCGACGCGGCTCATCGTCGTCGGCTCGGGCGTGACCGGCGCCGAGTTCGCCGGCGCCTACACGTCGCTCGGCGCCGACGTCGTGCTGGTGTCCAGCCGCGACCGCGTGCTGCCCGGCGAGGACGCCGACGCCGCCCAGCTGCTCGAGGACGTGTTCAAGACCCGCGGCATGACGGTCATGTCCCAGTCGCGGGCGTCCGGTGCCCGGCGCACCGCCGACGGCGTCGAGGTGACCCTGTCCGACGGCCGCGTCATCGAGGGGTCGCACGTGCTGTTCGCGGTCGGCTCCATCCCCACCACCTCGGGTCTCGGCCTCGAGGAGGCCGGCGTGCGGCTCACGCCGTCCGGTCACATCGAGGTGGACAAGGTCTCGCGGACCAACGTCCGCGGGATCTACGCGGCCGGCGACGTGACCGGCGTGCTGCCGCTCGCGTCGGTCGCCGCCATGCAGGGCCGCCTCGCCATGGCCCACGCGCTCGGCGACGCCGTGAAGCCGCTGTCGCTGCGCGGCGTGTCCGCCAATATCTTCACGTTGCCCGAGATCGCGACCGTCGGCTGGTCCGAGACGCAGCTGCACGCCGAGGGTGTGAAGTACACCGTGAGCATGCTGCCGCTGGCCCGCAACCCGCGCGCCAAGATGCTGGGCGTCCGCGACGGGTTCATCAAGATCTTCGCCCACGCCGGCAGCGGCACGGTCCTCGGCGCAGTCGTCGTCGGACCGCGCGCCAGCGAGTCCATCTACCCGCTGACCCTCGCCGTGACCCACCGCCTGACCACCGACCAGCTGGCCGAGACCGCCACGGTCTACCCGTCGATGTCGGGCACGATCGCCGAGGTGGCCCGCATCCTCCACCACCGCTCCGAGGACTGACCCGCAGCGCAACGCGGGCGGGCCTCGAGGCGCTCCGTGTCGACCAAGCCCTCAGCGCCGCCATACGGTCGGTTGACGACGCCGATGGCTTGGTCGGCCGCTGCGGAGAGGACCTCATCGTGCGCTACCCGGCTCCGCTGCAGCGCGGCGACGTCATCGGGGTGACGTCGCCGTCGTCGGGCGTCTCTGACGACATGCAGCCGCGCCTCGACTTCTGCCTCGACGACCTGCGCCGGCGCGGCTTCGAGGTCGAGGTCGGGCGGTGCATGGACGGGACGGGTCCGACGAGCGCGCCGGCGGCCGAGCGGGCCGCGGAGCTGATCGCGATGCTCACCGATCCGCGCATCCGCGCGATCGTCCCGCCGTGGGGCGGTGAGCTCGCGATCGACCTGCTGCCGCTGCTGGACTTCGACGCGGTCGCCCGGTCCGCCCCGACGTGGCTCGTCGGCTACTCCGACACCAGCACCCTGCTGCTCCCGCTGACGCTCCTGACGGGCACGGCGACCCTGCACGGGCCGGCGCTCATGGACACCCCGTTCGTCGTGCCCGACCCGCTCCGGCACTGGCTCGACCTCGCGTCGGCACCGCCGGGCGCCGGGGTCGCGCAGGGTGCCGCGCGCTGGTCCCAGGAGTCGTGGCCGGACTTCGTGGTGCATCCCGAGGTCACGAAGCAGGTGCTCACGACGCCCGCGCGATGGAAGAGCCTCGCGCGCGACGAGGTCGACACGGTGCGCGGGCGACTCATCGGCGGCTGCCTGGAGACGATCTCGATGCTGCCCGGGACGCCGTACGGCGACGTCGCGGGGTTCGCGGACCGGCACGCGCCGGAGGGGCTGCTGGTCTACGTCGAGGTCGCCGAGGTCGACGCGTTCACCGCCGGGCGCATGCTCCACCACCTGCGCCTCGCCGGGTGGTTCGACCGGGCGAACGCGGTGCTGGTCGGCCGCACGTCGGCGCCGGGGTCGCCGGGGTTCACGCAGCTCGACGCCGTGCGGGACGCCCTCGGCCCGCTCGACGTCCCCGTCCTGTACGACCTGGACATCGGGCACGTCCCGCCGCAGCTGGCGCTGGTCAACGGCGCGCTCGCGGACATCACGCTGGCGGACGGCGTCGGCACCCTGGTGCAGCACCTCGTCTGACGACCGTCCGCCGACCCCGACATCAGTGCCGTGTGCGTGGGTCCACGCGGTCCTCATGTCGGGTTCGCGCGACGAGCAAGCCCTGGCAGACGTCATCGGCCCGCGTGACGGCGCTCATGGCTTGGTCAGGGGCGGGCCAGCAGGAGCTCGTTGACCGCCGCCGAGAGCGACGCGTCCAGCTGCAGGGCCTGCAGGTGGCTGATGCGGACGGACAGCGGGGCGTCGGACGTGGCGATCGACTGCACGCGCGTCTTGAGGTCGTAGCTGATCTGCGCGCGGTCCAGGAGGGTGAACAGGCGGCCGGCGACGTCGTTCGGCGCGAGCCGCGGGTCGTCGCCGAGCGTGACCGTGAGCGTCGCGCCGACCGGGATGTCCTCGACCCTGAGCGAGACCCGGTCGTCGGCGCGCAGCAGGGAACCGGCAGCGACGACGCCGTCGACCGAGGCGTTCGGGGAGCCGTCGGACGCCAAGAACGTGATGGTCCAGGTGCGTGTGGCCGGCAGGCAGTCGAGAGTGCCGCGAGCCGGGCCCGCAGAGAACGTGCCCGTGGCCTGCGAAAACGCGAGCGGGGTCGTCGCGACGCCGTCGAGGCTTCCGTCGTCCTCGACCAGCGTGAACGACCCGTCCGCGCCGACGACGACGAGCACCTCGAGCGACGCCGGGTTCACGGGGTCGTTGGACGGAACGGCGGCGCCGTCGAGCGGCACGATCGCGCCGGCGGGCGCGAGCACGGGGATGGTCGACAGGTCGCGGTGCAGCAGGAGCTCGCGACCGCCGTCGTAGACGAGACCGGTGAACACGTCCACCCAGGTGCCCGACGGGAGCCAGCCGCGGACGGCGGCGAGGCGCGTGCGCGGGTCGGCCGGCGTGGTCAGCGGCGCCACCAGCAGGGAGCTGCCGAAGAGGTACTGGTTTGGCTGGTCGTACGCCTCGGGAGCCGACGGCCACTGGTGGTACAGCGGCTCGACCAGCGGTCGACCGGCCGCGGCCCGGTGGTTCATGGTGTGCAGGTACGGCACGAGGCGGTGGCGCAGGCGCAGGTGCGACGTCATCACGGCGCGGGCCTCGTGCGAGTACGTCCACGGCTCCTTCGTCGTGAACTCGTTGGCCGACGAGTGCAGCCGCAGGATCGGGGAGAACACGCCGAGCTGGAGCCACCGGGTGGCCAGCTCGTCGTCCTTGCCGCCGAACATGTGGCCGCCGATGTCGTGGCTCCACCAGCCGTAGCCGATGTTCGACGCGGTGGCCGTGAAGTACGGCTGGAACGCCAGCGACGCCCACGAGATGACGGTGTCGCCGCTGAACCCGACCGGGTACCGGTGGCTGCCGGGGCCGGCGTAGCGGGAGAACGTCAGCGGCCGGCGCCCGTCGCGCGCGTTGTCGAGGAAGTGGAAGTGGTTGAGCATCCACAGCGGGTCGATGCCCGCGACGCGGGAGTGCGGGCCCGACTGCCAGTCCAGCCACCAGAAGTCGACGCCGTCGTCCTCGAGCCCGCGGTGCAGCACGTCGAAGTACGCGTCCAGGAACGCCCGGTCGGTGACGTCGAACGGGATCGGGTCGCCGGACGGCACCCCGAGCGCCCGGACCATCGCCGGGTACGCGTCCTCGTGCGTGCGGACGCCGTCCGCGGGGTGCACGTTGAGCGTCACGCGCAGGCCGCGCTCGTGCAGGGAGGCCAGGAACTTGGCGGGGTCGGGGAAGAGCGACCGGTTCCAGGTGTAGCCGGTCCAGCCGCTGCCGAGCGCGGGGTCGATGTCGGTGAGGTGCCAGTCCATGTCGAGGACCGCGACGCTGAACGGGAGGCCCTCGGCGTCGAACCGGTCGAGCAGGGCCGCGTAGCTGTCGGCGGTGTACCGGTGGAAACGGCTCCACCAGTTGCCCAGCGCGAAGCGGGGGAGCAGGGGCGTCGGCCCGGACACGGCGTAGAAGGCGTCGAGGGCCGCGCGGTAGTCGTGGCCGTACGCGAAGACGTAGAGGTCGGTGCGCGAGCCGTCGCGAGGGGTCACCCAGCCCTCGTCGTCGAACACCATCGAGCGCGAGTCGTCGAGGACCGCGAACCCCTGCCGGGACGCGACGCCCGGCTCCAGCGGGATAGCGCCGTCGGCCAGGTCGAGCGTGCGCGCGGTGCCGCCGAGGCCGTCGCCGTCCTCGCCGTAACGCCACACCGAGTGGTAGGCGCTGATGTCGCCCAGCACCGAGACGCTGAGCCCGCTCGTGCTGAAGGGTCGGCGGTCATAGACGAGGTGGAACCGGGCGGTGAGCACCTCGACGTGGGTGTCGGTCTCGACCACCCGGAACGACGGAACCGGCAGGTCGCGGTTGAGCGCGAAGGTCGATGCGCGGTCCTCGAAGCCGCCGTCGGGGGAGTGCTCGAGCCGCACCAGCCCGTCGGTCAGCACGGTGATCCGCCAGTCCGCTCCGACGACGATCGCGCCGGGGTCGGCGACGGGGCGGGAGGGCAGGGGCCGGCGGGGCGTCATGTGGTCGAGGGTCCTCTCGGGCGGTACAGGCTTCAACACGAGCGGTCGGGCCACGCCGCCGACGGGCCCGGTGTGTCAGTCGGCGATCCGGAACTGCGTGACGAGCGGGAGGTGGTCGGACTGCTGCGGCGAGACCAGCACGGTCGCCTGGCCGAACGTCACGCCCTGCCCGAACACCCAGTCGATCTTCTGCCGGGGACGTTGGGACGGGGACGTGGGCACCTCGGCGGGACCCGCACTCATCCAGCCCGCGGTCTCCAGCAGCCGGATCTCGGGCGAGCCCGGCTCGGCGTTGAGGTCACCGGCCAGCACGGCCGGCGGGGTCACCGGCACCCCGGTGAAGGCCGTCAGCTGCTCCAGCCGGGTGGGGGTGTTCGACTCGCGGTGCTGCAGGTGGATCGACGTGACGCGCACGTCCGCGCCGGACGCGGTGGTCAGCGTGGTGGACAGGGCGGACCGGCTCTGCGGACCCGCGCCGTACGGCAGCGGGTGGACGACGGCGTCGGTCAGCGCCGACCGCGCCAGCACGGCGTTGCCGAACTGGTGGTCCGCCGCGGGGGCGAAGTGGATGGTCATGTCGAGCCGGTGCGCCAGCCACGTCGCCATGTCGGCGCCGCCGCCGAACACCCAGCCGCGCTCGACCTCCTGGAGCGTGACGACGTCGGGGTCCTGCGCCTCGATGGTCGCCGCGATGCCCTCCAGGTCCACCGCGGTGAGCGGGGAGACGCCGTAGTGCAGGTTCCAGTCGACCAGCGTGAGGTCGTCGCCGGCCGCCTGCGCAGGCACGTCGGCGCCGGTGGTGCTGATGGTCGACGGGATGAGGCCGAGGAGCGCGAGGACGATCGCGGGCAGGATCAGCAGCCGCACCGAGCTCAGGCGGGTGGGCATGCGGTCGGGGCTGGTGAGCGCCGGGACGGCGCCCGGGGTGCGCCGACGCAGGCCCGAGAGTGCCAGGCCGAGCGCGGTCAGGACGACGACCCAGACGTTGTCGACGGGCAGCGGGACGTCGTAGTCGAGCATGTAGAGCAGCAGCGGCCCGATGGTGCCGAGGCCGACCACCAGGGTCGCCGCGCCCGTCCGGGGGATGCCGCGGGGGGCGGGCCGGTGGGCGCTCAGCGCGGCCGACAGGACGATGCCGACGCAGAGCTGCAGCACGAGCACGGCGACGAGCGCGGCGATCCCCGTGAGCCACAGCGCGCAGGCGACACCCGCGACGAGCAGCACCGCGGCCCCCACCCGCACGCCCGCCGACCAGGGGTTGGCCCGCAGCAGGGACCAGGCACCGAGCGCGTTGGCGACGACGACCGCGAGCCCGGCCCACCCGAGCGCGACGCCCGACTGCGACGCGACGAACGCGGGGTTGGCGACGATCATCGCGGCCAGCGCCAGGTACAGCCCGAGCCCCCAGAGCCGGCGCGGCCGTCCCGTGGCCTGCTCGTCGGGCGTGGTGAAGGCGACGAGGCCGCGGGCCGTGGCGACGACGGCGAGCGCGAGCACGACTGCGACCACCCAGCCCGTCCAGCTGTCGCGCCACACCGCGTCCCACGTGCCGAGCACCAGCTGCAGGCCGACGGACAGCCCCGACCCGATGACGAGCCCGGTGGCGGCCTGCCGACCGCCCGCCGGGCGCCCCGCGACGAACGCGACCGCCAGCGTCAGCACGCCGACCGACACGGCGACCGTGACGAGCCCGACGACGTCGAGCGCGAGCCCGTCGAGCGCCTGGACGACCACGCGCAGCACGGCCAGCACGGAGGCGCCCAGCAGCAGCGTGCGGGCGTCGGGGGTGCCGGACGAGCGCCCGACCAGGAGCAGGATCACCGCGGCGACCACACCGGCGCCCGCGTAGGTGCCCAGCGCCGTGACCGCGGCGTTCACCGTGCCGGCGGCGAACGCGCGGTCGAGCAGCGGACCGGAGGCCCGGACCATCTCCAGGCACATCACGGTGAGCAGCGCGACGAGCCACACGCGCGTGGGCGTGCCGGCGTCGGGCGGCGTCCGGGCGGGGGTCTCGTCGGGCGTCGTCGTCACGCGCGGCAGAGTACTCCCGCCGTCAGGCGAACAGCTGCTGCCCGACGAACGGGCTGTCGTCCGTGGTCACCGGCGTGCCGTCCGGGCCGGTGACCAGCGCACCGTCCGGAATGCCCGGCGGCACGGCGTAGAGGCCCGACGCCGTGTGCGTGAGGTACTCCATGAGGGCGTCGTTGCTCGAGAGCGACGACTGCATCGGGATGAAGTGCGTGCGGGGGTCGCGGACGAACGCGAGGAAGAACAGCCCCGCGTCGAGCCGGCCCAGCGCGTCGTTGCCGTCGGTGAAGTTGTAGCCGCGGCGCAGCAGCCGGACGCCGTCGTTGAAGTCGGGGTGCGCCAGCCGGACGTGCGAGTCGACCGCGATGAGCGGGGCGGCCCCCTTGCCCTCGGTGGTGAAGTCCGGCTCGGTGAACTCGGTGCCGCCGGACAGCGGGGCGCCGACACCCTTGGTGCGGCCGATGAGGTTCTCCTGCTCGCGCAGCGACGTGCGGTCCCACGTCTCGATGCGCATCCGGATCCGGCGTGCGACGAGGTAGGAGCCGCCCGTGAGCCAGGCCGAGTCGGTCTCGTCGTCCCGGGCCGCGCTCGCGGGCACCCAGACGTGCTCGTCGAGCGCCTTGGTCTCCTCGGCCTTGACGTTGGCCGTGCCGTCCTTGAACCCGAACAGGTTGCGCGGTGTGCGCTGGGCGGTGCTCGTCGACGACGTGCGGCCGTACCCCAGCTGCGTCCAGCGGATCGTCGCGCTGCCGAACGCGGCGCGGGACAGGTTGCGGATGGCGTGCACGGCGATCTGCGGGTCGTCCGCGCAGGCCTGCACCACGAGGTCGCCGTCGCTGCGGGCCGGGTCGAGGTCGTCGGCGGCGAAGTGCGGGAGGTCGACGAGCCCGCCGGGCAGGCGGTCGGCCAGGCCGAAGCGGTCCTCGCCGGGCGTGCCGTCGGGCGACGGGGTGCCGACGAACAGCGACCGGCCGAACCCGAACGTGATCGTCAGCCCGGCCGGGGGCAGGTCGGCGGCCTCGCCGGTGTCGTCGGGCGGGGCGTCGTACGGTCCCGACGCCGGCCCGAACGGACCCGCCGACAGGCCCTGGGTGAGCCGCGCCGCGATCGTGGTCCAGCGGCGCAGCAGCTCGACCAGCTCATCGCGCGAGGTCGTCGTCAGGTCGAAGGCGGCGAGGTAGAGCCGGTCCTGCGCGGGCGTGACGATGCCGGCCTGGTGCTCGCCCGTGAACGGGTACGTCCCCGCGGAGGCCGTCGCGCCGGCAGCGGGCTCGGGAGCCGTGGCGCGGCCGAGCCCGAAGCCGGCGGCCACGCCGACGGCGGCGAGCCCACCGCCGAGTCCGAGGACAGCGCGCCGGGACAGGCCGCTGGTCGGGGCGGTGGGCTCGTCGTGCGGGTCCGTGGGGGCGGACACGGGCACTCCTCTTCGGTCAGGCGCCCGTCACCGTCGCGGTGAGCTGGGAGAGGGGCTCGGAGAGCGCGTCGACCGCAGCGGCGAGCTGCTTGACCTGCGCGTCCGTGAGCTTGTCGTAGTACGTGAAGCCGGTGTCGAGCGAGCCCTGCGCCGCCAGCAGCGTGTCGAGCTCCTCGAACCGGGTGGCCAGCGTAGCCGCGAGGTCCGGGTCCTCGGCCTCGACGACGTCCGCGAGCACCTCGTAGCCCACGCGGGCGCCGTCGACGTTCGCCTGGAAGTCCCAGAGGTCGGTGTGCGACCAGATCTCCTCCTCGCCGGTGACCTTGCCGGTGGCGACCTCGTCGAGCAGCTCCTTGGCGCCGTTGGCGATCTGGAAGGCCTCGAACGTGAAGTCGGTGGCGTTGACCTCGTCGACCAGCGCTTGCGTGTTCGCGACGATGTCGGCCGCCGCGG
The DNA here is from genome assembly GCF_056406355.1 of Cellulomonas sp. P1_C4. NCBI lineage: Bacteria > Bacillati > Actinomycetota > Actinomycetes > Micrococcales > Cellulomonadaceae > Cellulomonas > Cellulomonas sp. P1_C4. The sequence continues at coordinate 89,794 of NZ_JBFUAI010000011.1, read as the reverse complement.
CCGCACGCTGCTCCGGCGTCAGTGGCACGTAGGTGACGCCGCCGTTCGCGTCGGCGGTCGGCTGCCACAGGTCCTTCTCGACCAGGTGCCAGCCGGTCCAGGTGTCACCCTCCTCGACGTCGGCCTCGCGCAGGTCCAGCTTGGGGTCGAGGTCGCCGAACGACTCGGCGACGGGCTCGATGCGCTCCCAGTGCGCCCGCGTGTCGGCGTACAGGTCCTTCGCCTGCTCGTCGTCACCCGCGGTGTACGCGTCGGCGAACTCCTGCGTGCCGGCGATCAGCGCGCCCACCTGGTCCTTCACGTACGCGACGTAGGACGCCTCGGCGGCCGCAAGCTGGTCGGCGGTGTCGCCCGTGGGGCCCACCTGGGCGCCGCTGTCGTTCACCGTGAACTCGGCGCGGATGCCGTCGCCGACCATGCCCGGCTTGCAGGCGGTGTAGTACGTGCCCGGCTTGACCTGCGCGATGAGGTCGCGCGAGAGGCCGGGGCCCACGTTCTCGACCTCGGCGACGACCCGCAGCCCGTCGTCGCCCAGCAGGTAGAACTCGGTGACGTCGTCGCCCGCGTTGGTGACCGCGAAGCGGACCGTGCCGGAGTCGGCCTCGGTGGCGGAGACGTCGCACGTGTCGGCCGTCGAGGTGACCGTCAGCGCGCCCGCGGAGCCGCTGGCGCCCGGCGTCGACGTGTCGTTGGGGACACACGCGGCGACGAGCGGCAGGACGAGCGCGGCCACGGCGGCGGCGACGACTGTGGTGCGGCGGGACATGGGTCTCCTAGGAAACGGGCGCGGTGGATGTCAGGCGGCGGTCGCGCGCGCGGCCGGCGCGACGGCGGGCGCCGACGGGCGGGCGGGTGCGGAGCCCCACGTGATGCGGATGAAGAAGTACATCGTCGGCACGATGTAGGCGAACCAGGCGAACAGCTGGAGCCACGTGGTGGCGGGCGAGAAGTTGAAGACGCCCTTGAGCAGCGAGCCGTACCAGCTGCTGGGCGGGATGGTCGCCGAGACGTCGAACGCCAGGTTGTTCAGGCCGGGCAGGATGCCGGCCTCCTGCAGGTCGTGCACGCCGTACGACAGCACGCCCGCGGCGACGACCACGAGGAACAGGCCGGTCCAGGCGAAGAACAGGCGAAGGTTGAGCTTGAGGGCGCCGCGGTAGAGCAGCCAGCCGCACAGCACCGCGGTGCCGAGCCCGAGGGCCGCGCCGATCAGGGGGCCAAGGTTGGGGCTGGCGTTGACGGCGGTGCCGCTGGTCGCCTGTGCGCTGGCCCACAGGAACAGCGCGGTCTCGAGGCCCTCGCGCCCGACGGCGAGCATCGCGACCACGAGGACCGCCTTCTTGCCCGCGCTCATCGCGTCGTCGAGCTTGTGGTGCAGGTCGGACTTCATGTGCCGGGCCGTGCGAGCCATCCAGAAGATCATCCAGGTGACCAGGCCGACGGCGATGATCGAGAGCGTGCCGCCGATGGCCTCCTGCGCCTCGAACGACAGCCCCGACGGCCCGAACGTGAGGATCGCGCCGAACGCGAGCGACGCGAGCACCGCGATGCCGACCCCGGCCCAGAGCGCCGGCAGCTGGTCGCGGCGCCCGGTCTTGACCAGGTACGCGACGAGGATGCTGACGACCAGCGCGGCCTCGAGGCCCTCGCGCAGACCGATGAGGTAGTTGGCGACCATGGAGCGTCTTCCGAGTGCAGGGGCTGACACCCGGTCGGGCATCGGATGAGGGCAGGCTTACCTCACTGAGGGGACACTACCCCGGCGAGCCGTCCGGGCGCGAGACGGTCCGGCGGCCGGTGCTGTGAGGCCCGTCACCGGCCGCCGAGAGCCACCAGGCGGTCGCGCAGCCGCGGCCAGGCGTCGGCGAACGCGGGCAGCAGCGGGAGATCCGCCACCGCGTCGATCGGCACCCAGCGCAGCTCCACGCTCTCCGCGTCGGTCACGGCGGGGTGCACGGGCGTGATCTCGTCGGCCAGGACGGTCGTGTAGGACCAGTCGGGGTGCTGCAGGACCGACGACTCGCGCAGCCGCACGGCCTGGCGGTCGATCCCGGCCTCCTCCTCGGCCTCGCGCAGCGCCGCGTCTTCCGCGGACTCGTCGGGCATCCGGGCCCCGCCGGGCACGCCCCAGGTGTCTCCCTGGTCGCTCCACACGGCGCGGTGCTGCAGGACGACCGCGGTCGGCGTGCCGTCGGCGTCGCGCCGGGCGAGCAGCAGGCCCGCGGCGCCGTGCAGCCCCCAGTGGCGCCGGCCGCACGCGCACTCGACCCAGCCGTCGCCCGGCTGGCGCTGGCGGTGGGGAGGTGGTCCGTCCGGCACGCCTGCGTCAGCCGACGATCTCGCAGATGGCGGTGCCGGCGCTCACGCTCGACCCGACGCCCGCGGACAGCGACGTCACGGTTCCGGCGCGGTGCGCCAGCAGCGGCTGCTCCATCTTCATAGCCTCGAGCACGACGACCAGGTCGCCCTCGGCCACCTGCGCGCCCTCCGCGACCGCGACCTTGACGATGGTGCCCTGCATCGGGGACGCCAGGGTGGTGCCGTTGCTGCTCCCGTTCGCACGGGCCGCGCGACGCACGGGTCGGCGCGCGCCCGGGCCGCCGGGCCCACGACCGGCGCCGCCCGGGCCGCGACCGAGCGCGAGCGCGGCCGGGAGGACGACCTCGAGCCGCTTGCCGCCGACCTCGACGACCACGCGCTCCAGCGCGGCGGGCTCGTCGTCCTCGTCTTCCTCCTGCGGTGCGGCCGGCGCGAGCGCGGCGACGGTCTCCGCGAACTCCGTCTCGATCCAGCGCGTGTGCACGGAGAACGGCTGGGCTGGGTCCTTCGGGGCGAACGCCTCGGCGTCCAGCACCGCGCGGTGGAACGGGACGACCGTGGGGATGCCGACGACCTCGAGCTCCGCCAGCGCCCGGCGGGCCCGGGCGAGCGCCTGGGGCCGGTCGGCGCCGGTGACGATGACCTTGGCGATCATCGAGTCGAAGAGGCCCGAGACGCTGTCGCCCTCGACCACGCCGGAGTCGACGCGCACGCCGGGGCCGGAGGGGAAGCGCAGTGTGGTGATGCGCCCCGGCGCCGGCAGGAAGCCCGCGCCCGGGTCCTCGCCGTTGATCCGGAACTCGAGCGAGTGGCCGCGGGTCTCCACGTGGTCGTAACCGAGCGGCTCGCCTGCCGCGATGCGCAGCTGCTCGCGGACCAGGTCGATGCCGCTGATCTCCTCGGAGACCGGGTGCTCGACCTGCAGGCGCGTGTTGACCTCGAGGAACGAGATCGTGCCGTCGGCGGCGACCAGGAACTCGCAGGTCCCGGCGCCGACGTACCCGGCCTCCCGCAGGATCGCCTTCGAGGACTCGACCAGCTGAGTGCGCTGCGCGTCGGTGAGGAACGGCGCGGGCGCCTCCTCGACCAGCTTCTGGTGGCGGCGCTGCAGCGAGCAGTCACGCGTGGAGACGACGACCACCGTGCCGTAGGCGTCGGCGAGGCACTGCGTCTCGACGTGCCGCGGGCGGTCGAGGTACCGCTCGACGAAGCACTCGCCGCGCCCGAACGCCGCGACGGCCTCGCGCGTGGCGGACTCGAACATCTCGTCGATCTCGCCGGACTCGCGCGCGACCTTCAGGCCGCGACCGCCGCCGCCGAACGCCGCCTTGATGGCCACGGGCAGGCCGTGCTCGGCGACGAACGCGTGGATCTCCGCGACGCCCTGCACGGGGTCGGCGGTTCCGGCGACCAGGGGCGCGCCGGCCTTCTGCGCGATGTGCCGCGCGCTGACCTTGTCGCCGAGGGACTCGATGGCCGACGGCGGGGGACCGATCCAGACGAGCCCCGCATCGAGGACGGCCTGCGCGAACGCGGCGTTCTCGGCGAGGAAGCCGTAGCCCGGGTGCACGGCGTCGGCGCCCGACCGCCGGGCCACGTCGAGCAGCTTGGGGATGTCGAGGTACGTCTCCGCCGCGCGCGCACCGTTCAGCGCGAACGCCTCGTCGGCGATCCGCGCGTGCACGGCCTCGCGATCGGTGTCGGCGTAGACGGCGACGGAGCCGATCCCAGCGTCGCGACAGGCTCGGGCGATGCGGACGGCGATCTCACCGCGGTTGGCGATGAGGACCTTGGAGATGGCGGGCACGGCTCACCGTAACGCCCGGTGCGTGCCGGACCCGCGCCCGGGGCGCGCGCCCTCCCAAGATTGTCGATCCGACCAACCTTCCAGGGCACGGGTTTGTAGGGATCCTCAGGTGCGCCGCCCGTCATGACGGATCTGCGACGGCGCGGTTGTCGCAACGCCACAATCACCGCGAACGCAGCCGAGCCCGGCCCCCTGGGGAGACCGGGCTCGGCTGGCGTGCTGTCAGACGCGGGCGACGAGGTTCTCGTCGACGGCCGGTGCGACGACCTCGGCGGCCGGCGCGACCTTGCGCAGCGCGAAGCCGATCAGACCGAAGACCAGGCCGACACCCACCACCAGGGCCGCGACGCCGAAGGCGACGACCGAGGTGAAGAGCGACGCCCGCAGGAACGAGCCGTTCATGGCGACGGCGCGCAGCGGGTCTTCCTTGTCCAGCTCGGCGTAGGTCTTGCCGCCGGTCGCCTCGAGCGCGTGGTGGTTGATGATCTCGGCCTGTGCGTAGGCCTCCCACGGCGTGTTCACGGTCTGCCCGCCGAAGGCCGCAGCGTCCTCGCTGACGGTGATGTTCTCGGCGGTCAGGTGGGAGGAGACGGCCCCCCAGGTCACTGCGCCCGCGATGACCATCACGGCACCGGCGATGATCGCCAGCAGGCCGGAGATCCGGACGAAGCGGTTGTTCTTAGCAGTGTCGGTCGACATGTCATGTCCTTGGACGCCCCTCGCGGGCCCGGCCTACCCGGCCCCGATGGGCCTCTCGGGCTGGCCCACAGGTAGATCGTTCACCTGCGGGAACGCCCTTCCCTAGGACCTAGGTCAGGACTAGCGCCAGAGGTCGGGGATACGCACGCCCACCTCGCCGAGCAGCTCGCGCAGCAGCGGCAGGCTCAGCCCGACCACGCCGTGGTGGTCGCCCTCGATCCGCTCGACGAAGGGTCCGCCCAGGCCGTCGATGGTGAACGCACCGGCCACCGCGAGCGGCTCGCCCGTCGCGACGTAGGCGTCGATCTCCTCGTCGGACAGGTTCGCCCACGTCACCGTCGTCGACGACGTCGCCCCGAGCATCGCGGGCACGTCGCGCTCGTCCATGAGCCAGTGCCCGGTGTGCAGCACGCCCGTGCGGCCCCGCATCGCGCGCCAGCGGGCCGTCGCCTMGGCGGCGTCCCGGGGCTTGCCGTAGATCTCGCCGCCCAGCTCGAGCATCGAGTCGCAGCCGAGCAGGAGCAGGTCGTCGGCGTCCTCGAGCTCCTCGGGCAGGTTCCGGGACACGTCCTCGACCTTGGCCTGCGCCAGCAGCAGCACCGCGTCCGCGGGCTCCAGCGCGCCGAACCGCTCGGTCGCGGCGGCCAGCACGGCCTCCTCGTCGACGCCCGACACCGCGACGAGCGGGTCGATCCCGGCGGCGAGAAGGGTGGCGCGGCGGGCGGGCGAGGCGGAGGCGAGCAGCAGGCGGGTCACGGGTGGCGAGCCTAGTTCGTCGTCGCCGCGCGCGAGAGCGCTGGGCGGGACGCACGCCGTCGTCGCGAGAACCCGTGACGGCCGGACCCAAGGTCCTGGCCCGGAGCACGGGTTGCCAAGGCACAATGGGCGCGCGCGGGCGGTTCCGCCGGCCCGAGGTCACGAGGAGGCGCCCTGTGGGAGACGCGACGAGGTCGTTGCACGACGGCGACCCCGACGAGATCGACGAGCTTGACGATGAGCTCGTCGACCCGGACCCCGACCTGCTCGAGCCGCCCACGCAGGCGTGGCGGACGCGGACCGCGATCGAGATGGTCATCTCCGGCGCGCTCGGTCTGCTGGCGTCGTTCGTGCTCTCGATCGACGCGGTCAAGCTGGCGGCCAACCCGGACGCCAACCTCGGGTGCTCGATCAACTCGGTCATCGACTGCAAGGCCGTGGCCCAGACGTGGCAGGCGCACATCTTGGGCGAGTTCTTCCCCAACGCGTTCCTCGGGATCGCCGCCGAGGCCGTCGTCATCACCGTGGCCGTGGCGATCCTCGGCGCGGTGCGGTTCCCGCGCTGGTTCATGCTCTCGGCGCAGGCGATCTACACCGTCGGCTTCCTGTTCGCGTGGTGGCTGTTCTTCGAGGCGTACTTCGTCATCAAGGCGCTATGCCCGTGGTGCCTGCTCATCACGGTGACGACGACGCTGGTGTGGGCGGGCCTGACGCGCCTGAACGTGCGCGAGCACGCGATCAACTTCCCGGGCCGGTGGGGTCCGTCCGCCCGACGGTTCGTCGCGCACGGCAACGACTGGTTCGTCACCGTCGCGCTCATCGTGCTGCTGGCGGCTGCGATCGTCCTCAAGTACGGCTCGTCCTTCCTCTGACCTGGAGGGACGACGAGGGGCCGGTGGCGGTGCGCCACCGGCCCCTGGTCGTTCGTCGTCAGCTCGCGAAGGCCGCCTTCAGCACGTCCAGCGGGAGGGAGCCCATGGCCAGCGCGCGGGCGTGGAAGGCACGGATGTCGAACTCCTCGCCGGCCGCGTCCGCCTTCGCCTTGGCGGCGTCACGCGTCTGCTCCCAGAGGCGCTGCCCGATCTTGTACGAGGGCGCCTGGCCCGGCCAGCCCAGGTACCGGTTCCACTCGAAGCGGATGAACGCCTCGGGCATGTTGACGTTGGCCCGCAGGAACTCCCAGCCCTTGTCGGCGTCCCAGGTGCCGCCGCCCCACTCCTCGGGGGCCTCCAGCCCGAGGTGCACGCCGAGGTCGAAGACCACGCGGGCGGCGCGCATCCGCTGCCCGTCGAGCATGCCGAGCCGGTCGCCCGGGTCGTCGAGGAAGCCGAGGTCGGCCATGAGGCGCTCGGCGTAGAGCGCCCAGCCCTCCCCGTGGCCCGACGTCCAGCACGCGAGCCGGCGCCAGGTGTTGAGCGTCGCGCGCTCGAAGACCGCCTGCCCGACCTGCAGGTGATGGCCCGGGACGCCCTCGTGGTAGACCGTCGTCTTCTCGCGCCAGGTGTTGAAGGTGGTGACCTCCGGCGGAACGGACCACCACATGCGGCCCGGCCGGCTGAAGTCGTCGCTGGGGCCCGTGTAGTAGATGCCGCCGCTCTGCGTCGGGGCGATCTTGCACTCGAGCGTGAGGACGGGGACCGGGATGTCGAAGTGCTTCCCGTTGAGCGCCTGGATCGCGGCGTCCGACGTCTCCTGCATCCACGCCTGGAGCGCGTCCGTGCCGTGCAGCGTGCGTGCGGGGTCCTCGTCGAGCACGGCGACGGCCTGCTCGACCGTGGCGCCGGGCCCGGCGATCTGGGCGGCGACGGCCTCCTGCTCGGCGACCACGCGCGCGAGCTCCTCGAGCCCCCACCGGTAGGTCTCCTCGAGGTCCACCGTGGCGCCCAGGAACGCCCGCGACCACAGCGCGTACCGCTCACGACCGGCGGCGTCCGCCTCCGGGGCCTGGGGCGCCAGCTCGTCGGACAGGAACGTCGCCAGCGTCGCGTAGGCGCTCCGAGCCGCGGTCGCGCCGTGCTCGAGCTCGGCCCGGACCAGGGAACAGGCGGCGGACTCGTCGAGCACGGAGTCCACGGCCTCGCCCGTGATGAACCCGGTGAAGAACGAGGACTCCGGGTCCGCCTGCTCGGCGGCCTGGCGGGCGCACTCCTCGACCTGGCGCTTCGCGGCGACGGCGCCGGTGCTCGCGGCGAGCCGCAGGGACTCGATGTACCCGTCGATCGCCGTAGGCAGGGCGTTGAGGCGGGCGGCGATGTTCGACCACGCCTCGACGCTGCCGGTCGGCATGATGTCGAAGATGTCGCGCAGGCCCTGCACGGGCGAGGCGATGTTGTTGAGGTCCCGCAGGAACTCGCCCGCGGCGTGCAGCTCGAGCTCGAGGCCCAGGCGCTCCTGCATGGCGGCCAGCGTGATCTGGTCGATGTCGTCGGTCGCCGCCACGCCGTCCAGCGCCTGGAGCGTGGTACGGGCCAGCGCCGCCCGCGCGTCGAGGCCGGCGGGGGAGAGATCGGTCATCTCGTCGTCGTGGCCCGCGATGCCCATGGCGGTGGCGCCGAGGGGGTCGAGGGTCGCGTACTGGGCGATGTAGGCCTCGGCGATCGCGTCGATCGGGGAGGCTTCGCGCACGGGGGAGTTCGTCGTCGAAGTCACCCGCACGACCTTACTCGGCGGCTACTGACCAGTAGCGCGCATTCTCTGCTCAGCCGCGCAGGCTCCAGCGCCACGCGTCCGGGCCCGGGCGCAGGCCGACCCGCGTGCCRCGCATCGTGCGTCGGCGGTCCGCCCACGGCGCCGCGACGGCCCGGTCCGAGACCTCCGCGAGGCGGGCGCGCTCGGACGCCGCCGCCATCAGGCCCGCGACCAGCGCCGCGAGCTCCATGTCGTCGGGCGTCCCGCGCACGACCTGCACGTGGGCGTCAGTCATCGGGGTCCTCGTCGTCCTCGTCCGTGTCGTCGTCCTCCTCGAACGCGACGGCCGCGCCGCGGGAGACGCCCCACTCGCCCACCTCGAACCCGGCGTCCACCAGGTGCTGCGCCAGCTCGGCGCCACCCTGCTCGACCAGGTCCAGCACGGAGTCGAGCGACAGGTCCGACGTGCCGGGCGGGGGACCGACGACGAAGCCGAGGTGGAACGTGTCGATCTCCGCGTCGCTGCGGGGCGCGTCGGCGTCGCCGTGCTCGTCGTCGCCCCACGACATGCCCGTGAGGTCGGCGTGGATGCCCAGGCGCTCGTGCAGCAGGTCGTACAGCTGCGCGTTCAGGCCGCCGATCTCCGACTCGAGCACCAGGATCCGCGGGTCCTCGTCCGCCTCCGTCGAGCCGAACTCCGCCCGGACGCCCACCGCCGCGTCGACATAGCCGTGCAGCGCGGCAGAGAGGGCGTCGACGGTGGCGTGCAGGGCGGTCGCGTCGACCCCGACCAGCGGCTCCGGGCCGTGCGCCGGGTCGTCGTGGCCGCCGTGCTCGTCGGCGTGCCCGCCGTGCTCGTGCTCGCTCACAGCGGGATGTTCCCGTGCTTCTTGGGCGGCAGGCTGGCGCGCTTGGTGCGCAGCAGTCGCAGGGCCTTGGTGATCTGCGTGCGCGTCTGCGCGGGCGCGATGACCGCGTCCACGTAGCCGCGGTCCGCCGCATCCCAGGGATTCACGATGGCCTCCTCGTACTCGGCCGTCAGGCGCCGGCGCTCCGCCTCGACGTCCCCGCCGGCGTCGGCGACGGACTTGAGAGCGCCGCGCTGCAGGATGTTCACCGCGCCCCCGGCGCCCATGACCGCGATCTGCGCGGTGGGCCAGGCCAGGTTCACGTCGGCGCCCAGCTGTTTGGAGCCCATCACGATGTACGCGCCACCGTACGCCTTGCGGGTGATGACCGTGACGAGCGGGACGGTGGCCTCGGCGTAGGCGTAGATCAGCTTGGCGCCGCGCCGGATGATGCCGTTCCACTCCTGGTCCGTGCCCGGCAGGAAGCCCGGGACGTCGACGAACGTGAGCACCGGGATGTTGAACGCGTCGCACGTGCGCACGAAGCGCGCGGCCTTCTCGGCGGCGTTGATGTCCAGCGTGCCGGCCATCGACATGGGCTGGTTGGCCACGATGCCGACGGGATGCCCCTCGACGTGGCCGAACCCGATGAGCACGTTCTGGGCGTACAACGGCTGCACTTCGAGAAGTACGCCGTCGTCCAGGACGTGCTCGATCACCGTCCGCATGTCGTACGGCTGGCTGTCGGAGTCGGGCAGGAGCGTGTCCAGCTCCTCATCCGTCTCGTTCACCGACAGGTCGGTCTCGTGGTCGAACGTCACCGGGTCGGTGAGGTTGTTCTGCGGCAGGTAGGTGAGCAGCGCGCGCACGTAGTCGAACGCGTCGTCCTCGTCCGCGGCCATGTAGTGCGCGACGCCCGAGCGGGTGTTGTGGGTGGTCGCGCCGCCCAGCTCCTCGAAGCCCACGTCCTCGCCGGTCACGGCGCGGATGACGTCGGGGCCGGTGATGAACATGTTCGACGTGCCGTCGGCCATGACGATGAAGTCGGTCAGCGCGGGGGAGTACACCGCGCCGCCCGCCGAGGGGCCGAGGATGAGGCTGATCTGCGGGATGACCCCCGAGGCGGCCACGTTGCGACGGAAGATCTCGGCGAACTGCGTGAGGGCCGCGACGCCCTCCTGGATGCGCGCGCCGCCGCCGTCGCTGATCCCGACGAGCGGCACGCCGGTGCGCAGCGCGAGGTCCATGACCTTGGTGATCTTCTGGCCGTGCACCTCGCCCAGGCTGCCGCCGAACACCGTGAAGTCCTGGGAGTAGATGCAGACCGGGCGGCCGTCGACCGTCCCGTGCCCGACGACGACCCCGTCGCCCTCGACCCGCTTCTTGTCCAGGCCGAAGTTGGTGGAGCGGTGCCGCACGAACGCGTCGACCTCGGTGAACGAGCCCTCGTCGAGGAGCTGCTCGATGCGCTCGCGGGCGGACCGCTTGCCGCGCGCGTGCTGCTTGTCGACCGCGGCCTGCTCCGCCGCCTGGGCGGCGCCGTAGCGGTCGGCGAGGTCGGCCAGCTTGGCGGCCGTGGTGCGCGGGGCCGTGTCGACGGGCTGTTGGGTGTCTGTCACCCGACCGAGGCTAGTTGTCGATGCCCACCATGCACGTGCAGGCGGATCACGGTGTTGCCCGCGTCGGGGTGTCGGGTTCCCACAACGCAGGCCATCATGGCGCTGTGCCCACGATGCCCGCCGCCCTGCGTGTCGCCGAGCTCCGCGACCTCCTGCTCGCCCCCGCCGGTCCCTTGTCGAGGGTCGAGATCGTGGAGCGCACGGAGTCGACGAACACCGATCTCGCCGCGGACCTGCGGGCGGACCCGACCTCGTGGCCCGACGCCAGCGTGCTCGTGGCCGAGCACCAGGCGGGCGGGCGCGGCCGGGCCGGGCGGTCGTGGGAGACGCCAGCGGGGACCGCGCTGACCTGCAGCTTCGTGTCCCACCCTCCGGTGCCGGCGGAGTCCTTCGGGTGGATCGCCCTGCTCGCGGGCCTCGGTGCCGTCAACGCCCTGCGGGCCACCGGTGGGGTCCCGGCGACGCTCAAGTGGCCCAACGACCTGCTCGTGCCGGCCGACACCGAGGTCGACGGGTGGGGTGCCGCCCGCAAGATCGGCGGCATCCTCACCGAGGTCGTMGCGCTGCCCGCGGGGCAGCCGCCGGCGGTCGTCATCGGGATCGGCATCAACGTCAGCCAGACCCAGGAGGAGCTTCCCGTGGCCAGCGCGACCTCGCTCGCGCTCGCGGGCGCGCAGCACGTGGACCGTGAGGGCATGCTCGTGGCGCTCGTCGACGCGCAGCTCGAGGTGGCCCAGCGGTGGCGGGACTCCGGGGGCGACGCCCGCGGGTCGGGCCTCGCCGACGAGGTGGCGGCCGTGTGCAGCACGCTCGGGACCGTGGTGCGGGTGGAGCTGCCGGGCGGTGGTTCCGTCAGCGGTCGGGCGGCGCGGCTCGACGACGACGGCGCGCTGGTGGTCGTCGACGACGCGGGTGCCGAGCACCGCGTGCTCGCGGGTGACGTACGTCACGTCCGCCCCGCCGTTTGAACTACCCTCGACCCGTGCCGGACGAGCGATCGCAGGACCTCGACTTCGTCGAGTCGACGGTGGGTGAGCTGGACGCCGAGCTGCTGGGCGGCACCCGTAGCCTCAGCGCCCGTGACCTGGCCGAGCGGGCCGGCATCGAGGTCGACGTCGTCCGGGCGTTCTGGACCACCATGGGCCTGCCGCACGCCGACCCGGACGACCCGATCTACACCGAGCGCGACGCCGAGGCCATCGACCGCGCGGCGGCCCTGGTCCGCGAGCACGGCCTCGACCTGCGGACCGTCATGACCGTCACGCGAGCCCTCGGCCACACCTCCGACCGCCTCGCGCTGTGGCAGGTCGAGGCGCTGGTGGAGGACATGGCGGGGCGGTACGAGCTCGACGACACCTCCGCCCGCCTGMTCGTGCTCGACCGGCTCGCGTCGCTGGCGCCCGTGCTCGAGGCCCAGCTGGTGCACTCGTACCGCCGCCAGCTCGCGGCGATCGCGGGCCGTTACGCGGGCGAGTTCGGCCAGCTGCGCGCCCCCGGTCCCGAGAGCTCCGCCCTGCCGCTCGCCCGAGCCGTCGGGTTCGCGGACATGGTGTCGTTCACGCGCCGCACCGCCGGGCTCGGGTCGACGGACCTCTCGCAGTTCGTGCAGCGCTTCGAGGCCGCCGCACGCGACGTCGTCGCCGCGGCCGGCGGGCGCGTGGTCAAGACGATCGGCGACGCCATCCTCTTCGTCGCCGACAGCCCCGGCACCGGTGCGGTCATCGCGCTCGGGCTGGCCGAGGCCCTGGGCAAGGAGCTCGACGTCGACCGCGAGACCACGACCGGGGGCCTGTTCGAGGGCGCCCGCGGCGTCACGCCCGTCCGGGTCGGGCTGGTGTGGGGTCGCGTCCTGTCGCGGTTCGGCGACGTGTTCGGACCCGACGTGAACCTGGCCGCGCGCCTGACCGACATCGCCGAGCCCAGCACCGTGCTCGTCGACGCCGCGACGGCCGAGGTGCTGTCCGTCGACGCGCGGTTCGTGCTCGAGCCGCGGCCGGTGCGGCGGCTCGCGGGGATCGGGTCCGTGCACCCCGTGCGGCTGCGGGCCGCGGGCTCCTAGGCGCCGCTTGGGTCGGGCTCGACCTCGTCGACCAGCGACGGGCCGTTGTTGGCGACCGTGTTGACCGCGGTCGAGACCGGGGTCGCGACGATCTGTGGCGCGGGGGACTCGAGGAGCTCGCGGGCGCCGTCCGCGCCGACCGCCGGGTCCAGCCACGCCGACCACGCCTCGGCGCGGAGCATGAGCGGCTGGCGGTCGTGGATGTGGGCGAGCTCCTCGGAGGCCGGCCGCGTGATGACGGTCGCGCTGACCACCCAGCGGTCGGGGTCGTCGTCGGCCTTGGTCGGGTCCTTCCAGAACTCGTACAGCCCGGCCAGGGCGACGAGGTCGCCGTCGGCGGGGTGCAGGTAGAACGGCTGCTTGCGCTTGGTCGCGGCGCCGGGGTCGGGCTTCTTCCACTCGTAGTAGCCGTCGGCGGGCAGGAGGGCGCGGCGGACCGCGAAGGGGCGGGCGAACGCCGACTTCTGCTCGAGCGACTCCACGCGGGCGTTGATCATCCGGTTCCCGACCGACACGTCCTTGGCCCACGACGGCACGAGCCCCCAGCGCGCGACGCGGAGCTGCCGCGTGATCTCGCCGGTCTCCCGGTCCGCGCGCTCGACCACCATGCGGACGCCGTCGGTCGGGGCGACGTTCCAGCTCGGCGGCAGCAGCCGGACGTCGTCGGCGACGGTGGCGATGGCGAACTCATCGGCCAGCGCCTGGTCCTCGCGGAAGGAGGCATAGCGACCACACATGGCTCCAGCGTGCCAGGCGTCACGCCCGCTCGCATCGAATCGATTCGTTTCTTGTGGGAGGATGGGCTCCGATGACGTCACGCACCACCACTCCCGCACGGACCGGCCGAGCGCCGGCCGCCGGTGTCGTACCTCCGGGTGTGGTGACGGCGACGGGTGCCGCACCCGCTCCCCAGTTCCGGCCCAACGCCAAGTACGTGCTGATGCTGGGGCTGATGTGCGCGCTGCCGGCCATCTCCACCGACATGTACCTGCCGTCCCTGCCCGACGTGGCGCGTGACCTGCACACGTCGGCCACCGCGGCGCAGCTGACCATGACGGCGATGCTCATCGGCGGCGCGGTCGGTCAGCTGGTGATCGGGCCGCTCTCGGACCGGTTCGGGCGGCGCAAGCCCGTGCTGATCGGCGTCGTGCTCCACGTCGTCACGTCGCTCCTGTGCGCGATCGCACCGGCCATCGTGCCGCTCATCGCGCTGCGCAGTGTGCAGGGCTTCTTCAACGCGTCGGCCACGGTCGTGGCCATGGCGATCATCCGCGACCGGTTCGTCGGTGCTGACGCCTCGCGGCTGATGTCTCGCCTCATGCTCGTGATCGGCGTCGCGCCGCTGTTCGCCCCGTCGCTCGGTGGGCTCATCGCCGGGCAGTGGGGATGGCGGTCGGTGTTCTTCGCGCTCGCCGTGTTCGGGGTCGTGCTGTGGGTCGTCGTCTGGCGTCGGCTCCCCGAGACGTTGCCGCCCGACCGGCGCCGTCAGGGTGGTCTGCGCACCGCCATCTCCGGCTACCGCTCGCTGCTCGGCGACCGCCACTTCGTCGCGCTGGCCGTCCTGCCGGGCCTCGGCATGGCGGTGCTGATGAGCTACGTCGTCGCGTCGCCGTTCGTGCTCCGCGAGGGCTACGGGCTGTCGTCGGGAGCGTTCTCGCTGCTCTTCGCCGTCAACGGCCTCGGACTGGTGCTCGGTGCGCAGATCAATGCGTCCCTCGTCCGTCGGGTTGCCCCGATCCGGATCGTGCGCGTGGTCCTGCCCATCTCGCTCGGGCTCACCGGCGTCCTGCTCGCGCTGGCCCTCACCGGCTGGGGCGGCCTCATCGCGCTGCTCGCGGTGCTGTGGCTGATCCTCGCGCTGGTGAACTTCATCCCGCCGAACGCCTCGGCGCTGGCACTCACCCGGCACGGGGAGATCGCGGGGACGGCCGCCGCGGTGATCGGGTCGATGCAGGCGGGCGTCGCGGGACTCGTGAGCCCGCTGTCGGGCCTGCTCGGCGGCGATGCCGTCGCGATGGCGGCCGTGATGGTCGGCGCGTCCATGGCGGCCCTGCTGGTGCTCACCCTGGCCACCCCCGCGTACCACCGCGACGGKGCCTGGGCGGTCTGACCGTCCGGCTCGGCCTTCCTCGTTCGGGTGACGGCGAGATGGCGGGCTGACCAGGCGTTTCGCCCATCGCTGGACAAGTGGCACGGGTGATCTTCACTCGTCCGGTGCCCTGACACGTCCGGCCCTGCCGCGGCGGTGCCGATGTCTCTAGCGTGCCCGGCGACCGCCCGCCCTGACGGACCCCGGGCGCGCCAGGCTGCCGGAAGGACCGAAACCGCACATGCTGCGTCGCCTCGTGCTCAGCCTCCTCGTCGCCGTGCTCGCGCTCGGCGGTGCCGCCGTGCCCGCCGTCGCCTCGGGGAGCGCCGACCTGTTCCCGCGCGTGGGCGCCTCCGACCCCGCCTGCGACGCGACCCACCCGTGCCGTGCCGCGCTCGAGTGGCGGACCAACGCCTACGGGCCGGCGGGCGAGACGCAGATCCAGCGCCGGACGCTGTTCACGGTCTTCGCCAAGACGGGCGAGCAGATCCTCACGGGGTCGTCGTCGATCGGGACGGGCAGTGCGGACATCACCATCTGGAACCCGGGCGTGATCACGGACACGGAGGCGGTCACGCTGCCCGCCCTGGTCGACGGCACCAACGGGTTCAGCTGCGCGGCGCACCGGCCCGGCGCGGCGAGCCTCGTCGGCAAGCTCACCACGCGTGCGCAGGAGCTGGCGCGCGCACAGACGGTGGACGGGACGCAGAACACCGCCGGCTACGTGCCGTGCGTCTACACGGCGCCCAAGACGGGCCTGTACCGCGTGGCGTTCTACGGCGCGGCGGGCACGAACAACGCCGCCGACGGGGCGCCGGACAGCCTGCTGAACCCGTCGGACGGGTTCCTGGCCGCGGCGGGTTCGTCGGTCAACGCCTGGGACCTCACGGTCCGCGCCGGCACCAGCCCGGCGGACGTCGTCGACATCCCCGGCCGGKCCTTCACCTACGTGCTCGCAGGCTTCACGGGCGGCAACCCGCGGCCGGTGACCATGAAGCTGTTCCTCAACACGCTCGACGGCTACCGCTACGCGGTGAACACCCACGGCTTCGACCCGAACGGGTTCGTGTTCTACGGCAACCGTGAGGGCTTCCTCGACGCCGACGGCACGACCCCGTTGAACCGGGACATCGTCGGCACGGGCACCAACCMGCAGACGCTGCCGGGGCTCGTCGGCGGCGTGCACCTGGCCAAGCCGGAGTACCCCCTCTCCTTCGAGCCGCTGGCCGCGGAGACGCTCGCCGAGCTCCACATCCCCGCCGCCCCGGTGCCGCCCACCCTCGGCGCCGTCGACTTCGCCGGTCGGGCCACGAGCCACGGGAGCTACGAGGGCCAGGGCGGGACGTTCCAGCTCCAGGCGGCGTCGGGCGGCACCTACGAGATTGTGATCTCCCGCGACGGGGTCGACTTCGACCCCGGCCTGCCCGGCAACCGGGCCCTGCGCGGCGTCGTCCCGCCGGGGGACACCACCGTGACCTGGGACGGGAACGACAACAGCCGCCTGCCGCTGCCGGCGAGGGACGACGCCTACAGCGTGCGCGCCGTGATCCGGGCGGGCGAGTACCACGCGCCGATGCTCGACGTGGAGAGCTCGACGCTGGGCGGTCCGACGATCACCCTGCTCAACCCGCCGCAGGGCGTGTGCCCGTTCACGGGCAGCTGCACGACGGTCTTCTTCGACGACCGCACGTACCTCACGAGCACCGGCGCCCGGGTGGGCGACGTCGGCTCGGGCACGCTGTGCAGCACGTTCTCGCCGGGCCTCCCGCTGCAGTTCTTCGCCGCGCCCGGGATCGGCATCGACAGCACCGCCGGGCTGCGGGCGTTCGGTGACACCACCGGGCTCAATGCCAACCAGTACTGCCCCGAGACCGGCGGCACGCTCGGGGACGCCAAGGGGCTGGACCTCTGGACGTTCTTCCCCTCGAAGAACACCGCGACGTCGCTCGACGTGCTCTCGCAGTCGCCGCCGCCCGCTGGGCCGGTTGCGAGGGACGACGCGGCCACGACGCGCGTCAACACGACTCTCACAGTCCCCGCACCCAAGGGCACGCTGCTCAACGACACGGGCACCCGGCTCACCGTCGTCCCCGCCTCGACGACGAAGCCGTCGCACGGATCCGTGACCATCGGAGCGGACGGGTCCTTCACGTACGTCCCGGACGCCGGGTACGTGGGGACCGACACGTTCCGCTATACGGTGATCGACCGCTACGACCGACCCGCGTCCGCCGTCGTCACGATCACCGTCACGCCCGTCGCCGCCGACGACGCCTGGACGACCACGGCGAACACCCCGCTGACGGTCCCCGCGACCGGCGTGCTGGCCAACGACGCGGGGACCGGGCTCACGGCCGGCTCGCCGTCGGCGCCGCTGCACGGCTCGGTGACGCTCGGCCCGACGGGCGGGCTCGTGTACACGCCGGCGCACAACTTCTCGGGCACGGACACGTTCACGTACGTCGCGTCCGCCGGCTCGCTCTCCGACGACGCCAAGGTCACGATCACGGTCACGCCGAGGGCCGCAGATGACGACCTGGGCACGGTCCCGGCCAACCTGACGAGCACCGGCACCGGTCTGCTGGTCAACGACGCGGGCACGGGTCTTACGGTGACCGCCGTCGGCACCCCCGCCCACGGCACGGTCACCGTTACGCCCGGCGGCGGCTACGCGTACACGCCGCCCGTCGGCTGGGGCGGCACAGACACGTTCACCTACACGGCGACCGACACGGCGGGGCAGACCACGACAGCCACGGTGACGGTCCGCGTCTCGATCCCGGTGCAGCTCGCGCACGCGTTCGACGACGACGCCACCGGCGTCCCGGGCCAGCCGACGACCCTGGCGGAGCTGACCAACGACTCGCCCGGCGACAACCTCTCGTGGGACGTCTCGACCGTCCGCCTGGTCGACCCCACGACCGGCCTGCCCGCGACCACCGTCACGGTGCCGGGCGAGGGCACGTGGACCATCGACGCCGGGCGCGTCGTGCTCACGCCCGCGCCGGGCTTCCACGGCGACGCGGATCTCGACTACCAGGTCACCAGCTCGCGCGGGCAGACCGTGACGGCGACCATGACGGTCACCTACCCGCCCCCGCCGATCTCGGCGATCGCCGCGCCGGTGCTCACGGTGACGGTCACCACGAGCACGCCGACCGCGACCGTGCGGAAGCCGACCGTGCTGACGGTGACGGTCCGGATGCCCGCGCAGCACGCCACGACGCCCACCTCCCTGGCCTCGACGGGGACCGACCCCGTGGTGGGTCTGCTCACCGCGTTCTCGCTGGTGGGCGCGGGTCTGGCGCTCACGGTCGCCCGCCGCAGGATCCGTGCCCGTCGCTGACGCGAGCGGGGTCAGGCCCGGTGCAACCGGTGCAGGCCGGCGACGGCCTGCGTCAGCACCTCGTCGCGCTTCACGAACGTGAACCGCACCCACGAGCGCAGCGCGGTGTCGACGTCGGAACCCGCGTGCGTGAACGCCGTGACGGGCACGCCGACCACGCCGGCCAGCCCGGGCAGGTCGCGGCACAGCGCGGCGCCGTCGTCGTAGCCGAGCGGCGTCGCGTCGGCGAGCACGAAGTAGGTGCCCTGCGGCCGGACGACCGCGAAGCCGGCGTCCTCGAGACCGCCGCACAGCAGGTCGCGCCGGCGGGACAGAGACGCGGCGAGCTCGACCACCCAGGCGGCGACGGCGGGGTCGCGCAGCGCGAACGCGACCGCCGGCTGGAACGGCGCGCCGTTCACGTAGGTGAGGAACTGCTTGACGGTCCGCACCGCGGTGACCAGCGGTTCCGGCCCGGTGACCCAGCCGATCTTCCAGCCGGTGAACGAGAACGTCTTGCCGGCCGACGAGATCGTGAGCGTCCGCTCGGCCATCCCGGGCAGGGTCGCGATGGGCACGTGCACGGCATCGGACCCGTCGAGCACCAGGTGCTCGTACACCTCGTCCGTGACCACCAGGGCGTCGTGCTGGACCGCGAGCCGGGCGATCGCCGCGAGCTCGTCGCGCGTCAGCACCGTGCCCGTGGGGTTGTGCGGGGTGTTGACCAGCACCAGCCGGGTCCGCGGCGTGAACGCCACGGCCAGCGCGTCGAGGTCGAGGCGGAACCCGTCGGGCGTCGCGCGCAGCGGCGCCGTGGTGTGGGTGGCGCCGGCCAGAGCGATGACCGCGGCGTACGCGTCGTAGAACGGCTCCAGCGTGAGCACCTCGTCGCCGGGACCGGCGAGCGCCAGCACGGTCGCCGCGATGGCCTCGGTCGCGCCGGCGGTGACCAGCACCTGGCTATGCGGGTCCCAGCGCAGGCCGTACCGCGTCGCCTGGTGCTCGGCGATCGCCTCGCGCAGCGCGGGGATGCCCGGTCCGGGCGGGTACTGGTTGGCACCGGCCGCGATCGCGTCGGCCGCCGCCCGTGCCACCGATGCCGGGCCGTCGACGTCGGGGAAGCCCTGACCCAGGTTGACCGCGCCGGTGCGGGCGGCCAGGGCCGACATCTCGGCGAACACGGTGGCTCGGGGGACGCCGTCGTCGCCCATCAGCCCGGTCGCGCGGGCGACGTCCTGCCAGCGGGGTGCGGTCATGGGTGAAGGTTAGGCGGTGGTCCGAGGCGGACCCGTCGGAGCGACGGGTCCGGGAGCGTCTCCGCTCAGCTCACCAGTCCGGTCGCGGCGGTGAGGCCCGCGACCACGACGAGCGCAAGTGACGCCCAGGCCGCGACGATCCACCACTCCACGTGGTGTCGCCGCAGAACCCGCTGCGCCTGACGTTCGGCCATGTCTAGAAGATCGGCACGGACCGCGCCAGGTACAACATCCCGCGCCGATGAGCGGGGAATTCACCCTTTCGACACGCAACGGATCGCTGCCTGGGCACACTCGGGCGGCGTTCGTCGCCGCGGGCCGTGGTCAGCTGCTGGCGGCGTCGAGCTTGTCGCTGAGGGTGGACAGCTGCTGCGAGATCTGGTCGAGGGCGTCGGCCGCCGAGCCGCTGGCGTTCGCCTTGGCCGCGTCGAGCTCGTCCTGCGCGTCGGCCACCTTGGCCTTGGCGTCGTCGACCGCCTGCTGCGACGCGGTCGAGCCGTCGGTCTTGGCCTTCTCGAGGGCTGCCTGGGCGTCGGCGACGGCGGTCTGCGAGTCGGTGACGGCCGTGGCGGCCTTGTCGTCGAGGGTGCCCAGCTTCTCCTTGAGGTCGCTGATCTTCTGCGCGGCGGCGTCCGCCTGGGCCTTGGCGTCGTCGACCTGCGCCCTGAGGTCGTCGACCGCGCTCTGGGCCTGGCTGGCGGCGTCCTTGGCCTTCTGCGCGGCGTCGTCGATGTCGCCGTCGGAGCACGCCGCCAGCCCGAGGGTCAGGACGACGGCGACGAGGGGAGCCCCGACGCGGGTGAGACGAGGGCGGATCGGGCTGGGCATGCGGTCCTCCGGTGCTCGGTCTGATGGGCAGGGTCCGGGTCCCTCAGTCTGCCCGTCGGCACCGCGACACGCCCACGGAGCACAGGCCGACGCCCCGCCCACGCGTGCGCGGGCGGGGCGTCGGGGCGAGCGGCTACGACGCGGGGGAGGGGACCCTGGTGGTCGCGGCCTGCTCGCTGCGGCGGGCTCGGACGTCTCCCAGGGACGTGCCGTAGTACGCCGCAGTCATGAGGTCCTTCATGTCGTCGATCATCGGCATCCGCGGGTTCGCGGGTGCGCACTGGTCCTCGTAGGCGCCCATCGCGACTTCGTCGAGCCGCGCGATGAACTCCTGCTCGTCGACACCCTGGGCCTGGAACGAGGACGGGATGCCMACCTTGGCCCGCAGCGACTCCACGGCCAGGGCGTACGACTCGACGCCCTCGGCGGGGGTCGACGCCGGCAGCCCGAGCGCCGCGGCGAGCTGCTGGAACCGCTCGGGGGCGACGTAGTGCTCGTACTTGGGCCAGCTGGTCAGCTTCGTCGGCACCGTGCCGTTGTAGCGGATCACGTGGGGGAGCAGCGTCGCGTTGGTCCGGCCGTGCACCAGGTGGTACGTGGAGCCGACGACGTGCGCCATCGCGTGCACGATGCCGAGGAACGAGTTGCCGAAGGCCATGCCGGCGATCGTCCCGGCGTTGTGCATGGTCGCCCGCGCGTCCTGCGTCGCAGGGTCGCTCGGGTCGCCGTTCACCGACGTCGCGAGGTTGTCGAAGATGAGCCGCACCGCGTGCAGCGCCATGCCGTCGGTGAAGTCGTTCGCGTAGACGCTGACGTACGCCTCGGTGGCGTGCGTGAGGGCGTCGAAGCCCGAGTCCGCCGCCAGCGAGGCCGGCATCTTGGACGTGAGGACCGGGTCGATGATCGCGACCGACGGGGTCAGCGCGTAGTCGGCCAGCGGGTACTTCTTGCCGGCCTCCGGGTCGCTGATCACGGCGAACGGCGTCACCTCGGCGCCGGTGCCCGAGGTGGTCGGGATGCACACCAGCTGCGCGAGCTCGCCCAGCACGGGGAACTTGAAGGCGCGCTTGCGGACGTCGAAGAACTTCTGCTTGAGGTCGGAGAAGTTGATCTCCGGGTGCTCGTAGAGCAGCCACATGACCTTGGCGGCGTCCATGGGCGAGCCACCGCCCAGCGCGATGATCGTGTCGGGGCGGAAGTGGCGCATCTGCGCGGCCCCGGCCTGCACCGTCTTGACGGACGGCTCGGGCTCCACCTGGTCGATGATCTGCAGCGCGACCTTGGAGGACCGGCGGTTGAGCACGTCGATGATCTTGTCGACGAAGCCGAGCGTGGTCATGGTCGCGTCGGTGACGATGGTGACGCGCTCGACGTCCGGCATGTCCGCGAGGTAGCGGATCGCGTTCGGCTCGAAGTACGTCTTGGCCGGCACCTTGAACCACTGCAGGTTGTTGTTGCGTCGGCCGATCCGCTTGACGTTCACGAGGTTCACCGCCGAGACGTTGTTGGACACGGAGTTGTGGCCGTACGAGCCGCAGCCGAGCGTCAGCGAGGGGATGAACGCGTTGTAGATGTCGCCGATGCCGCCCAGCGACGAGGGCGCGTTGGCGATGATCCGGACGGCCTTGACCCGGCTGCCGTACTCGTCGGTCAACGCGTCGTCCTGCGTGTGGATGGCGGCAGAGTGGCCCAGGCCGTCGAACTCGACCATCTGCTCGGCCAGCCGGATGCCGTGCTCGGTCGAGTCCGCGCGCAGCACCGCGAGCACCGGCGCGAGCTTCTCGCGCGTCAGGGGCTCCTGCGGGCCGACACCGCTGACCTCGACCAGGATGATCGAGGTGTCCTCGGGGACCGTGAAGCCCGCCTGCGCCGCGATCCACTGCGGGCTCTGCCCGACGACGGACGCGTTGAGCTTCGCGGACGCGCAGTTCGAGCCTTCGGCGTCCACGCCGAAGATGAAGCTCTCCAGGAGCGCCTTCTCGCGGGGGTTCGCGCGGTACGCGTGCAGCACGGCGAACTCGGCCATCGCGGCGTCGTAGATCGCGTCGTCGAGGATCACGGCCTGCTCGGACGCGCAGACCATGCCGTTGTCGAACGCCTTGGACAGCACCACGTCGTTGACCGCGCGCTGCAGCTTGGCGGACTTCTCGATGTAGGCGGGCACGTTGCCCGCGCCGACGCCCAGCGCCGGCTTCCCGCACGAGTACGCGGCCCGGACCATGGCGTTGCCGCCCGTGGCCAGGATGAGCGCGATGCCGGGGTGGTTCATCAGCGCCGTGGTCGCGGCGATCGACGGCTGCTCGACCCACTGGATGCAGTGCTCGGGGGCGCCTGCGGCGACCGCGGCGTCACGCACGACGCGCGCAGCGGCGACGGACGACGCCTGTGCGCTGGGGTGGAACGCGAACACGATCGGGTTGCGGGTCTTGAGCGCGATGAGCGACTTGAAGATCGTGGTCGACGTCGGGTTGGTCACCGGGGTGACGCCGCAGATGACGCCCACGGGCTCGGCGATCTCGGTGATGCCCGTGAGCTCGTCGCGGGAGATCACCCCGACGCTCTTGAGGTTCGCCATCGAGTTGGTGACGTGCTCGCACGCGAAGATGTTCTTCACGGCCTTGTCCTCGAAGACGCCTCGGCCGGTCTCGTTCACCGCGAGGAGCGCGAGCTCACCGTGCTTGTCCAGGGCGGCGACGGACGCCTTCTTCACCAGGTGGTCGACGTCCTCCTGCGTGAAGCGCGCGTACTCGGCCAGGGCCTTGGCGCCCTGCGCCACCAGCTGGTCGATCGCGGGGGCCGGGTCGGTCTCCTGGGGGGCGGGGGTGGTGCTCTTCTTGGTGCTGCGGGACGTGGCGTGATCCGTGACGGTCACCGTTCTTCTCCCTGTCGAGGCGGTGTCGGACCTTCCGGTTCGACGTTCTCGACGTTACGCAGCCGGGAGTGTCCGTTGGTGGGCCGAACGTCCTCTCATGACCGGCGCACGCGCTCGATCCACGACGACGACAGGCTCTCGTCCTCCAGGTCGAGCTCGCGCATCATCCGGCGCATGACCGTCTCGTCGAGCTCGCCCGCGTCTCGCCGCTCCATGAGCACCTCGCGCTGCGCGGCCACGATCTCGCGCCGGAGCCGCTGGGTGCGCAGGCCCTCCTCGGGCGTCGGCACCCGCGCCGGGCTGACCTCGCGGATCGCACCCGAGACGCCGGTCAGCTCGGGTGCGGGCTCGCCGTCGGGCACCAGCTCGTCGGCGGAGGAGGGGTCGAGCATCACCGCCGCCGCKGTCGCGCGGGCACGCCAGACGGCCGAGAGCCGGTCGATCAGCTCGCCCGCGCGCTCCGGGCCGAGGTTCCTGCTCCAGTCCGCGCGCTGGCGCTCGAGCACGTCGTGCACGGCGTCGGCGGTGGCCACCCGGACGGCGGCCTCCTGTGCGGCGTCCTGCGCGGTCTCGTCGGCGGACCCGACCCCGAGCCTCGTGATGACCCACGGCAGCGAGAGGCCCTGGATGAGCAGCGTCCCGATGGCCACGGTGTAGGCCGCGAGCTGGATGGTCGCCCGCTCGGGGAAGGGCGCGCCGTTGCTGGTGATCGGGATCGCCGCCGCCGCGGCGAGCGTGACCACCCCGCGCATGCCGGCCCATGACACGACGGCCGACTCGCGGGCGGACAGCGAGTCCTTGGCCGGTCGATGGCTGCCGCGCAGGCGCACGTGGTCGAACCGTGCGGTGAGGAAGATGTAGATCGGCCGGATCAGGATGGCGACCAGCAGGATCGCCAGCGATACCGCGATGCCGTGCCGAAGGCCCTGGTCGGACGCGATGACGTCGCGCACCACCCACGGCAGCTGCATGCCGATGAGCGCGAACGTGAACGACTCCAGCACGAGGTCGACGGTGGACCAGATCGGCTCCTCGTACAGCCGGGTCGCGTAGCCCGCCCGCGGCGACGTGTGACCTAGGTAGAGCCCGGCGGCGACCACGGCGAGCACTCCGGAGCCCCGCAGCTCCTCCGCCAGCCAGTACGCCGCGAACGGGGTCAGCAGCCCGATCGCGGAGGCGACGACCGGGTCGTCGAGGCGGAGCCGGACCATGTGCACCACCCAGGCGATGACCAGGCCGATCGCCACCCCGGCGCTGACGGCGAGCGCGAAGATCCCCAGCCCGTCGGCGAAGGCCAGCGCGCCCGTGGCCACGCCCGCGAGCGCCACCTTGTACAGGGTGAGCGACGTCGCGTCGTTGATCAGGCTCTCGCCGGACAGCAGCGTCATCACGCGGCGCGGCAGGCCCAGGCGCTTGCCGACGGCGGCGGCGGCCACCGCGTCGGGCGGCGCGACCACCGCGCCGAGCACGAGGGCCGCCGTCAGCGGGACGGGCGGCTCGAACCACCAGAACGCAAGGGCGACGGCGGTCGCGCTGACCAGCACGAGGCCGACGCCGAGGCGGGTGATCGAGTTCAGCGACGACCGGAAGTCGCGGTACGAGCTGGACAGGGCCGCCGAGTACAAGAGCGGCGGAAGGACGAACTGGAGCAGGATCTCCGGCTCGATCTCGTACCGCGGCACCCCGGGCACGAACGACACGACGATCGCCACCGCGACCAGGACGAGCGGAGCGGGCCAGCCGCGTCGGCGGCACAGGGCGGTGACCGCGACGGCGCCCGTGACCAGCACGAAGAGCTCGACGTTGTGCACGGAGCCCCTCCCGTCGACGGCTGCGGTCGTAGCGACCTTAGGGCTGGTCGACCGGGACGGCACGCGCCCGATCGGTCCGGATGGTGAGCAGTCCCGGGCAACCATTGACGCTGGTCCGAGCACTTCCTACCTTCCGCGTCATCACCGAGCGGAAGGCCCACCATGCCCGTCGAGTTCCTCGGCATCGCGACCACCAGCGACGCCTCCGAGACCACCGCCCCCACCACCCGACCGGTCGACCTCGGCTACCTGGAGCGCATCGTCCGCGCGCACCAGGACAACGGCTGGACGCGCGTGCTGTTCGCCTACGGCTCGAGCGGCCTGGAGCCCTCCGCGCTGGCGGGCTACCTGGCGGGGCGGCTCGACACCATCGAGCTCCTGCTCGCGCACCGCCCGAACGTCTCGTACCCCACGTTCGCGGCCAAGACGTTCGCGACGCTGGACCAGGTGTCCCAGGGGCGCCTGTCGGTCCACTTCATCACCGGCGGCAGCGACCACGAGCAGGCGCGCGAGGGCGACCGGCTGACCAAGGACCAGCGGTACGCACGCACCCGCGAGTACATCCAGATCGTCAAGCAGGCGTGGACCAGCGCGGAGCCGTTCGACCACCACGGCGAGTTCTACGACTTCGACGACTTCGTCCTGGACGCCAAGCCGTTCGAGGGGCGCAGCCCGACGATCTCGTTCGGCGGGTCCTCCGAGGCCGCCTACCGCGTGGGCGCGGCCGAGGCCGACATCTTCGCGGTCTGGGGCGAGCCCCTGGCCAGCACCGCCGAGCAGATCGCACGGATCCACGCCGAGGCCGCGGCGGCCGGTCGGACCACGCCGCCGCGCATCCACGCGGCGTTCCGGCCGATCATCGCGCCCACCGAGGAGCTGGCCTGGGAGAAGGCGCACCGCGTCCTCGACCGCATCGAGGCGCGCAAGGCGGCGGCGGGGGAGGCACTGGCCCGCTGGCGTCCGGCCGGTGCACCGGAGAACGCGGGGTCGCAGCGGCTCCTCGAGATCGCGGAGCAGGGCGAGCGGTTCGACACCGCGCTGTGGACCGCGACGGCCAAGGCGACCGGCGGCGCGGGCAACTCGAACGCCCTGGTGGGCACGCCCGAGACCGTCGCGCAGGCGCTCCTGGCGTACTACGACCTGGGGGTGCGGATCATCTCCGCGCGGGGCTACGACCTGCTCGACGACGCCATCGACTTCGGGCGGTACGTCATCCCGATCGTGAAGGACGAGGTGGCCAAGCGCGACCGCGAGCTGGGCGCCACGGCATGACGGCCGCCCTGCCGGTCGCGGTGGGCATCGAGCTCGACGGGGACGGCGCGCACCCGGCCGCGTGGCGGGCCGCGCACCACGCCCCGGCCGAGCTGCTCGCGCCTGCCCGGCTCGCACGGGTCGCGGTCGCGGTCGAGGATGCCGGGTTCTCGTTCGCGACCCTCGCGGCGGCCCGGCCCGGGGACGGCTACCCGAACGTGCAGGGCCGGCTCGACCCGGTGGAGACCGCGGCCTACCTCGCCGCGGTCACCTCGCGACTCGGCCTCGTCGTCGAGACCGCGGTCGTGGGCGCCGAGCCGTTCCACCTGGCCAACCGCCTCGCGAGCCTCGACTGGGCCGCGCAGGGTCGCGCCGGGTGGGCGGTGGCCGTGACCACGACCGCCGACGCCGGTGAGGTGCGCGACGTGGTCGACGCCGTCCGCACGCTGTGGGACACCTGGGAGGACGGGGTCTTCCTCGCCGACGAGCAGACGGGCCGGTTCCTCGACCTCGACCGGTGGCACTACGCCGACTACCGCGGCGAGCACTTCTCGATCAAGGGACCGTCCATCACGCCGCGACCGCCGCAGGGCCACCTGCCGGTCCTCGGGCACGGTGCCGCGGCCGACGTGGTGTGCATCGGCGGCACCGACGTCGCGGATGCCGTGCGCTGTGCCGATGCCGCGCGGGCCGCGGGTGCGGTGCGCGTGCTGGTCGACGTCGAGGTGCTGCTCGACGCCGACCACCCGGCAGGCCAGCGGCTCGCCGCCCTGGACGCCTGGACGCCATGGGCGCGCACCGACGCGCTGCGCGTCGTCGGCAGCCCCGACGACCTGCGCGCGGTCCTGCGCGACCTCGAGGGCCACGTCGACGCGGTGCGGTTCGACCCCGCCGTGCTCGACGTCGACCTGCCGGTCCTGACCGACGTCCTCACGCCGTGGACGTTCCCGCAGGGTGGCGCCCTGCGCGACGTGCTCGGCCTGCCGGCGGCCGCCAACCGGTTCACCGAGCGGCGTGCCCGCTCCCAGCAGGAAGGCGACGCCGCGTGAGCGAGTACGTCCGGCCCGACGCCCGCATCCACCTCAACCTGTTCCAGCCGTTCGGCCCGGTCTACGAGTGGAACCGGACCCCGCGACCGCAGGACTTCTACGAGTTCGAGCAGTACGCCACGCTCGTGCGCACCGCGGAGCGCGGCCTGTTCAGCGCCGTGTTCCTGGGCGAGAGCCTGCGGCTGCGCGAGCACCTCGGGCAGCTGAACGACATCGCCATCACGGGCCGACCCGACGCGCTGACGCTGTTCTCCTACCTGTCGGCGCGCACCAGCCACATCGGCTTCGTCGCCACCCTCAACACGACCTACTCGGATCCCGTCGAGCTCGCGCGGCGGCTGGCCACGGTCGACCTGCTCAGCGGCGGCCGGGCGGGTTGGAACATCGTCACCACGCACAACGCGTGGACGGGGGAGAACTTCCGCCGCGGCGGCTACCTGGACGCGCGGGACCGCTACGCCAACGCCGAGGAGTACGTCGCCGCGGTGCAGGCGATCTGGGACGGCTTCGAGGCGGACGCGATCGCTCCGGACGCCGCCGGCCCGTCGTGGGCCGACGCCGCGGCCGCGTCGCCGGTGGTCCGCGGCGGACGGTTCCACGACCTCACGGCGGTCCCCTCGGTGCCGCGCAGCCCGCAGGGCCAGACGGTCTACTTCCAGGCCGGCGACTCGGACGAGGGCCGCGACTTCGCGGCCCGTCGCGCCGAGGGCGTGTTCACGCACCGCGTCGAGGAGCACGACGGCGTCGCGTTCACGGCCGACCTGCGACGACGCGCGCGCGAGCACGGTCGACCGGGAGACGACGTCAAGGTGTTCCCCGGGGCGTTCCTGGTCGTCGCCGAGACGGACGCCGAGGCGCAGGACAAGGCGCGGCACTACCGCGACTACCTGCTGAGCGACCGGCGCATCCGGCAGGCGGTCGAGGCCGTGTGGGGCCGCGACCTGGCCGACGAGCTCGACGTCGACGGCGACCTGCCGGCGATCGGCCCGTCGGTGCCGGAGCAGACGGTCGCCAACGGCGTGGTGAACAGTGCCGACGACCCCGTGCGCAAGGCGCAGCAGTGGCGCGAGCTGGCCGCGGAGCGCGGGTTCACCGTCCGCCAGCTGGTGCACCACCTCACGGACGGTCCGCGGTTCGTCGGGTCGCCCGGCACGGTGGCCGACCGCCTCGCCCACCTGGTCCGGTCCGACGCGTTCGACGGGCTGAACGTCGCGCCCAACGCGTTCCCCGACGGCCTGGACGACGTGGTCGACCTGCTCGTGCCGGCCCTGCAGGACCGCGGCGTCTACCCCGCGGCGTACGCCGGGACGACGCTGCGCGAGAACCTGGGTCTGCCGGAGTCGGTCGGCCGGCGGGTGCCCGAGCGGGCCCTCCTCGAGCCCGCCCGGTGAGCGCGCTCTTCGAGCCGCTCACGCTGCGGGGGGTCGAGTTCCGCAACCGGCTCTGGGTCTCGCCGATGTGCCAGTACTCGGCGCGTGACGGGATCCCGCAGGACTGGCACGTGGTCCATCTCGGCGGCCTGGCGCGCGGCGGGTATGGGCTGGTCATGGCCGAGGCCACGGCCGTGTCGGCGGACGCCCGCATCACCACCGCCGACACCGGGCTGTGGGACGTCGCCCAGCGCGACGCGTGGGCGCGGATCGTGGACTTCGCGCACGACGTGGGCTCGCCGATCGGCATCCAGCTGTCGCACGCGGGACGCAAGGCCTCGATCCCGGTGCCGTGGAGCGCGGACCCGCCCGCCCCGACCTGGCCGGCGCTGTCCGTCACGGCCGAGCCGCACCCCGGCTTCGCGGCGCCGCGCGAGGCGACGCCTGCGGACCTGCGGCGGATCGCCGACGACTTCGCGCGCAGCGCGCGCCTCGCCGTCGAGGCCGGGTTCGACGTCGTCGAGCTGCAGGCCGCGCACGGCTTCCTGCTGCACAGCTTCCTGTCGCCGCTCACCAACACCCGCACCGACCGGTACGGCGGGTCGGCGCAGGCGCGCGCCGCGTTCCCGCTCGAGGTGGTCGAGCGGGTGCGGCGGGAGATCGGCGACCACCCGCTCCTGGTGCGGGTCTCGTCGTCCGACTGGCTGCCCGACGGCCTGCGCGTCGCCGACGTCGCCGGGTTCGCCGGACTCCTCGCGGGCGCCGGGGTTGACCTCGTCGACGTCTCCACCGCTGGGCTGCTGCCGGCGCACGTGCCGCACGCGCCCGGCTACCTGGTCCCCGACGGCGCCCACGTCCGGGCGGCGAGCGCCGCCGCGGTGGGCGTGGTCGGGCTCATCACCGACGCCCGGCAGGCCGACCAGATCGTCGCCTCCGGCGCCGCGGACGTCGTGTTTGTCGGGCGCGCGGCCCTGCGGGACCCGCAGTTCGGGCTGCGCGCGGCCCACCAGCTCGCGGTGGCTGACCGGGCGAGCGCGTGGGTGCCGCAGATCGTCCGTGGTGCCTGGTGACCGAACGCCAGACCCGGCTCGCGCTCGTCTGCTGCCTCGGCGCGGGCTTCGCGACGCTCCTCGACTCCGTGGTGCTGAGCTTCGCCGTGCCGAGCATGACCGCGGCGCTCGGGGCCAGCACCGCGCAGGTCCAGTGGCTGCTCGCGTCGTACTCCCTGACGTTCGGCCTCGGGCTCGTCCCCGGCGGGCGGCTCGGGGACGCCTACGGGCGCCGCTGGCTCTTCGTCGCCGGCCTGGTCGTCTTCGTGCTGGGCGGGTTCACCGCGGCCGGTGCGGGCGACGTGTGGTGGGTCGTCGCCGGGCGCGTGATCCAGGGGTTCGGCGCCGGCCTGATCAGTGCGCAGGTGCTCGGGATCATCCAGGACCTCTTCGCCGGCCCCCGGCGCGTGCGGGCGCTCGCGGCCTACACCAGCGCGGGTGCCGCTGCGGCGCTGGTCGGGCCGCTGGCGGCGGCGACGATCCTCACGCTCCTGCCGTCCGAGTGGGCATGGCGGGGAGTTCTGCTGCTCAACATCCCGTTCGCGGTCGCCACGCTCGTGCTCGCGCTGCGGTACGTGCCCGCCGCGCCCCGGGGTCCGCGCCGGCTCGACCTCGACGTGCCMGGCGTCGTGCTGCTCGGCGCCCTGGCGGTCCTGGTCACGCTGCCCGTCATCGACCCCGGTGCCCACTCGGTCGCGCTGGTGGCGGTGGCCGTCGCCGTGCCGGCGATCGTGGTCGTGCTAACGGTCTGGGAGCGGCGGTACGCGCGCCGGGGGAAGGTCCCGCTGTTCGCGCCGGCCCTGGTCCGCCAGCCCGGGTTCCTCGCGGGCAACGGGGTCGCGCTGCTGTGGTTCGGGTCGGTGCTGGCGCACGGCACCGTGCTGACGCTCTACCTGATCCAGGGCACCGGCCTGCCCAGCCTCGCGGTCGCGCTCGTCCTCGTGCCCTCGGCGCTGAGCAGGGTCGTCGCGTCCTCGCTGGCCGCCCGCGTCTTCAGCCGGCGCGGCACCCGTGCGATCCCCCTCTCGCTGCTGGTGCAGGCCGCCGGCATCGTCGCCCTCGCCGCGGTGGCCGGGGGCGGGGTGCACGGCGGGGCGTTCGTCGCCGCGGTCGCGGCCCTCGAGGTCGTCCTCGGCTTCGCGAGCGGGCTGCTCGAGCCGCCGCTGCGCGCCGTGACGCTCGGGTTCGCACCCGCCGGCTTCCACGGCGTGGCGGCGTCGTTCCTGCAGCTGACCCAGCGCCTGTCGGCCACGTTCTGCGTCGCGGTCGCGTCGGGCCTGCTCTTCCGGGGTGCCGACGCGGTGCTCACGCCCCGGTCGTTCGTCGTCGCGCTGCTGTTCTGCACCGTCCTGCTGGTCCTCGCCGCCGGGCTGGCCGCGACGCCGTGGCTGCACGCCACGGCGCCGGCGGCCCGCCCGGTCGAGGCCCCGCGACCGCTGGAGCAGGTGGGCTAGGCGGGCACGGTCGACGGGACCGCCGAGGTCCACCCCAGGCGCGGCGCCACCAGGTTCACGGTGTCGTGCAGGATCTGCTCGTAGTCGGCGGCCGTGAACTCATACGGCAGCTCGAGCCGCAGCTCGTCCACCTCGGCCACGGCGGCGTCCGCAGCGAGCCGCTCCACGATCTCGTCGCTCGGGCCCACGAGATCGGGGGCGAAGAGCGTGCGACGCGGGCCGGCGGGCGCGAGCGTGCGCTCGTGCCGGCTGCGGGCGTACTCGCGGTAGCGCTCGCGGGTGGCCCGGTCCGCGCCGTCGGTGGGGACGATCACGCGGCCGAGGGCCACGCGCGGGGTGTGCGCGCCCGACCAGGCGGCGCGGAACGCGGCGAGGTTGGCGCGCTGGGCGGTGACGAAGTCGTCCGTGTCCTCGCCCGCGACGATGTTCCCGGTCAGCAGGTGCAGCCCGCGCTCGCCGGCCCAGACCGAGGAGCGTCGCGACGCGGCGCCGTACCAGAGCCGGTCCACCAGGCCCGGGCTGTGCGGCTGCAGACGGGGGCGCTGCACGTTGCCGGGCGAGTGGATGCGGGTGTCCTCGTCGCCCAGGTACGTGCCGCGCAGGCCGTCGGCCAGCCGCTCGATGCGGGCGTGGGAGAAGTCGACGTCGCGCCAGTCGCCGTCGAACACCTTCTCGGCCAGCAGCTCGGCGTGCGGCGGCGTCCCGGCGCTGAAGCCGGCCTGCAGGCGGCCGCGGGACAGCACGTCGACGGTCGCGAGGTCCTCGCCCAGGCGGAACGGGCTCTCGTACCCGATCGGGATCACGGCGGTGCCCAGCTCGATCGTGGTGGTCCGCTGCGTGGCGGCGGCGAGGAAGGTGGCCGCCGACGAGACGCCGTGCTCGAGGTGGCGCTGCCGGATCCAGGCGCCCCGGTAGCCCAGCTGCTCGCCGTACGCGAAGAGTGCGAGCGTCGACTCGAGACCGTCGTAGGGGTCGTCGTCGGCGAAGTTGCCCGGCGTGAGGAACGCGAGCGAGCGGATCGAGGGCACGGCTGGTCTCCTGACGGTGGGCGGACTGCGGAGAGTAGGAACCCGTCGGGCCCGGGTCAACGACTCCGCCGGTCGTCCCGGATCGCGAGAACGGGTCGCGCGGCCACGGCCGATCCACCATGCGAGACGACGGCGCACAAGGCTTGGCACGGGGCGCGGCGGACCTATCGTCACCGCCGTCTCAGGGCCCGCGAGGGCCACCCCGATGTCGCGAGGAGTGCTCCATGGCGAGCGACCGTGCCCACCACCCCATCGTCGCCGTCGCGCTCGAGGGCGCCGGCTGGCACCCGGCCGCGTGGCGCGAGGACGCCGCCCGTCCGGAGGCGCTCACCGACGGCGCGTACTGGGTCGACCTCACGCGTCGTGCCGAGGCGGGCGTCGTCGACCTGGTGACGTTCGAGGACAGCTTCGGCGTCCCCGCCGACCCGCGGGACGATCCCGCAGGCGAGCGCACCGACCGGGTGCGGGTGCGGCTCGACGCCGAGCTCGTCGCGGCACGGGTCGCACCGGCGACGCAGCACGTGGGCCTGGTCCCCGTGGTCACGACCATCCACACCGAGCCGTTCCACGTCGCGAAGGCGCTGGCCACGCTCGACCACACGAGCCGCGGCCGCGCGGGCTGGCAGGTGCGGGTGTCGGGCCTGATCGACGAGACGTCGCTGACCGGGCGCCGCGACTTCCCGACCCTCACGCTGGAGGACTACCTGGCCGGCCGCGGGACCGAGTTCATCGGCGAGCGGTTCGACGAGGCCGCCGCCGTCGTCGACACCGTCCGCGCGCTGTGGGACAGCTGGGAGGACGACGCCGAGATCCGCGACGTCGAGACCCGCCGCTTCATCGACGGCGACAAGGTGCACCGCGTCGACGTCCAGACGCCGTGGTTCTCGGTGCGTGGCCCCTCGATCACGCCGCGCCCGCCGCAGGGCCAGCCGGTGGTGACCGCCCTGGCGCACGCGACAGTCCCCTACGAGCTCGCCGCGCGCTCGGCCGACGTCGTGTTCGTGACGCCGCACGACGACACCTCGGCGGCCTCGATCCTCGCCGAGGTCCGCACCGCGCAGGAGGCCGTCGGGCGCACCGGCGAGCCGCTCCGCGTGGTGGCGGACCTCGCGGTCGTGCTGGACGCCGGCGGCGAGTCGGGTGCGCAGCGGCTCGCCCGCCTCGACTCCCGGGCCGGGGGCTGGGCCACCGACGCACGCATCGTCACGGGCTCGGCCGCCGAGGTGGCCGACCTGGTGGAGGCCTGGACCTCGCTCGGGTACGACGGCGTGCGCTTCCGACCGGCCGTCCTGCCGGACGACCTCGACGCGCTGGTCGCCGACGTGCTGCCCGAGCTGCGCCGCCGCGACCTGGCCCGCACCGCGTACGACGCACCCACCCTGCGCGGCCTGCTGGGCCTGCCGACGCAGGTCCCCAACCGTTTCGCCACCGTCTGAGAGGGAGTGACAGCGATGAGCAAGCCCCAGAAGCAGATCATCTTCGGCGCCTACCTGGGCGGCGTGAACCACCACACGCTGTGGCACCTGCCGGAGTCCGGCAGCCAGATCGACTTCTCGTCGTTCGAGCACACCGCGCGCACGGCCGAGCGCGGGAAGTTCGACTTCTTCTTCCTCGCCGAGGGCCTGGCGCTGCGCGAGCGGGACGGGAAGGTGTTCGACCAGGACATCATCGGCCGCCCCGACACGTTCACGGTGCTCGCCTCGATCGCGGCCGTGACCGAGCACCTCGGCCTGGCCGGCACGATCAACGCCACCTTCAACGAGCCGTACGAGCTGGCCCGTCAGCTGGCCAGCCTGGACCACCTCTCGGGCGGTCGGGCCGCGTGGAACGTGGTCACCAGCTTCGACGCGTTCACGGGCGCGAACTTCCGCCGGGGCGGCTTCCTCGACCGGTCGCAGCGGTACGAGCGGGCGGCCGAGACCGTCGCGGTGGTGCGCGAGCTGTGGGACTCGTGGGCCGCCGACGACCTGGTCATCGACAAGGCCGCGGGCATCTTCGCCCGGTCCGGCGCCGGCGAGTTCGCGCACAGCGGGTCGCAGTTCGACGTGTCGGGGCGGTTCGGCGTGCCGCGCTCGCCGCAGGGGCACCCGGTGATACTGCAGGCCGGCGTCTCGCCGCAGGGGCGCGACTTCGCGGCGGCGAACTCCGATGCGATCTTCTCGCCGTACGGCCGGTTCGAGGAGGCCCGGGAGTACTACCAGGACATCAAGGCCCGCGCCGCGGGGTTCGGACGCAACCCCGACGACCTCAAGATCCTGCCCAGCGCGTCGTTCGTCCTCGGTGCGACGGCGGCCGAGGCGCAGGAGAAGGCCCGGTGGGTGCAGGAGGAGCAGGTCACCGGTCGCACCGCGCAGATCCTGCTCGAGCAGATCTGGAACCGCGACCTGTCCGGCTACGACCCGGACGGGCCGCTGCCGGACGTCGAGCCCGCTCTCGACGCACCGTCCTTCATCGCCGGGCGGGCGCTTACGCACGCCGACCGTCCGGCCACCGTGGCGCGGCTGCGCGCCCAGGCCGAGGCGAACGGCTGGTCGCTGCGCCAGACCGTGGTCGAGGAGTTCACGCGGGGCAGCTTCGTCGGCACGCCCACCCAGGTGGCGGACGCGCTCGACGACTTCGTGCAGAACGACGGCTCGGACGGGTTCGTCATCGGCTCGCACCTGGTCCCGACCGGCCTCGACGAGTTCGTCGATGAGGTCGTCCCGCTGCTGCAGGAGCGCGGCTCGCTGCGCACCGAGTACACGGGCACGACGCTGCGCGACAACCTCGGCCTGCCCGTGCCCGCCGCCGCGCGGGTGACCGCGGGGGTCTGAGCCGTTCGCCGCGGACCACCGGTTCGGGTGGTCCGCGGCGCGCGGTCAGGGTGCCGACGTCCGAGCGGGACGCCGCGCGAGCAGCGCGGGCACCCCGCCGACGGCCGCCACGACGAGGCCGACGACGGCGAGCGCGGCGGGGAGCTCGGGCGGGATGCCGAGGTAGACGGTGATGCCCAGGATCCGGCTGAGCCCCCACGGCAGCAGCGCCATCTGGTCGTTCCACACAGTAAGGGCCTGCTCGAGCCCGATGATCGCGACGCCGCCGGCCATCACGGCCAGCGTGAGACCCCCGGCGACGGCGGTCGCTCCGGCGGCTCGGCCGGACCCCAGCCCGTAGACGCGGCGGAGCACCACGGCGACGACGACGAACAGCCACGCGAACGCCGCGAACGCGACGGTGATGTAGGCGGTCCGCGACCCGGGGTCGGTCCAGAAGCCGAACCAGTAGCGCCCCGGCCCGCGGATCGCGAGCGCGACGAGGAGGATCACCGTCCGCAGCAGGACCACGCCGCCGAGGGCCGCCCAGAGGTGGAACGGGTCGCGCCTGCCCACGACGAGGCGCAGGACGAGCGCCAGCACGAGCCAGGCGCCGAGGGTCACGACGAGGTGGGCGGGCGCGGCGAACCAGGTGTAGACGCACCGGCTCACCACGAGCACCAGCGCCGGCAGCGCCCACACGACGATCCGGTCCGTCCGGGCAGTCGCCGCCGGCACCGCGGCCAGCCGCCACGGGCGGGTGGCGGCCACGAACATCGCCCGCAGGGCCGCCGCCCCCGGCACGCGCAGCACGCGCTGCCCCCACCCGGAGCCGAGCAGGAGCAGGAGCAGGACGCCGACCAGCAGGGCGCGCGCCGACCACGCCATGGCCGGGTCGCGGTCTGCCCGGGCGCTGCCGAGGTCGGCGGCCGTGAAGCTGTACGCCGGCAGGTCCACGTTCCCGGCGTAGCGCGCGACGTGCTCGTCGCGCGCCGCGCGGTACTCCCGCTCCGCCTGCCGCCACTGGTCGTAGGCCGTCGCGCTGCCGGTGTCGAGCCACTGCACGTGCCGCAGCACGGTCGCGCGGTACGCCGACAGCGTGCCCAGCAGGTCGGTCTCGTAGTCGAGCGCGCCGACGAACGACTCGTAGAGCTCGGGGGAGTGCCACATGCCGGGGGCGGTCGCCGCGACCTGGTCGCGCATGCCCGCGGCGACGTCGGCCGCGGCCGGTCCGTCGGCGATGGCGGACTCCAGGTCGTCGCGGCTCACCGCGTAGATGCTGTCGAGCGCCGCGGAGTCGCCCGTGACGATGTCCCACTCGAAGATCCACATCATCGGCGGCGGCTCGAGGCCCAGCGCCTTGACGCTCTGCTCGGCGAACGGCCGGATGTACAGGCCGCGGGTGATCGCCTCGCGGGAGCGCGACAGGGCGTCGGTGAGGGTCGCGGCGGTGGCCGGGTCGTCCGACAGCGTCTGCCGGACCCAGTCGGCGGTCACCTGCGCCGGTGCCGCGTCGGGGTCCCACGCCAGCCGCGCGGCCCCGTAGGTGTTGAGGTCGTACATCTGCCAGAAGCCGGTCCGCAGGTACAGCGTCATCGGTCCCGCCCGCAGCGGACCGCCGTCCTGCGTCCAGTTCCAGATTCCCTCGACGTGCGGGTTCGCGGCCAGGAACTGCTGGAGCGCCTGGCCCTCCTCGGCCACGAGGTCGTTCGGCAGGGCGCCGAACCCCTCGAACTCGCGACGGGCCTGGAACTCGACGATGCGGCGCTGCGTGCCGGTCTCCAGGGTGGGGTTGAGTGGCAGGTGGCTGTAGAAGTCGCCCATCGTGTACTTGGTGGAGACGATCAGGTGCGGGTCGTCGATGCCCCCGAGCACGGTCTCGTACGACGCCGGGTTGGTGTGCAGGTCGCCGACGGCGCCGACCCCGACGGTCCACGTGCGGAAGATGATCTCGCGGTCGTGCGCCGCCGCCGTCTCCAGCAGGGCGTGCAGCATGGCCTGCACCGACGTCTCGGAGGTCACCGCGAGCTTCGACGAGTAGTCCCAGCCGGCCTGGTAGACGGCACCGCCCTCACCGATGCGGACCATGAGGCCGTCGACGAACGGCATGCTGTCGAACAGCTCGGACAGGCCCGCCTGGTACACCGACCACAGCGCGGGGTCGTCGACGGCCAGGCCGCCGACGGTCCGTTCGAGGTACGCCTCGAGCGGCGGCGAGACGGCGAGCATGTCCGTGAGCAGGTAGACGTGCATGCCCATGTCGGCCGCGTACTGGAACACCGGCCCGAACGCCGCGACCATCGCCTGCGCGCGGGCGACGTGCGGGTCGCCCTCGGGGTAGACCTGATGGCCGTCGCCCACGCCGCTGAACGTCACGTACTCGAGGAAGCCCGGCACGACCACGCCGTTGTAGCCCTGCCGGAGCGCGTGCTGCACCAGCTGGTGGAACTGCGCGTCGATGCGCGCGACCGCCTCCTGGTCCACCCAGGGCGCCTCGGGCAGCACGGCACCCGCGACGACGTCGGTGTTCAGCGAGTAGTCGTCGCCGGCGGCGAACGCGGCGGGGTCCGCCTCGCGGCCCACCGAGCCCGAGTCGGTGAGCCGGAGCCCGAGCCGCGGCTCCTGCGTGGTGCCGTCGGCCACGAGCGCGGCGCCCGACCGGATCCGGTCGGCCAGGGAGTACAGCCCCGCGGCCGCCCCCTCCGGTCCGGCGGCCTGCAGCTCGTACCGCCCGTCCACACCCTGGCTCAGCCGGAAGGCCTCGGGCGAGTCGGCGAACGCGGGCACGAGGCTCACGGCGAGGTCGGCGCCCTCCGTGGCGTCCGAGCCGACCGTCGGCGCGGGCGCCCCGCGGTCCGTCAGGGCGTCCGCGAYGGCCGCGGCGGCCAGCTCGACCCGCTCACCGGCGGGGACGTCGATCCGGGCGATTGAGGGCGCGGGGACGACGGACGCGACGTCCACGGCGGACGAGACGGCCGGCGGGGTGTCGGCGGGCTCGTGGCGCAGGCCGAGCGCCTCCCCGACGCCCAGGGCCACGGCGAAGCCGAGCGCGAGCAGGACCAGGGCGGCGACGAGGGACGGCCAGGCACGGGAGCGGGACACCGGCGAAGTGTAGAGACGCCGCCTGGGCGCGACGGACCGGCGTCACACGTGTGGCGTACGGCCGCGCCGGTCCCGCCACTCGTCGGCGAGCAGCGCGTACGCCATCCCGTCGAGCCAGCCCCGGCTGCGGTGCAGGGAGTCGCGGACGCTGTGCTCCTCGCGGCGCATGCCGAGCCGCTCCATCAGGCGCCACGACGGCTCGTTGTCGGCGAAGCAGTAGGCCCGCACCCGCCGCAGCCCGAGGTCCTCGAAGCAGATCCTCAGCAGCTCCGCGACGGCCTCCGTGGCGTAGCCGCGCCCGCCGACCTCCGGGTCGAGCACCCAGCCGAGGATCGCCTGCTGCTGCCGCACGCGGTCCTCGTCGTCGGCGCTCTGCGCCCAGGCGTCCTCGAGGTGCAGCGACAGGTCGCCGACCACGCGTCCGTCGAGCTCGATCACGAGCAGCCCGGCGAGGCGGTCGGGGTCGAGCAGGCGCGCGACGTAGGCGTCGCGGTCGCCGACGTCGTGGCTCAGCCAGTCGTCGACGCCCGGGCGTCGACGGACCTGCCAGACGGCGTCGAGATCGTCGGGGGTCGCCGGCCGCAGCGCGAGGCGGTCGGTCCGCACGGGCCAGCGGACGGCACGGAGGTCCTGGGTCACGGGGTCAGTGTCATCGACGGCGGGCTCGTCGGACGAGCCGACAGCTCAGCGGCGCAGGACGCGCCGGGACAGGCGGTTGCCGATCGCCTGCGCCACCTGGACCAGCAGGATGATGACGAGCACGGTGATCCAGACGACCGCGAAGTTCCAGCGCTTGTAGCCGTAGTCGAGCGCGAACGCGCCGAGGCCGCCGCCGTCGAGCGTGCCGGCGAGCGCGGACATGTCGACGATCGCCACGAAGACGAACGTGAAGCCGAGGATGAGCGGCCCGAGCGCCTCGGGGACCAGCAGGGTGAGGACGATGCGCCAGCGCGACGCACCGGTGGCGCGCGCCGCCTCGATCACGCCCGGGTCGATGGCCACGAGGTTCTGCTCGACGATCCGGGAGACGCCGAACGTCGCCGCGAACGACAGCGGCACGATCATGGCGGTGCTGCCCAGCCGGGTGCCGATGAGCGCCACGGTCACCGGCGCGATGACCATGAGCAGGATGAGGAACGGGATCGGCCGGAAGACGTTCACCGCCAGGTTGGAGATCCCGAACACCCCGCGGTTTGCCAGCAGCCCGCCGCGCCGCGTGGTGTAGAGCGCGAGGCCCAGGGCGAGGCCGAACAGGCCGCCGATGAGCAGCGTGGCGGACACCATGTAGAGGGTCTCGCCCAGGGCCTGGACCAGCTTGGGACCGTGGAAGGACCAGTCGAAGTCGTTCTCTGTCGGCAGCGTGGCGATCATCATGACGCCTCCTCGATGGTCGTGACCTCACGCAGTCGCCCGACGATGGTCTCGACGGCGTCGTCGGGGCCGTCCAGCGCGAGCGTGAGCGAGCCGAACGACTGGTCCTGCAGGGTGCCGATGCCGCCGTAGACGATCTCGAACGTGACACCGAGCGCGCCGGCCGACGCGAGAACGGCGCCCAGCCGGCTGCCGTCCGCGATGGTGGCGGTGACGATGCGGCCGTCGTGGGCCTGGCGCAGGCGGTCCAGGTTGGCGCCGCGGGGCCGGTCGTGGATGACGGTCGACACGAAGCGCTGCGTGACCTCCGCCCGCGGCTTGGTGAAGATGTCGAACACCGTCCCGTGCTCCGCCACCCGGCCGTTCTCCAGCACCGCGACGCGGTCGGCGATCGCCCGGACCACCTCGAGCTCGTGCGTGATCACGACGATGGTGACGCCGAGCTCGGCGTTGACCTTGCGCAGGAGGCGCAGCACGTCCTGGGTGGTCTGCGGGTCGAGTGCGCTGGTGGACTCGTCGGCCAGCAGGATCTTCGGCGACGCCGCGAGCGCGCGGGCGATGCCGACGCGCTGCTTCTGTCCGCCGGACAGCTGGTCGGGGTAGGAGTGCGCGCGGTCCAGCAGCCCGACGAAGTCGAGCAGCTCGGCGATGCGCCGGTCGCGGTCGGCCTTGGGCCAGCCGGCGACCTTGAGCGGGAACGCGACGTTGCCGGCGACGGTCCGCGAGGAGAACAGGTTGAACTGCTGGAAGATCATGCCGATGTCGCGACGCTTGAGCTCCAGCTGGCGCTCGGTGAGCGTCGCGACGTCGGAGCCGTCGACGACCAGCTGCCCGGACGTCACGCGCTCGAGGCCGTTGATCAGGCGCACGAGGGTGCTCTTGCCGGCACCGGAGTACCCGATGACGCCGAAGATCTCCCCGGCCTCGATGGTGAGGCTCACGCCGTCGACCGCACGGATGGGGCCGCTCGGGGAGTCGAAGACCTTGCTCACGTCGCGGAACTCGATGATGGGGGACACGCGCAGCCTCTCGGGGGACGGGCGGGGGCGTCGGGGGGACGCCCCCGCCCGGGAGGGGTGGGTCAGCCGGCGGCCTTGAGGTTCGCCTCGGTGTCCTTGAGGACCTGCTGGAGCTTCGCCGCGTCGTAGCCCTCGACGATCGTCGCGGTGCCGCCCGAGGACTCCACGACGGACTTCGTCACGGACGGGTCGTGGTAGAGCTCGACGATCCGCTGGTACACCGGGTTGTCGACGTCCTCGGGGCGGGCGGCGATGACGTTGATGTACGGCTGGGCGCCGGCCGAGGACGGGTCGTCGGCGTAGACGTAGCTGTCGAGGTCGAACCCGGCGTCGGACGCGAAGTTGTTGTTGACGACGACGCCCGCGATGTCCGGGTCGCTGATCAGGCCGGCGGTCTGCGAGGCCTCGACGGGGCGCACGACCACGGTCGACGCCGCGGTGTCGACGTCGTCGGGGGTCGGGACCTTGGGCTCGCCGGTGAAGGAGATCAAGCCCGCGCTCTCGAGCACGAACAGCGCGCGCGCCTGGTTGGTGGCGTCGTTCGGGATCGCCACCTGCTCACCCTTGGTGAACTCGCTGACGTCCTTGTGCTTGTCCGAGTACAGGGGCAGCGGCACGATCAGCGTCGAGCCGATGGGCTGCAGGTCGTCGCCCGTGTTGTTGTTGTGGTCCGCCAGATACAGGATGTGCTGGAACGAGTTGAGGTCGATCTCGCCCTCGGTCAGCGCGGGGTTCGGCTGCGTGTACTCCGAGAACCCGACGATCTCGAGGTCGATGTTCTCCTTCGCGGCGAGGTCCTTGAGGATCGCCCAGTGCGGCTGCGACACGTCGGTCGTCCCGAGCTTGACCACGGTGGGCGCGGTCGAACCGTCGGCGGCGGCGGGCTCGTCGGAGGAGCCGCGAGTGGTGAAGAACACGATCGCGCCGACGATCACGAGGACGGCGACGACGGCGCCGACGATGAGGCCGGTGCGGTTTCCCCGGTTCTTCGGGGGCAGGACGGGGGCGGACTCAGACATGGGTTCTCCTGGGTTGGACACTCGGCCGTGACGACGACGACCGACGGGGTGGTGCGGGGGCGCGCCGGTCACGACGGTGTCGCGTGGCGTGCGGGTGCCAGGGGCACGGATCGGGCGCGGGGGCCCGTCAGCAGGTCAGTGCTGGGAGCGGGACCGACAGTCGCCCGGGCGCGCACACATGACGGCCGGCCCGGCGGGCTCGGCAGTCTGGGTGCGGGTCACGCGCGCGTCCATCGGTCGACCTCTCGTTGGTGCGTCGGCAGCGAGCCGACGGCCACCCGCGCCGTGAACGGGCCGGGTGGGGGAGCGTGCGAGCAGCTCGACGCCCTCCGGCAGTGAATCCGACGCCCTCCGCCGCTGTCAAACGCGTACCAGATCGGGAGGGTTTTCAGTCGGCGGTCACGTCGGGCGTCTGCGCGCGGTGCGCCTCGACCGCGCGGTGCACGCTCCCGTGGATCCGCTCCGCCCCCAGCCGCTCGACCACGCCGTCGCGCTGCAGGGTCGCCCGGACCGCCGGCTTCACGCGCGCCAGCCGGACGGCGACGCCGGTGTCCCGGGCGAGGTCGAGGATCTCGTGGAGCGCCGCGGCACCCTGGGCGTCGACCACCGCGACGGCCCCGCAGTCGATGACGATCATGCGCGCGTCGGGCTGGGCGTCGGCGACCTCGCGCACCCGGTCCTGGACGGCGTCGGCGGTGGCGAAGAAGAGCCCGCCGTCGATGCGGATGACCGCGATGCCCGGTTCGGGCCGGTCGTTCGGGTACTCGCCGAGCTCGCGGAACACCTGGGTGCC
This sequence comes from Cellulomonas sp. P1_C4, assembly GCF_056406355.1. Taxonomy (NCBI): domain Bacteria; kingdom Bacillati; phylum Actinomycetota; class Actinomycetes; order Micrococcales; family Cellulomonadaceae; genus Cellulomonas; species Cellulomonas sp. P1_C4. The sequence goes on along the minus strand of NZ_JBFUAI010000011.1, from coordinate 47,581 downwards.
CTGTTCGCGAGCCATGAGCGGCAGGGACGGCCGCGTGGTCACCGAGATGAGCCACAGCAGCGACAGCCCGATGCCGACGAGCACGCCGGCCAGCACCCCGACCACGAGCGTGCTGACCAGCGCGGCGATCGCGATCCAGAAGTCGAAGCGCTGCACCCGGAAGAGCCGGCGGAGCCCGGCCACGTCCATCATGCCCATGACGACGGCCTCGATGATGATCGCCGCGAGCACCGCGGTGGGCAGCCCCGAGAACAGCGGCGCGAGGAGGATGAGCGTGAGCAGCACCATCACGCCGGACGTGAGCGACGCCACCGGCGACCTCGCGCCGGACCGGTCGTTGAGCGAGCTCGCCGACAGGCTGGTGGACACGGGCATCCCCTGCAGCAGCCCAGCGCCGACGTTCGCGGCACCCTGGGCAAGGGACTCCTGGTCGATGTCGACGCGGTACCGGTGCCGTGCGGCGAACATGCGCGCGTCGCCGGCAGTCTGCGAGAACCCGATCATCACGAGGGCAACCGAGGCGAGCGCGACGGTCGCGGCGTTGTCGAGCAGCAGCGTCGGGGCCGGCACGACCACCGACGGCAGGCCGCGCGGGACGTCCCCGACGAGCGCGACACCACGCGCCCCGAGGTCCAGCAGCCACGTCGCGAGCAGGCCGCCCACCACCAGGACCAGGGCGCCGGGCACCCGCGGGGCGACGCGGCGCAGGCCGAAGACGGTGACCAGCGCGAGCGCCCCGACGAGCACGGTCGCCCTGTTGGCGTCTCCCAGCGTCCCGAGCCACGACACGAGCTCCTGCGGCGGCGTCGACCCCTCGACGCTCGTGCCGGTGATCTTGGGCAGCTCCCCGATGACCACGTCGATGGCGGCACCGAAGAGGAAGCCCGTCACCACGGCCCGGGAGAGGAACTGCGCGATCCACCCCATCTTCAGCACGGACAGCAGCAGGAAGATCAGCCCGGAGACCAGCGTGATCCCCGCGACGAACGGCGCGACCTGGTCGCCCACGACGCCCGCCGTGAGCACGGCGCTCGCCGCGACGGCGGCCAGGCCCGAGCTCGGCCCGGTCGAGATCTGTCGGCTCGTCCCGAAGATCGCGTAGAGGATCGCCCCGGCCGCCGCGGCGTAGAGACCGTTCTGCAGCGGGATGCCCGCGATCCCCGCGTACCCCAGGTTCTTCGGCACGATCAGCGCCGCGACCGCGACACCCGCCGCGATGTCCGTCCGCAGCCACGGGCGCTGGTAGCCGCGCAGGGCGCCGACGAGGGGGACGTGGTCGGACCAGCGCCGCCTCGCGGTGTCCTGGGGTGCGGCCATCGAGTCACCTGTTCCGAAAGACGGCGATCTGTCGGACCAACGTCTACCGCACCGGCGGGTTCGCCGCACTCATGTCTGCTGCGACACGTCCGGACGACGGCCGGGAACGCCCTACGCCTTGCGGACCTCGGCCCAGAGCTTCTCGTAGGCCTGCGCGACGCGGCTCGTCGGGTCGAACGCGGTCACGGGTGCCCGCCGCTCGGCCATCTGCTCGACGATCGACAGGGCCGGGATCTCAGTGCTCGCGATGCGTGCGCCGTCCCGGGAGATCGAGTCGATCACGTCGCGGTGCAGCCGCTTGCGACGGTCGACCATCGAGAAGAAGGCGACAAGGTTCGGGCGCGGCTTCTCGGACTCGGCGACGAAGCCCTTCAGCTGCTCGAACGTCCGCATCGACAGCGTCGCGGGGATCAGCGGCACCAGCAGGGTGTCGGCGGCGTGCAGGACGTTCTCGGACATCAGCGAGATGCTCGGCGGGCAGTCGAGGAACACGACGTCGTAGTCGTCGGAGAGGCTGGTCACCAGCTGCCGCAGCCTGCGGGTGCGCTTCTTGGCGTCGTCGAGCTCGAGGTCCATGTTGCGGTAGCTGAAGTCCGCGGGCAGCAGGTCAAGGTTGTCGAAGTCGGTCGACTTGAGCGCGTCCTCGATCGGGCGCTTCCCGGTGACGAGCGCGTGCCCGCCCCCCTTGACGCGCGGGCGGACCCGGAAGATGTAGGTCGCCGCACCCTGCGGGTCCAGGTCCCACAGCAGCGTGCGTCGCCCCTCCCGGGCCGCCAGGTGGGCGAGGTTCACGGCAGTGGAGGTCTTTCCCACGCCGCCCTTGATGTTGTACGACGCGAAAACCTTCACGGGTGCCTCTCAGTCGCCGACCGTCTGACGGCCGCGTTGGACGAGCAGTGGGTCGACCTGGCCGATGACGGCCTCGTCCTTGCCCTCGTAGGAGAACTGGCTGAGGAAGTAACGCATGGCGTTGAGCCGGGCGCGCTTCTTGTCGTTGCTGCGGATCGCGATCCACGGCGAGGGGTCGGTGTCGGTGCCCTCGAACATCGCCTCCTTCGCCGCGGAGTACTGCTCCCAGCGGTCGAGCGACTCGAGGTCCATCGGGGAGAGCTTCCACCGGCGGACGGGGTCGATCTGCCGGATCGCGAAGCGCGTGCGCTGCTCGCGACGCGTGACCCCGAACCAGAACTTGGTCAGGTGGGTGCCGTCGGCGACGATCAGCCGCTCGAACTCGGGGGCCTGGCTCATGAACGTCGCGTACTCGTCGTCGGAGCAGAAGCCCATCACCCGCTCGACGCCCGCGCGGTTGTACCAGGACCGGTCGAACAGCACGATCTCGCCGGCGGTCGGGAAGTGCTGGACGTACCGCTGGAAGTACCACTGGCCCTGCTCGGTGGTGGTCGGCTTGGTCAGCGCCACCACGCGTGCCGCACGCGGGTTCAGGTGTTCCATGAACCGCTTGATCGTGCCGCCCTTGCCGGCCGCGTCCCGGCCCTCGAACACCACGATGTGGCGCTCGCCGTTGTCCTCCGCCCAGTACTGCAGCTTGAGCAGCTCGACCTGCAGGCGGTACTTGGCCTCCTCGTACTCCTCGCGATCCATCAGCTCGTCGTAGGGGTAGTCCTCGCGCCAGGTCTCGACCGCCTTGCCGCCCGGGTCGATGAGGACGGGGTCCGCCCCCTCGCCGCCCGAGACCGTGTAGCCCTCGGCCACGAGGCGGTCGATGTACTCGCGGAGGTTGTCCTCCGCCCCGGGGTGGTATCCGTCGAGATCCAGTGTGGAGTCCATCGTGTCTTCCTGTCGGGGCGGGCCGCCTGCGACTGTAGCGACGTTGCGCCGGGGGGACCACGCCACCCGCGGCAACGCGGTAATCCTCTCAGCGCACCGACGGCACCGGCTATGACTCGGCAGGCTCGCGAGCGCCCGACGACGCCGCCTCGCCGACGGCCGCGGCGACGCGGGCCACCGCCTCGTCCAGCCGCGCGTCGACCAGGTTGCCGTACCCGACGACGAGCGCCGGGGGGCGGGCCGTGGCCCCGACGCGGTAGCGACCTGCCGGCACCACGCGCACGTCGCGTCGCGCAGCCAGCCGGGCCACGCGGTCCTCGTCGACTCCGGGCGGCAGCCCCAGCACGACGTGCAGACCCGCGGCGAGCCCCGTCACGGGCCGGCCGGGCAGCCATCGCTCCAGCGCGGCGAGCAGCGCCGCCCGGCGGCGCCGGTACCGAGCGCGGGCCGCACGCAGGTGCCGGTCATAGGCGCCGTCGGCGAGCAGTGCCGCGCAGGCGAGCTGGTGCAGCGACGGCGGAGCGCTCGCGTCGACGTCGAGCCCCGCGCGCGCGGCGGGGACGTCGTCAGGAGGGACCAGCCACCCCACGCCGAGCCCCGGAGCGAGCGTCTTGCTCCACGAGCCCAGCAGGGCGACGCGGTCGGGCGCGAGCGCGCGCAGGGCCGCGACCGGGCGGCGGTCGTAGCGGAACTCGGCGTCGTAGTCGTCCTCGACGATCACTGCGTCGACGGAGCGGGCCCATCGGACGAGGGCCTCGCGCCGCGCCGGGGCGAGCGCGGCACCGACCGGGAACTGGTGCGAGGGGGTCACCAGCGCGGCGCGAGCGCCGGTGCGCTCGGCCGCCGCCACGAGCGCGTCGATGTCCACCCCGTCCTCGTCGACCGGCACCGGCACGGGGCGCAGGCCGGCGGCAGCGGCGACGTCGCGCAGCCGCGGCCAGCTCGGGTCCTCGACGAGCAGAGCATCGTGGCCCGCAGCGCGCAGGGCTCTCGCCAGGCGCGTCATCCCGTCCGCGGCGCCGTGCGTCACGACGACGGAGTCCGCGTGGACGAGCACCGCACGCGTCACGGTCAGTCGATCGGCGAGCGCCCGTCGCAGCGAGGGCACACCGCGGGGGTCCGGCGCGACGAGGTCGCCAGGGGTCGCGGACGCGACGGCCGTGCGAACTGCCGAGACCCAGGCCGCACGCGGCAGGTGGCGCACGTCCGGGACGCCCGGCCCGAGGTCGAACGCAGGCCGCGGATGGATCTCCTGGTCGGAAGCTCGGGTCGGCGGGAGGGTGGGCCACGACGTGGACGCGACGCGGGTGCCCGCGCCCGTGCGAGCGTCCAGCACGCCCTCGGCCACGAGGCTCCCGTACGCCTGCGTGACCACCCAGCGCGAGACGCCCAGGTCGCGGGCCAGTGCCCTGCTCGGCGGCACCGGGTCGCCGGGGAGGAGGCGCCCCTCGCGCACCGCCGCACGCAGTGCCTGCTCGAGCGCGACGTGGACCGGCTGGCCGCCCTGGAGGGTGACGAGCGCGTCGCCGACCCATCGATTGGTCTGGTCGTCCGCCACAGGAATGGACCGTACTCCCGGTCCGCTGCGTGCCTAGCGTCGGATCTGTCACCAGATCCACGAGGAGAACACCATGCAGCAGCGCACCATCGGCTCCGGCCCCAGCTCCACCGACGTCAGCGTCCTGTGCCTCGGCACCATGCACTTCGGCACGCACACCCCGCGCGAGACCGCCTTCGACGTCCTCGACCGCTTCGTGGATGCGGGCGGCACGTTCCTCGACACCGCCAACAACTACAACGCCTGGGACGAGGGCGGCCAGGGGCACGAGAGCGAGGACGTGATCGGCGCCTGGCTGGCGTCGCGCGGCCTGCGGGACCGCGTCCGCATCGCGACGAAGTGCGGCGCCGCCAAGAAGGACCCGGCGCTGCCCCTGTCGAACACACCGCCGACGAACTTCCAGGGCCTGGGCGCCGAGACCATCCACCGCGAGGCCGCGACGAGCCTGCGACACCTGGGCGTCGACCGGATCGACGTCCTCTACGGGCACGTGGACGACCGCGACACCGCCCTGGAGGAGACGGTCGGAGCCTTCGGCAAGCTCGTGGCCGACGGGGTGATCGGCGTGCCGGGCATCTCCAACGTCACGACGTGGCGCGTCGTCGAGGCCCGCGAGACGGCCGCGCGCCTGGGTGTCGAGCCGTACGGCCTCGTCCAGCAGCAGGGCAGCTACGTGTACCCGAGCCCGACGCCGTTCCGGTCCGGCTGGGTGTCCGGCGACCTGCTCGACTACGCCGCGTCCACCGGCGTCGACGGCCGCCCGCCGCTCGCCGTGACCGTGTACTCGCCGCTGCACCAGGGGGCGTACACGCGCGCCGACAAGTCGCTGTTCGGCGGCGCCGACCACCCGAGCAGCCGGCGTCGGGTCGAGGTGCTGCACGAGGTCGCGCGCGACGCCGGCGCCACGGCGAACCAGGTCGCCCTCGCGTGGCTGCTCGGTGGGCCGACGCCCGTCATCCCGATCGTCGGCGCGCACACTGTCGCGCAGCTCGACGAGTCGTTGGGCGCGCTCGACCTCGTGCTCGATGACGAGCTGCGTTCCCGGCTCGACGAGGCCTGACGAGCTGCAGTGAGTGTGCCCGCGAAAGGACTCGAACCTTCGACCTTCTGCTCCGGAGGCAGACGCTCTATCCACTGAGCTACGCGGGCGGGCACACCGACCCGGGGGTCGATGCGGTGCACGACACTACCAGCCGTCGCTCACTCGCCCAGCAGCGCGGACAGGTATCGCGTGGTCTCGCTGGCGGCCCGGCCGTCGTCGCCGGCGACGATCGCCTCGACCAGGGCGTCGTGGGCGTCGTGCCCGTGGGTGTCGGTGACGAAGTTGAAGCGGATGTTCTCGCCGATCGCGTCGAGCAGGTTCTCGTAGAGGGAGACGAGGACGGGGTTGGCGGTCGCGCGGACGATCGCGCGGTGCAGGTCGAGGTCGGTGGCCACCATCGCGTCGAGGTCGCCCGCCTGGTAGGCGGCCGCGCGCTCGTCGCGACGCCGGAGCAGGCCAGCGGCGTCCGCCGCCGTGCGGCGTCGGGCGGCCAGGCGGCCRGCCTCGACCTCGAGGGCTCGGCGCACCTCGACGACGTCGCGCTGCCGGGCGTCGGCGATGTGCCGGCCCATGGTCACCGCGAGCTCAGAGCGCGACAGCACGTAGGTGCCCGAGCCCTGGCGGCGCTCGAGCAGGCCCGCGTGGACGAGAGACTGCACAGCCTCGCGCACCGTGTTGCGGCCGACGCCGAGCAGGTCCACGAGGGCAGGCTCGGGCGGGATCCGGGACCCCACCGGCCACTGCTCCGACTCGATCCGGCCGCGGAGCTCGTCCACTGCGGTGTCGATCAGTCCGGTCCGTCGCGCCATCCGGTTACGCTCCGTGTCCAGGCATGCGGTGCAGTCAACACTGGCGGGTCGGCCGGCGCCAGACCCCCATACGGATGATCTGTGGGCCCGCGCCGACGCCGAGCAGAGAGGTGCCCGTGCCCCCGTCGACCCCCTCGCCCGCGCCCTGGCGCGGCCGGCTCGTCGTCCTGGCGGGCATCGTCCTCGTCGGGCTCAACCTGCGCATCGCGGTGGCGGCGGTCTCGCCGATCATCGGGGTGGTTCGCGAGGACTTCGCGCTCAGCGCGACGCAGGTGGGGCTGCTGGGCACCATCCCCGTGGCGGCGTTCGCGGTCTTCGGCTCGCTGGCCACGCCGCTGGCCCGCCGCCTGGGCCTCGAACCGACGATGATCCTCGCGCTGCTGCTCTCCATGAGCGGGGAGCTCCTGCGGGCGCTCGCCGACGGGGCACCGGCGTTCCTGGCGTGGTCGGTGGTCGCGCTCGGGGGCCTCGGCATGGGCAACGTCCTGCTCCCGCCGCTGGTCAAGCGGTACTTCCCCGACCGCATCGGGACGGTCACGGCGGCGTACTCGGTGGCGATGTCCGTCAGCGCGGCGGTCCCGCCCCTGGTGGCGCTGCCGGTGGCGCAGGCCGTGGGCTGGCGCGTGTCGGTCGGGATGTGGGCGGTCCTCGGGTTCGCGACCGTCGTGCCGTGGGTCATCGTGATCGCGCAGTCCGTGTCGGCGCGCTCGCACCTGCGCATCCTGGTGCGACGGGCGCAGCCCCGAACGAGGACGGACCGGCCCGCGGCGCTGGAGCGCGCCGGGGCGGAGGAGAGCCGGATCGTGTGGCGCTCGGGGCTTGCCTGGGCCCTGGTGCTGACGTTCTTCGCCAACACCACCTGCACCTACGTGCTGTTCGCCTGGCTGCCGGAGATCCTGGCCGACGCCGGCCTCGGCGCCGACGTGGGCGGCCGGTGGCTGGCGGTCTTCGCGATCCTCGGCCTGCCGGCCTCCATCGTCTCGCCCGTGCTCACCGCGCGGATGCGCAACCCGTACCCGCTGGTGGTCGGCTTCGTCGCGTGCTGGGTGGTCGGACTGCTCGGCCTGATGCTCGCTCCCGCGCACGGGACGGCGGTGTGGATGGTGCTGGTCGGCATCGGGCCCGGGTCGTTCCCGATCATGCTCGCGCTCATCGGCCTGCGGTCGCGCACGCCCGCGATCGCCGTGGCGCTGTCCGGGATGGTGCAGGGCGTCGGGTACGGGCTCGCGGTCGTCGGACCGGTGGGCATCGGCGTCCTGCACGTCGCGACGGGCTCGTGGCGGGAGCCGTTCCTCGTGCTCCTCGGCCTGGTGGCCCTCCTGCTCGTGGCGGGCTGGTTCGCCTGCCGGCCGACCATGCTCGGCCCTGAGCCCGCTGCATAACCGCTCCCGGCGGCTCGGTACCCTTCTCCGGTGACTCCCGCCCAGCTTTCCGAGGCCCTCAAGGCCGCCCTCGTGCACGCCGTCGACGACGGCACGTTCGCCCTCGACCCCGCCGCGATCCCCGCGACCGTGCACCTCGAGCGACCCCGGCAGCGCGAGCACGGCGACTGGGCGACCAACGTGGCGATGCAGCTGGCGAAGAAGGCCGGCACCAACCCGCGCGCGTTCGCGGAGGAGCTGGCGCGCCGCCTGACCAACACCCCCGGGGTGTCCGAGGTCGAGGTGGCCGGCCCCGGCTTCCTCAACATCCGGCTCGAGGCGTCCGCCGCCGGCGAGCTCGCCCGCTCGGTCGTCGAGCAGGGCGCGCAGTACGGCCAGAACGAGACGCTGGCCGGCGTCTCGCTCAACCTCGAGTTCGTCTCGGCCAACCCGACCGGCCCGCTGCACATCGGCGGCGTGCGCTGGGCGGCGGTCGGCGACAGCCTCGCCCGCGTGCTCCAGGCGTCCGGCGCATCCGTCGCCCGCGAGTACTACTTCAACGACCACGGCGCGCAGATCGACCGCTTCTCGCGCTCGCTGCTCGCCCGCGCGCTGGGCCAGGACGCGCCCGAGGACGGCTACGGCGGCCAGTACATCAGCGAGATCGCCGAGCAGGTGGTGGCCGACGCCCTGGCCGCCGGCGAGCCCGACCCGCGCACGCTGCCTGCCGACGAGGCGAACGAGGCCTTCCGAGCGCGCGGCGTCGAGCTGATGTTCGCGGAGATCCGCACGTCCCTCGAGGACTTCGGCGTCCACTTCGACGTCTACTTTCACGAGGACTCGCTGCACGAGTCGGGCGCCGTCGACCACGCGATCGCCCGGTTGCGCGAGCTCGGCCACATCTTCGAGGCCGACGGCGCGGTGTGGCTGCGCACGACGACGTTCGGCGACGACCGGGACCGCGTGATCATCCGGTCCAACGGCGAGGCCGCCTACATCGCCGGCGACATCGCCTACTACCTCGACAAGCGCGAGCGCGGGTTCGACCGCGTCGTGATCATGCTCGGGGCCGACCACCATGGGTACATCGGTCGGATGATGGCGGTCTGCGCCGCGTTCGGCGACACCCCCGGGGTCAACCTCGAGATCCTCATCGGGCAGCTGGTGAACCTGGTCAAGGACGGCGCACCCGTCCGGATGAGCAAGCGCGCCGGCACCGTCGTCACCATCGACGACCTCGTCGACGCCGTGGGCGTGGACGCGGCCCGGTACGCGCTGGCGCGCTCGTCGGCGGACTCGAGCATCGACCTCGACCTGGACCTGCTCACGCGCGCGACCAACGAGAACCCGGTGTTCTACGTCCAGTACGCCCACGCGCGCACGTCGAGCGTGGCCCGCAACGCGGCCGACGCCGGCGTGCGCCGCGAGGACGGCTTCGACGCCTCGCTGCTCGACCACCCGAGCGAGTCGGTGCTCATCGGCCAGATCGCGGAGCTCCCGCGGGTCGTCGCGCAGGCTGCCGAGCTGCGCGAGCCACACCGCGTCGCGCGCTACCTGGAGGAGCTCGCCGGGTCGTACCACAAGTGGTACGACCAGAAGCGCCGCGTGGTCCCCGAGGGCGACGAGCCCGTCACCGACGCGCACCGCACCCGGCTGTGGCTCAACGACGCCACCCGCCAGGTCCTCGCGAACGGGCTCGGCCTGCTCGGCGTCACCGCCCCGGACCGCATGTGACCACGTACATCCCCGGCGAGCCCTGGTCCGCGGGCGTCGCGCGGGGTGCGGACGGCATCGTGAGCGTGGCCGGCGTCGACGTCCGGACGCTCGCGGCCGAGCACGGCACCCCCGCCTACGTCCTCGACGAGGCCGACCTGCGCGCCCGCGCCCGGGGCTACCGCCGCGCGTTCGAGACGGCGTTCGCCGAGATCGGCGCCGGCGTCGACGTGTACTACGCGGGCAAGGCGTTCCTGAGCGTCGCGGTCGCGCGCTGGGTGCACGAGGAGGGCCTGCGCGTCGACACGGCGACGGGCGGCGAGCTCGCCGTCGCGCTGCGTGCCGGCGTCCCCGGGGCGGACATCGGCCTGCACGGCAACAACAAGTCGGACGCGGAGATCGCGCGCGCGCTCGACGCCGGCGTCGGCCGGATCATCGTCGACTCGCTGGTCGAGATCGAGCGGGTCGCCGACGCCGCGTCCGTCGACCGTCCCGCACCCGTGATGGTCCGGGTGACCACGGGCGTGCACGCGGGCGGCCACGAGTACATCTCCACGGCCCACGAGGACCAGAAGTTCGGCCTCTCGATCGCGTCCGCGGAGGGCGACAGCCCGGCCATGCGCGGGCTGCTCGCCGTGCTGGCGAGGCCCGAGCTGCGGCTGCTCGGCATCCACTCGCACATCGGCTCCCAGATCCTCGACCCGTCGGGCTTCGAGGTCGCCGCGCGTGCGGTGCTCACGCTGCGCGCCCAGCTGGCCGAGCGGACCGGCGTGCTGGTCGACGAGGTCGACCTCGGCGGCGGCTACGGCATCGCCTACCTGCCCGGGGAGGTCGCGCTCGACCCCGACCGGATCGCCAAGGACGTCGCGGCCTCCGTCGCGGCGAGCGCCTCCGAGCTCGGCACCCCGCTGCCGCGGTTCTCCATCGAGCCCGGCCGCGCGGTCGTCGGGCCCGCCGGCCTCACGCTCTACACAGTCGGCACGGTCAAGCCCGTCCGGATCGACGACGGCCGCACCCGCACGTACGTCTCGATCGACGGCGGCATGAGCGACAACATCCGGCCCGCTCTGTACGGCGCGCAGTACCACGCGGAGGTCGTCGGTCGGCTCGCGAGCGGCGACACGGTGCTCGCGCGCGTCGTCGGCAAGCACTGCGAGAGCGGCGACATCCTCGTGCACGAGGTGCAGCTGCCCGCCGACGTCCGCGCGGGCGACCTGCTGGCGGTCGCCGCGACGGGCGCCTACGGGCGGTCGATGGCGTCCAACTACAACCACGTCCCGCGCCCGCCGGTCATCGCCGTCGCGGACGGAACCTCCCGTGTCCTGGTCCGCCGCGAGACCGAGGACGACCTTCTGGCGCTCGACCTCGGCTGACCCGGCTCACCGGTCGGACCGCGCGTCCCACGGGTCGGGACGCACCCCTATCCTGGGGGCGCTCCCGCCCGACCCGATCAGGAGGTGCGTCCCGTGCCCTCGCCCGTGCCCGCCCACCCGCCCCTGCGCGTCGCCGTCCTCGGCTGCGGCGTCGTCGGCACGGAAGTGGTGCGGCTGCTCACGACGCAGGCGTCGGACCTGGCCTCCCGGGTCGGCACGCCGCTCGAGCTGGTCGGTGTCGCGGTCCGCGACGTCGACGCCCCGCGGGACGAGATCGTCGACCGCGCGCTGCTGACCACCGACGCCGAGTCGCTCGTCGAGCGCGCCGACGTCGTGGTCGAGGTCATGGGCGGGATCGAGCCCGCCCGGAGCCTGCTGCTGCGGGCGATCGCGGGCGGCGCGTCGGTGGTCACCGCCAACAAGGCCCTGCTCGCGCAGGACGGTCCCACGCTCTACGCGGCTGCCGACGAGGCGGGCGTGGACCTGTACTTCGAGGCCGCCGTCGCCGGTGCCATCCCGATCGTGCGCCCGGTGCGCGAGTCGCTCGCGGGCGACCGCGTGACGCGCGTGCTCGGGATCGTCAACGGCACCACCAACTACGTGCTCGACAAGATGGCGTCGGAGGGCCTGGATCTCGACCAGGCGGTCAAGCAGGCCCAGGCGCTGGGCTACGCCGAGGCGGACCCGACAGCCGACGTCGAGGGGTACGACGCCGCGGCCAAAGCGGCGATCCTCGCGTCGCTCGCGTTCCACACGCGCGTGTCCATCGACGACGTGTCCCGCGAGGGCATCACGTCGCTGACGGCCGACGACGTCCTGTGGGCGCAGCGCACCGGCTACGTCCTCAAGCTGCTCGCCATCGCCGAGCGCGGGTCCGCCGATGGTGTCGAGGGCGTGCAGGTCCGCGTGCACCCCGCGCTCGTGCCCGTCGGCCACCCGCTGGCCGGCGTCCGCGGCGCCTACAACGCGGTGTTCGTCGAGGCCGAGGCCGCCGGCGAGCTCATGTTCTACGGGCGCGGCGCGGGCGGGGAGCCCACGGCCTCGGCCGTCCTGGGCGACGTCGTCTCCGTGGCCCGGCACCGCGTGCTCGGCGGCAAGGGCCCCGTCGAGTCCCGGTACGCCGAGCTGCCCGTGCTGCCCGCGGCCGCCGCGCGGACCCGGTACCAGGTCCGGCTCGAGGTCGCGGACCGCCCCGGCGTCCTCGCGACGGTGGCCGCCGTGCTGGCGTCGCACGACGTGTCGATCGAGGCCGTCCGCCAGTCGCCGGTGAAGGAGACGCCCGACGCCGACTTCGCGCGCCTGGTCATCACCACGCACGTCGCTCCCGAGCACGCCCTGCGCAGCACCGTCGACGCCATCGCCGGCCTCGACGTCGTCCGACGTGTCGTGTCCGTCCTGAGAGTCGAGGGAGCCTGATGGCCCACCAGTGGCGCGGCGTCATCGCCGAGTACGCCGACCGCCTGCCCGCGCACGTCCAGGAGCGCATCGTCACGCTGGGGGAKGGCGGCACGCCGCTCGTTCCGTCGCCGACGCTCTCGCAGCGCACCGGCGCCGAGGTGTTCATCAAGGTCGAGGGCATGAACCCGACCGGCTCGTTCAAAGATCGCGGCATGACGACGGCGATGTCGGCGGCGGCCGGTCGCGGCGCCAAGGCCGTCGTGTGCGCGTCGACCGGCAACACCTCGGCGTCGGCCGCGGCCTACGCCACGCGCGCGGGCATGGTCTGCGCGGTGCTGGTGCCGGACGGCAAGATCGCGATGGGCAAGCTGAGCCAGGCCGTCGCGCACGGCGCGACGCTGCTGCAGGTCGACGGCAACTTCGACGACTGCCTGGTCGCGGCCCGCAAGCTGGCCGAGGCGTACCCGGTCGAGCTGGTGAACTCGGTCAACCCCGACCGCATCGAGGGCCAGAAGACGGCCGCGTTCGAGATCGTCGACGCGCTGGGCGACGCCCCGGACATCCACGTGCTGCCCGTCGGCAACGCCGGCAACATCACCGCGTACTGGAAGGGCTACCGCGAGTACGCGGGCCTCGACGCGGGTGCGTCCCACGCGGCCGGTGCGACGAAGACCCCGATCATGTGGGGCTTCCAGGCCGCCGGCGCCGCCCCGCTCGTCAAGGGCCACCCGATCGACCACCCCGAGACCATCGCCACGGCGATCCGCATCGGCAACCCCGCGTCCTGGCACCAGGCCGAGGAGGCGCGGGACTCGTCCGGCGGCCTCATCGAGGCGGTCACCGACGAGGAGATCCTCGCCGCGCACCGCGTGCTGTCGGCCGAGGTCGGCATCTTCGTGGAGCCCGCCTCGGCGTCCGGCGTGGCGGGCCTGCTGCGCCTGAGCGACGAGGGCCGCGTGCCGGCCGGCGCGAGGATCGTCATCACGGTCACCGGGCACGGGCTCAAGGACCCGCAGTGGGCGCTTCGCACGCCCGACGGCGGCGACGTCGTGCCGGTGCGTATCTCGTCGGACGTGGTGTCCATCGCCACCGCCCTCGGCCTGGACTGAGGCTCGCGATGCGCCTGGGTGCGGACCACGTCCGCGTCCGCGTCCCCGCCACCAGCGCCAACCTCGGACCGGGGTTCGACGCGTTCGGCATCGCCCTCGGGCTGTACGACGAGCTCGAGGTGCGGGCGCTCGCCTCGCCGGGCGTCAAGGTGGAGGTCACGGGGGAGGGGGCCGGGCAGGTTCCCGACGACGAGCAGCACCTGGTGATCAGCTCGCTGCGGGCCGCCCTCGACCTGGTCGGCGCGTCGCAGACCGGCCTGCACCTGGTGTGCCACAACCGGATCCCGCACGGCCGCGGTCTGGGCTCGTCCGCCGCGGCCGTGGTCGCCGGCATCGTCGCGGCCCGCGGGCTGATCGCGGACCCCGACGCGCTGTCCGACGACGTCGCGCTGGACCTCGCGGCACAGATCGAGGGCCACCCCGACAACGCCGCGCCCGCGGTGCTCGGCGGCGCGACCCTCGCCTGGCGCGACGACCGGTTCCGGGCGGTCGACCTCGCGGTGCACGCCGACGTGGCGCTGCTCGCGGTCGTCCCGCCGCACCACCTGTCCACGAAGGCCGCCCGCGGGGTCCTCCCGGCGACGGTCCCGCACGCCGACGCCGCGTTCCAAGCCGGACGGGCAGCGCTGCTGGTCGAGGCCCTGGGCCGGCGCCCCGAGCTGCTGCTCGCCGCCACGCAGGACCGGCTGCACCAGGAGTACCGGCGCGCGGTGATGCCGGGCTCGCTCGCGCTCGTGGACGTCCTGCGGGCCCGCGGCGTCGCTGCGGTCGTGTCCGGTGCGGGCCCGACGGTCCTGGTGCTCGCGCGGCGGCTCGGGAACACGAACCCCGCCGGCGGCGTTGTGGCGACCGACGCAGACGATGCCGTGCGCGCCGCGTTCGGCGGCGCCATGGGGGGCTGGCAGATCCTGCCGCTCCCGGTGGATCGCGAGGGTGCGACCGTCCTGCGGGTGGGTTGACCGGGTGAAGTACAGCCAGGTCGTTCACCCGGGAGGGTGGCCGAGCCGACAGTGATAACATCGATGCGTTCCCCGGATCTCGTCCTCCGGTGGCCCGCGTCGTCAGTGACCGGCCGCCTCAGAGTGAGTAGACGATCCGGGAACGATCCAGCCCACCGCGCGCAGACGTCGTCGTACGCAGCGCGTGTGGCTCCAACACCGTCTCGGTCACCGCGACCGGACGTCGGCCGATCCCCGTCTCATCGGGTCCCGGCCACCGACGAGGGGAAGGGTCCTTCGTGACAGACACCATCGAACCCGCCGTGAGCACCACCGGCGGGTCCGCCCGCAGCGCCGGGATCTCGGCGCTCCGCCTGCCCGAGCTGCAGGCGATGGCGTCCGAGCTGGGCGTCAAGGGCACGTCCAAGATGCGCAAGGGCGACCTCGTCCAGGCCATCTCGGACGCCCGCGGCGGCTCTCGGCCGCAGGCCCTCGAGCCGCGCCGTGCCGAGACCGTGGCGGTCGCCGACGCCCCCGCGCGTCGCGGGCKCGCGCCGCGCACCGAGGCGCCCCAGCTCGACCTGACGGTCGACGCCCCCGCCACCTCGCAGGAGCGTCCCGCGCGTGCCCCTCGCGGCGACGCGCTGGCCGGCCTCGAGGCCGCGCTCGACGCCAAGCTCGCACCCGTCGAGCACCGCGACGACCGCGCGGCGCGTGCCGCCGACGCCGTCGGCGGCGTGACCGGGGAGCGGCGTTCGCGCCGGGCCGGCCGCGGCGCCGGAGCCCCGCAGGGCGACGAGGCCGACCGCGCCCAGACCAACGGCCAGCCGACCCAGGCCAACGGCCAGGAGCGCCAGCAGCGCGACTCCCAGCAGGGCGAGCGCCAGGGCAGCCAGCAGCGCGACGCCCAGCAGGGCGCCCGTCAGCAGGGCGGCAACGTCCAGCAGGCCAACCCGCAGCAGGGCACCCAGCCGCGCCGCGACCAGGACGAGGACGGCCTCGACGAGCGCGGCGGTCGTCGTCGGCGCTCGCGTGACCGCTATCGCGACCGTGACCGCGACCGCAAGGGCCGCGGAACCCGCGGACGCCCGGGACCCGGCGAGCTCGCCGGCCTGGACGACATCGAGGTCAACGACGACGACGTCCTGCTCCCCGTCGCCGGCATCCTCGACCTGATGGACAGCTACGCGTTCGTCCGCACCACCGGCTACCTGCCCAGCGCGAACGACGTGTACGTCTCGCTCAACCAGGTCAAGCGCTACGGCCTGCGCCGCGGCGACGCCGTCACCGGCGCCGTGCGCCAGCCCCGCGAGGGCGAGCAGCCGCCGCCGGCGCAGGGCAACCGGCCCAGCAAGTTCAACGCGCTGGTCCGCCTCGACTCGGTCAACGGCCTGGAGCCGGACGGCGCCCGCGTGCGCCCCGAGTTCAACAAGCTCACGCCGCTGTACCCGCAGGAGCGCCTGCGCCTCGAGAGCGACTCCGGCAAGCTGTCGCCGCGCGTGATCGACATCGTCGCGCCCATCGGCAAGGGCCAGCGCGGCCTCATCGTCGCGCCCCCCAAGGCCGGCAAGACGATCATCATGCAGCAGATCGCGAACGCGATCACGACCAACAACCCCGAGGTCCACCTCATGGTCGTGCTCGTCGACGAGCGCCCCGAAGAGGTCACGGACATGGAGCGGACGGTCAAGGGTGAGGTCATCGCCTCGACCTTCGACCGCCCCGCCTCGGACCACACGATCGTCGCCGAGCTCGCCATCGAGCGCGCCAAGCGCCTGGTCGAGCTGGGCCAGGACGTCGTCGTGCTGCTCGACTCGCTGACCCGCCTCTCGCGGGCCTACAACCTGGCCGCACCGGCGTCCGGGCGCATCCTGTCGGGTGGTGTCGACGCCTCGGCGCTCTACCCGCCCAAGCGGTTCTTCGGCGCGGCCCGCAACATCGAGCACGGCGGCTCGCTCACCATCCTCGCCTCGGCGCTGGTGGAGACGGGCTCCAAGATGGACGAGGTCATCTTCGAGGAGTTCAAGGGCACCGGGAACATGGAGCTCCGGCTCTCCCGCGGCCTGGCCGACAAGCGCATCTTCCCGGCGGTCGACGTCAACGCGTCGGGCACCCGCCGCGAGGAGATCCTCATGCCGCACGACGAGCTGAAGATCATCTACAAGCTGCGCCGCGTGATGGGTGCGCTCGACCAGACCCAGGCCATCGAGCTGCTCATCGGCAAGCTCCGCGAGACCAAGTCGAACGTCGAGTTCCTGCTCCAGGTGCAGAAGACGACGCCCGGCAGCGACTGACCTGACCTGCGCACGGCCCCGTTCCCCGGTCAGGGGAGCGGGGCCGTCGTCGTCCCGCTACCGTGCACTCGTCCGCTGCGCACCCAGGAGGCGTTTCGATGGCGAAGTCGTGGAGCACACCCCCGCGCGAGGTCCTGCGCGTCAGGCCCGGGTACGACCTGGCGAGAGCGGACCTGTCCGCGACGCCGGGCTGGGAGCATAGCGAGGAGGCGGCCGACAAGCGGCTGGTCGCCGACGGGGAGCACCTGAGCGACGCGCAGGAGCGGCTCTTCGCCCAGGGCCGCGCGGGTGGCAACCGCTCGGTGCTGCTGGTCCTGCAGGGCATGGACACCGCGGGCAAGGGCGGGATCGTCCGGCACGTGCTCGGCCTGGTGGACCCGCAGGGCGTCCAGCTGCACTCCTTCGGGGTGCCGACGGAGAAGGAGCGGTCGCAGCACTACCTCCAGCGCATCCGCGAGGCGCTGCCCAGCGGCGGGCACATCGGGGTGTTCGACCGGTCGCACTACGAGGACGTGCTGGTGGTGCGCGTGAACAAGCTGGTGCCGCCCGAGGTGTGGGAGCCGCGGTACGACGAGATCAACGCGTTCGAGCAGGAGGTCGTCGACTCGGGCACGGTGATCGTCAAGGTGGCCCTTCTCGTCTCGCCCGAGGAGCAGAAGGCCCGGCTGCGCGAGCGCCTGGAGCGCCCGGACAAGTACTGGAAGTTCAACCCCGGCGACATCGACGAGCGGGCCAAGTGGCCGGCGTACCGCGAGGCGTACCAGGCCGTCCTCGACCGCACGAGCACGGAGCACGCGCCGTGGTACGCGGTGCCGGCGGACAACAAGTGGTACGCGCGGCTGGCCGTCGGGCGCCTGCTGCGCGACGCACTCGAGGGCCTGCACCTCGGTTGGCCGCCCGCGGACTTCGACGTCGAGGACGAGCTGGCCAGGCTCGACGCGCAGAAGTTCTGAGCGCGCGTGACGTACTTCATGGAGCGAGCGCCCGGGATGATTTCGGGCGGTCCCGCTGTTCTGGCACAATGGTTCGCTGGTCTGCGGTTCACCGGCGCCGTCTCGCGCGTCCGGACCCGGAGACATCCACCCGAGGAGAAGTTTTCGTGAAGGCTGACATCCACCCCGCGTACGTCCTGACCGAGGTCACCTGCACCTGTGGCAGCACCTTCGTCACGCGTTCGACCGTGACCTCCGGCAAGATCCACGCCGACGTCTGCAGCGCCTGCCACCCGTTCTACACGGGCAAGCAGAAGATTCTCGACACCGGTGGCCGCGTGGCCCGGTTCGAGGCGCGGTACGGCAAGAAGGCCGCCAACTAGCACTCCCGCAGCGCCGGTGCCCGGCGCGGACGACCGCCCTCCATGGCGGTGTCCGCGAGGGCACCGGCGCTGCGTCGTTGTCGGAGCCCGATCGAGCCAGAGGACACGAGGATGAGCGAGGCATTCGCCGCCGCCGAGCCGCTGCTCGCCGAGCACGCGCAGATCGAGGCCCAGCTGGCCGACCCCGCGGTGCACGCGGACGCCGCGAACGCGCGCAGGCTGGGCCGCCGGTACGCCGAGCTGGGCCGGGTCGCGCAGGCGTACACCGCGTGGCGGGCGGCGGCCGACGACGCCGACGCCGCGGCCGAGCTGGCCGAGGTCGACGAGAGCTTCGCCGCCGAGCTGCCGAGCCTGCAGGAGGCCGCGAACGCGGCGTCCGCGCGGCTGCGCGAGGTCCTCATCCCGCGCGACCCCGACGACGCGCGTGACGTCATCCTCGAGGTCAAGGCGGGGGAGGGCGGCGAGGAGTCGGCGCTGTTCGCCGCGGACCTGCTGCGGATGTACACGCGGTACGCCGAGAAGATGGGCTGGGCGACGCAGCTGCTCGGCGCCACCGAGTCGGACCTCGGCGGCTACAAGGACGCGCAGCTGGCGATCAAGGCCCGTGGGACGGTCGCTCCCGAGGACGGGGTCTGGGCGCACCTGAAGTACGAGGGCGGCGTGCACCGCGTCCAGCGCGTCCCCGTCACCGAGTCGCAGGGCCGCATCCACACCTCCGCGGCCGGCGTCCTCGTGTTCCCCGAGGCCGAGGACGAGGCCGAGGTCGCCATCGACGCGAACGACCTGCGCATCGACGTGTACCGCTCCTCCGGCCCGGGCGGGCAGTCGGTCAACACGACCGACTCGGCCGTCCGCATCACGCACCTGCCCACGGGCATCGTCGTGTCCATGCAGAACGAGAAGTCGCAGCTGCAGAACCGGGAGGCCGGCATGCGCGTGCTGCGCGCCCGGATCCTGGCCGCTCGCCAGGAGGAGGCCGCCGCCGCCGCGAGCGAGGCGCGCCGGTCGCAGGTCCGCACGGTCGACCGCTCCGAGCGCATCCGGACGTACAACTTCCCGGAGAACCGCATCGCCGACCACCGCACGGGCTACAAGGCGTACAACCTCGACACCGTCCTGGKCGGCGAGCTGGGGCCCGTCGTGCAGTCCGCGATCGACGCCGACGAGGCCGCGCGCCTGGCCGCCGCGGGCGACTCATGACCGGACCCGACATGCGCGCGCTGGTCGAGGGCGCGACGCGGCTGCTCGCCGAGGCGGGCGTGCCGTCGCCGCGGCACGACGCGACCGCGCTGGCCGCGCACGTGCTCGGGCAGGAGCGGCTCGAGCTCGCTCTGGCGCCGCCGGTACCCGACGGCTTCGCGGAGCAGTTCGCGGGCCTGGTCGAGCGTCGCCGCCTGCGCGAGCCGCTGCAGCACCTCGTCGGCACCACCGGGTTCCGCTACCTGACCCTGCTGGTCGAGGCGGGGGTCTTCGTCCCACGGCCGGAGACCGAGGTGGTCGCGCAGGTCGCCATCGACGAGGCGGCCCGGCTCACCGACCCGCTCGTCGTCGACCTCTGCTGCGGCGCCGGCGGCATCGCCGTGGCGGTGGCCACCGAGGTCCGGGGCGCCCGGGTCGTCGCGGTGGACCTGTCGCCCGAGGCCGTGGACCTGACGCGGCGCAACGCCGAGCACAACGGCGCGACCCTGCGCGTCGAGCACGGCGACGTCGCCGACCCGACGCTGCTGAGCGCGCTCGACGGCACGGTCGACGTGCTCGTCGCCAACCCGCCCTACATCCCGCCGGACGCCGAGCCGGTGGACCCCGAGGTGCGCGACCACGACCCCGACCTCGCCCTCTACGGCGGCGGCCTCGACGGCCTGGAGGTGCCGCGCGCGGTCCTGCGCGCCGCCGCGCGGCTGCTGGTCCCCGGCGGACTGCTGGTCATGGAGCACGCCGAGGTGCAGGACGCCGCCGCGCGGGCCGACGCGCTCGCCACCGGCGCATTCGTCGACGTCGAGTCCCGACCGGACCTCACCGGCCGCCCCCGGATGCTCGTCGCGCGCCGGGCCGCCCGTCTCCACGTGACAGACTCGGCGCCGTGAACGACCGGATCACCCCCGCGAGCGACCCCACGACCTGGGGCCCCGCGCTCGACGAGGCGGTCAACGCCCTGTCGCGCGGGGGCCTCGTCGTGCTGCCGACGGACACGGTCTACGGGATCGCCGCCGACGCCTTCACCCCGCCCGCCGTGCAGGCGCTCCTGGACGCCAAGGGCCGGGGCCGACAGATGCCCCCGCCGGTGCTCATCCCCGACGTGCGCACGCTCGACGGCCTGGCCACCGACGTGCCCGCGGGCGCGCGGGCCCTGGCCCAGGCGTTCTGGCCGGGCGGGCTCACGCTCATCGTCCGCGCGCAGCCGTCGCTCGCCTGGGACCTGGGGGAGACCCGCGGCACGGTCGCGCTGCGCGTCCCCGACCACGAGACCGCCCTGGCGCTGCTGCGCCGCACGGGTCCGCTCGCGGTCTCCAGCGCCAACACCACCGGCTCGCCCGCGGCGGTCACGGCCCAGCAGGCGTACGACCAGCTGGGCGACTCCGTGGCGGTCTACCTCGACGGCGGCGACGCCCCGGGCCAGGTCGCCTCGAGCATCGTCGACGCCACCGGTGCCACGCTGCGGCTGGTCCGGGCCGGCGCGCTGAGCCTCGAGCAGCTGTGCGAGGTCACCCCCGTCGAGGGGACCACCGCGTGAGGGTCTACCTGCTCGCCCTCATGATCTCGGCGACGGTCGCGTACCTCATGACCCCCGTGGCCCGGTGGTGCGCGCTGCGCTGGGGGGCGATCACCGCGGTCCGCGACCGGGACGTGCACGCCATCCCGACGCCGCGGCTGGGCGGCATGGCCATGTTCGCCGGCATCCTCGTGGCGATCATCATGGCGAGCCGGCTGCCGTTCCTCGAGGGCGTGTACTCCAACCCTCGGCCGCTCGTCGGCATCGTCGGTGGCGCCGCGATCGTGTGTGCCCTGGGCGTGGCCGACGACATCTGGGACCTCGACTGGCTGACCAAGCTCATGGGCCAGGTGCTCGCGGGAGGGTTCCTGGCCTGGCAGGGCGTGCTGGTCTACCAGCTGCCGACGGGCAGCATGCCGACCCTCGGCTCGACCCGGATGGCCATGTTCCTCACGGTGCTCACCGTGGTCATCGCGATGAACGCCGTGAACTTCGTCGACGGCCTGGACGGGCTCGCGGCCGGGGTGCTGGCCATCGGCGGGACCGCCTTCTTCCTCTACGCGTACCTGCTGACCGAGGGCGCCAACCCGGGCGCCTACGCCAACGCCAACCTGGCCACGCTCGTGCTCGCGGTACTGGTGGGCGCGTGCATCGGCTTCCTGCCGCACAACGTCTACCCGGCGCGCATCTTCATGGGCGACTCCGGGGCCATGCTGCTCGGCTTCGTGTTCAGCGCCGCGGCCATCGTCGTCACCGGGCAGATCGACCCCGAGCAGGTGCTCCAGCGGCAGCGGTTCCCCGCGTTCCTGCCGATGCTCCTGCCGTTCGCGGTGCTGCTGCTCCCGCTGCTCGACATGGGGCTGGCGATCATCCGCCGCGTCGGCGCCGGCAAGTCGCCGTTCCACCCCGACCGCATGCACCTGCACCACCGGATGCTGCAGCTCGGCCACTCCCACCGCCGTGCCGTCGCGATCATGTACGTGTGGACCGCGGTGTTCGCCTTCGGGGTCGCCGCCCTCGTGCGCTGGTCGACGACCGTGGTGCTCATCGCTTTCGGCGCAGCCGTGCTCGCCGCCATCCTGCTGACGCTCGGGCCGCTGCGCGGCCGGGCCGCCACACCGCCTCTGGAGGCTGCACCACGATGAGCACGACCCCCTCTTCGACCGACCTCGTCTTCCGCCAGGCGTTGCGGGACATGCTCCTGCTGCTCAGCGTCCTCACGGTGGCCGGCGTGCTCGTCGGCTACCTCGTCGACGGCCTGCCCGGGGTCTGGGGTGCGCTGATCGGCGTCGGCGTCGCGCTGCTGTTCTCGGGGACCACCGTGATCTCGGTCCAGCGCACCACGCACTCGGCGCCCGCGACCATGATGGCGGTCATCCTCGGCGCCTGGCTGGTGAAGATCATCGTGGTGATCGTGCTGCTCGTGGCCCTCAAGCCGCTCGACTTCTACAACCCGCAGGTGCTGGCGATCGTCATGCTCCTCGGGGTCATCGGGTCGGCCGTCCTGGACGCCCGCGCGGTGTCGCGCGGACGGGTCGGGTACTTCGAGCCGGCGGCGGGTCAGGCACCCTCCCAGGGGCCGTCGGGCAGCGCTGGAGCGGGTCCGGACCAAGCCGGTTCATAGGTTAGGCTTCCTCCCATCCAAGACGGCCCGACGCCGTGCTCGTGCCCGCACTGATGCGGCACTCGGCGCCCACGACCACAGGAGACCGCCCTGTTCAGCCTTGCGACGATCCTGCCGCTCGCCGCGGAGGAAGACGGTAGCGGGGGCTTCCACGCCCCGTCGCTCATCGACTTCTTCCCGCCGGCCATCTTGTTCGAGGGCACCCCGTTCGAGATCAACCGGATCATCCTGGTCCGGTTCGTCGCCGTCATCGCGCTGCTGCTGGTGTTCGTTATCGGCGCCCGGCGCGCGAAGCTGGTCCCCGGCCGTTTCCAGAACGTCCTCGAGATGGGCCTGGACTTCTGCCGCAACTCGATCGCGTACGAGATCCTCGGCGAGAAAGAGGGCAAGAAGTACGTCCCCATGATCACGACGATCTTCTTCGCCGTGCTCGTCTTCAACATCACCGGCGTGATCCCGTTCCTCAACATCGCGGGCACCTCGGTGATCGGCCTGCCGATCATCTTCGCGCTCTGGGTCTACGTCGTGTACCAGTACGAGGGCGTCAAGAAGTTCGGCGTCGGTGGGTACCTCAAGCACAGCCTGTTCCCCCCGGGCGTCCCGTGGCCGATCTACATCCTGCTGACGCCGGTGGAGTTCCTGCAGGTCTTCATCCTGCGGCCCGCCACGCTGGTCATCCGGCTCCTGGCCAACATGCTCGCGGGTCACCTCCTGCTGGCGCTGTGCTTCGCCGCCACCTCCTTCCTCCTCTTCGAGGCTTCGGCCGGTCTCAAGGCCTTCGGCGTCGTGACCTTCGTCGCCGGCTTCGGGTTCTTCCTGCTCGAGGTCTTCGTGGCAGCCCTGCAGGCGTACGTCTTCGCGATCCTCACGGCCGTCTACCTGCAGATGGCGACCGTCGAAGATCACTGATCGAACCCGCGACGGCCTGATCCCCGGGTCGTCGCCCGCAAACGGACGCGCCGAGCGGCGCGCAGATGAAAGGAACCAGATCCAGTGGAAATCACCGGTCTCGCCCTCGTCGGCTACGGTCTCGCGGCTATCGGCCCCGGCATCGGCCTCGGCATCCTGTTCGGCAAGACGATCGAGGGCATGGCGCGCCAGCCTGAGATGTCCGGCCAGCTGCGCTCCACCATGTTCATCGGTCTGGCGTTCATCGAGATCCTCGCTCTGCTCGCCATCGCCACGCCGTTCTTCTTGAAGTGATCACCGCGCAGCTCGTCGCTGCCGCGCACAGCGTGGCGGCGGCCACCGAGACGGAGGACATCAACCCCCTCCTGCCGGAGACCTACGACATCGTCTGGTCCCTGGTCATCGTGGTGATCATCGGCCTCGTGTTCATCAAGTACGCCCTGCCGAAGTTCCAGGCGATCCTCGATGAGCGCACGGAGAAGATCGAAGGCGGGCTGCAGCACGCCGAGGCTGCCCAGGCCGAGGCCGCTGCTCTGCGTGCCGAGTACGAGCAGCAGCTCGCCGACGCCCGCACGGAGGCCGCCCGCATCAAGGAGGCCGCCCGCGCCGAGGGCGGTGCCATTGTCACCGAGCTCAAGGCGAAGGCAGCATCCGAGGCGGCGCGCACGGTCGAGACGGCCCAGCGCCAGATCGAGGCCGAGCGTCAGCAGGCGGCGGTCTCGCTGCGTGCCGACGTGGGTGCGCTCGCCACCGACCTCGCCTCCAAGATCGTCGGCGAGTCGCTCGAGGACGCCGCGCGGCAGTCGCGCGTGGTCGACCGCTTCCTGGCCGACCTCGAGGCGTCCACGGCAGCGACGAGCGCAGGCAAGGAGAACTGATGCGCGGCACGAGTCTGGCGTCCCTGTCCGCGGCACAGGTCCGGTTCGAGCCGGTGCTGGCCGCGGCGGGCACGCAGGCGATCACGCTCGGCGAGCAGCTGTTCGCCGTCGTGGACGCGCTGGACTCCTCGGGCTCGCTGCGGCGGACCCTGTCGGACCAGTCCATCGAGTCGGGCGCCAAGGCCGGCCTGGTGGCGGGCGTGCTCGCCCGGTCCGACAAGCGCGTCGTCGACGTGGTGACCCTGCTCGCGCAGGCGCACTGGTCGTCGGCCGAGGACCTGGTCGACGCCGTCGAGCGGCTGGGCTTCGACGCCCTGCTCGTGTCGGCGCAGGCCGGCGGCCAGCTCGAGCGGGTCGAGGACGAGCTGTTCCGCATCACGCGGTCGCTCGTCGGCCAGCGCGAGGTGCGGCAGGCGCTGTTCGACCCCCGGGTCCCCGGCGACAAGCGCGCCGACCTCGCGGAGAACCTCCTGCGGGGCAAGGTCGCCGACGCCACCCTCGCGGTGGCCCGGCGCGCGGCGGAGGCCCCCCGCGGTCGCCGCTTCGTCGCGACGCTCGGCCACGTGGCCGATCTCGCAGCCGCGCGTCGTGAGCGCCTCGTGGCGTCCGTGACGTCGGGCAGCGAGCTCTCGCCCGCCCAGCTGGAGCGCCTCGGCAGCATCTTGCAGCAGGCGTACGGGCAGGACCTGCAGCTCAACGTGACCGTGGACCCCGAGATCCTCGGGGGACTGCGCATCCAGGTGGGCGCGGACGTGGTCGACTCGACCGTGCTCGCCAGGCTCGCCGACGCACGACGACGACTTGCCAGCTGAGTATCGGCCCCAGGCCGGCCCCTTGAACGACGTGTACGACACTTTGACCGCCCGACCGGCGGTCGCGACAGGAGAAGAGCAATGGCTGAGCTGACGATCCGGCCGGACGAGATCCGGGCCGCGCTGGACAGCTTCGTGAAGTCCTACGAGCCGACCGGCGTGGTGTCCGAAGAGGTCGGCCGCGTGACGCTGACCGCCGACGGCATCGCGCAGGTCGAGGGACTCCCGGGCGCGATGGCGAACGAGCTGCTCCGCTTCGAGGACGGCACGCTCGGCCTCGCGCTCAACCTCGACGTCCGCGAGATCGGCGTCGTCGTCCTGGGCGAGTTCACCGGCATCGAGGAGGGCCAGGAGGTCCGCCGCACGGGCGAGGTCCTCTCCGTCCCGATCGGTGACGGCTACCTCGGCCGCGTCGTCGACCCGCTGGGCCAGCCGATCGACGGCCTCGGCGAGCTGAAGACCGAGGGCCGCCGCGCCCTCGAGCTGCAGGCCCCCGGCGTCATGCACCGCAAGTCGGTCGACGAGCCGCTGCAGACCGGCCTCAAGGCCATCGACGCGATGATCCCGATCGGCCGCGGCCAGCGCCAGCTCATCATCGGCGACCGCCAGACCGGCAAGACGGCGATCGCGATCGACACGATCATCAACCAGAAGGCCAACTGGGAGACCGGCGACCCGAAGCAGCAGGTCCGCTGCATCTACGTCGCCATCGGCCAGAAGGGCTCCACCATCGCCGCCGTCCGCGGCGCCCTGGAGGAGGCCGGCGCGCTCGAGTACACGACCATCGTCGCGGCCCCCGCGTCCGACCCGGCCGGCTTCAAGTACCTCGCGCCCTACACCGGCTCGGCCATCGGCCAGCACTGGATGTACCAGGGCAAGCACGTCCTCATCGTCTTCGACGACCTGTCCAAGCAGGCCGAGGCCTACCGTGCCGTGTCGCTGCTGCTGCGCCGCCCGCCGGGCCGCGAGGCGTACCCCGGTGACGTCTTCTACCTGCACTCCCGCCTGCTCGAGCGTTGCGCCAAGCTCTCCGACGACCTGGGCGGCGGCTCGATGACGGGTCTGCCGGTCATCGAGACCAAGGCCAACGACGTGTCGGCGTACATCCCGACCAACGTCATCTCCATCACGGACGGCCAGATCTTCCTGCAGTCGGACCTGTTCAACGCCGACCAGCGCCCGGCCGTCGACGTGGGCATCTCGGTGTCCCGCGTCGGTGGCGCCGCGCAGGTCAAGGCGATGAAGAAGGTCTCCGGCACGCTGAAGCTGGACCTCGCGCAGTTCCGCTCGCTCGAGGCGTTCGCGATGTTCGCGTCCGACCTCGACGCGGCGTCCCGCGCGCAGCTGACCCGTGGCGCCCGCCTCATGGAGCTGCTCAAGCAGGCGCAGTACTCGCCGTACCCGGTCGAGGACCAGGTCGCGTCGATCTGGGCCGGCACGAAGGGCAAGCTGGACGACGTCCCGCTGGCCGACGTCCGCCGGTTCGAAACCGAGCTGCTCGACCACCTGCGCCGCAACACCGAGGTCCTGTCGACCATCGCGTCGACCGGCAAGCTCGAGGACGACACCGAGAAGGCTCTCGGCGACGCGATCGACGAGTTCCGCAACGGGTTCCTCGTGGGTGACGGCTCGACGCTGGTCGGCTCCGTCGACGACGGCGCCGAGGTCGAGGTCGAGCAGGAGCAGATCGTCCGGCAGAAGAAGGGCTGACCGTGGCAGGTCAGCAGCGCGTCTACCGGCAGCGGATCCGGTCGACACAGTCGCTGAAGAAGATCTTCCGCGCGATGGAGCTCATCGCTGCCTCGCGCATCGGCAAGGCGCGGGACCGGGTGACGGCGGCGACGCCGTACTCCCGGGCGCTGACCCGTGCGGTGTCGGCCGTGGCCACGCACTCCAACGTGACCCACCCGCTCGTCACCGAGCGGACGGACACCAAGCGGGTCGCGGTCCTCGTCGTGACGTCGGACCGCGGCATGGCCGGTGCGTACTCGGCGAGCGCGATCCGCGAGGCCGAGCGCCTCATCGGTCGCCTCACCGAGGCGGGCAAGGAGCCGGTGGTCTACGCCGTCGGTCGCCGCGCCATCTCGTACTACGCGTTCCGCGGTCGTGAGCTCGCGGAGCAGTGGTCGGGCAACTCGGACGCGCCGTCCGTCGACACCGCCACCGAGATCGCCGAGACGCTGCTCGCGGCGTTCGAGGCACCGGTCGACCAAGGTGGCGTCGCGGAGCTGCACGTCGTGTTCACGAACTTCAAGAACATGGTGTCGCAGACGCCGCGCGTGATCCGGCTGCTCCCGCTCGAGATCGTCGAGGGCGTCGAGGCGCGCGACGAGAACGAGGTGCCGCCGCTGTACGAGTTCGAGCCGTCGCCGGAGGCCGTGCTGGACGCGCTGCTGCCGATGTACGTGCGCAGCCGCATCTACACCTGCCTCCTGCAGGCCGCGGCCTCCGAGCTCGCCGCCCGTCAGCGGGCGATGCACACCGCGACCGAGAACGCCGAGGACCTGGTGCGCATGTACACCCGGCTCGCCAACCAGGCCCGCCAGGCCGAGATCACCCAAGAGATCAGCGAGATCGTGTCGGGCGCCGACGCGCTCGCCTCCTGACGACTACGTCCGCACAGAGACGAACCGGAGAAACACCATGACTGCTACCACTACCGAAGCTGCTGTCCAGCACGCGTCCGGTCCTGGCGTGGGTCGGGTCGCGCGGGTCATCGGCCCCGTCGTCGACATCGAGTTCCCGTCCGACCAGATCCCCGAGATCTACAACGCCCTCAAGGTCGACATCGACCTGTCGGCGCAGGGCGAGGGCGAGGCCGAGGGCGCGACGACGATGACCCTCGAGGTCGCCCAGCACCTCGGCGACTCGCTCATCCGCGCCATCGCGCTCAAGCCGACCGACGGCCTGGTCCGCGGCGCGCTGGTGCGCGACACCGGCGAGGCGATCTCCGTGCCCGTCGGCGACGTCACCAAGGGCCACGTCTTCAACGTCATCGGCGAGGTGCTCAACCTCAAGGAGGGCGAGAAGCTCGAGATCACCGAGCGCTGGCCCATCCACCGCAAGCCCCCGGCCTTCGACCAGCTCGAGTCGAAGACCCAGATGTTCGAGACCGGCATCAAGGTCATCGACCTGCTCACGCCGTACGTGCTCGGCGGGAAGATCGGCCTCTTCGGGGGTGCGGGCGTCGGCAAGACGGTCCTCATCCAGGAGATGATCCAGCGCGTCGCGCTCAACCACGGTGGTGTGTCGGTGTTCGCCGGTGTCGGCGAGCGCACCCGTGAGGGCAACGACCTCATCGTCGAGATGGAGGAGGCCGGCGTCTTCGACAAGACGGCGCTCGTCTTCGGCCAGATGGACGAGCCGCCGGGCACGCGTCTGCGCGTCGCCCTGTCGGCCCTGACGATGGCGGAGTACTTCCGCGACGTGCAGAAGCAGGACGTGCTGCTCTTCATCGACAACATCTTCCGGTTCACGCAGGCCGGCTCCGAGGTGTCGACGCTGCTCGGCCGCATGCCGTCCGCCGTCGGCTACCAGCCGAACCTCGCCGACGAGATGGGCATCCTCCAGGAGCGCATCACCTCGACGCGCGGCCACTCGATCACCTCGCTGCAGGCGATCTACGTGCCGGCCGACGACTACACCGACCCCGCCCCCGCCACGACGTTCGCGCACCTCGACGCGACGACGGAGCTGTCGCGCGAGATCGCGTCGCGCGGCCTGTACCCCGCCGTGGACCCGCTGACCTCCACCAGCCGGATCCTCGACCCGCGCTACGTCGGCCAGGCGCACTACGACGCCGCGACCCGTGTGAAGTCGATCCTGCAGCGCAACAAGGAGCTCCAGGACATCATCGCGATCCTCGGCGTCGACGAGCTGTCGGAGGAGGACAAGACGGTCGTCGCACGCGCCCGTCGCATCCAGCAGTTCCTCTCGCAGAACACGTACATGGCCGAGAAGTTCACGGGCGTCGTCGGCTCGACGGTGCCGCTCACGGAGACGGTCGAGGCCTTCGGCAAGATCGCCGACGGCGAGTTCGACCACATCGCCGAGCAGGCCTTCTTCAACATCGGTGGCCTCGAGGACCTCGAGCGCAACTGGGCCCGCATCCAGAAGGACTACGGCGTCTGACGATGCCCGTCGCGGGGCGCTGTCATGGACGGCGCCCCGCGATGCACGTAGTCCCGCACATCATCGAAGGAGGGTCCTGTGGCTGAGATCGAGGTCGAGATCGTCGCGACCGCGGGCAAGCTGTGGTCCGGTACTGCCTACATGGTCTCGGCCAAGGCGGGCGAGGGTGACATCGGCATCCTGGCCGGTCACGAGCCCGTGCTGTCCGTGCTCCAGCCCGGCGAGCTCCGCGTGTTCCCCACGCAGGGTGCGCAGCCCAAGCGCTGGCAGGTCGAGGGCGGTTTCCTGTCCTTCGACTCGAACCACCTGACCATCGTCGCCGACAACGTCGTCGAGGGCGCCCGCCCCGCGACGCCGGCCGCGCACTAGGTCGTCGCGACGGTGAGCGGCGTCGTCGTCACACTCGGGTGTGTGGTCGTCGTCCTGCTGCTCGCCGTCGCCGCACTCTGGTTCTCCCGGGTGCACACCCTGAACCGCCGCGTCGGCTCGTTCTCCTGCGCGGTCGGCCGCACCGCCGACGGGCCCTGGTCGTCCGGCGTCGCGCAGTACGGCGCCGACCGGCTCTACTGGTGGCGGTACCGCTCCCTGGCCACGCGACCCCGTGCGCGCTGGCAGCGCGTGGGCCTCACCGTGGTGGAGCGCCGCGAGCACGGCGCCGGCCAGGTCGTCGTGACGTGCCGGCCGGGCTCCTCCACCGAGACGGTGCAGCTGCTCATGAGCGCCGAGGCGTACGCCGGCCTCACGTCGTGGATCGAGGCGACGCCGTCGCGCGTCGGCTCGGTCATCTGACCCCTCCTTCTGCACAGTCTGGAAGACATCCGATGCGTCTCGTCGTCGCGTCCTGCTCCGCGCGCTACAGCGGTCGCCTCAACGCCCACCTCCCGCTGGCCACGCGCCTGCTCGTGGTGAAGTCCGACGGCAGCGTGCTGCTGCACTCGGACGGCGGCTCGTACAAGCCGCTCAACTGGATGAGCCCGCCGTGCACACTCGCGGTCTCGGAGCCGTCCGACGAGGCCCGGGCCGCCGGGGTGACGCAGGTCTGGACCGTCCAGCACCAGAAGTCCGACGACCGCCTCGAGATCGACCTCTACGGCGTGCAGCACGACTCGGCGCACGAGCTGGGCGTCGACCCGGGCCTGGTCAAGGACGGCGTCGAGGCCCACCTCCAGGAGCTGCTCGCCGCGCAGATCATCCTGCTCGGCACGGGGCACACGCTGGTCCGCCGCGAGTACCCGACGGCGATCGGCCCGGTCGACATCCTGGCCAAGGACCCCTCCGGCGGCACCGTCGCTGTCGAGATCAAGCGCCGCGGGGACATCGACGGCGTGGAGCAGCTGACCCGCTACCTCGAGCTGCTCAACCGCGACCCGCACCTGGCGCCCGTCCGCGGGGTGTTCGCCGCGCAGGAGATCAAGCCTCAGGCGCGCGTGCTGGCCACCGACCGCGGCATCGGCTGCCTGGTGCTCGACTACGACGCCATGAAGGGCGTCGACGACTCGGGCTCCCGCCTCTTCTAGTCCGTCGCAACGGCGCGTCGGACGACGGGCCTAGCGGCTTCTACCTGCTGTTCGTGGCGCTCGTGGTGGCCTGCGTGCCGGTCGGCCTGGTCGGCATACCGGCCGGCCTCGTGCTCGTGAACCTGCTTCAGAGCTCGTCGCGGGAGTGGGTGCACGTCGCGGCCTTCGCGGTGGTCGGCGCGGTCCTGTCGGTCGCACTCTGCGCGATGGTGAACCTCCTGGCCGCCAACCCGTGGTTCGCGCTCGTCGCCGCTGCCGAGGGTGCGATCGGCGCCGGGGTCGCGCGGTGGTGGACCGGTCGGGTGCATCTCCGGCGCGAACCGTGGTCCGCCGCGCAGGGAGCAGCGCTGCCATGGGGAAGGATTGCCTCGTGAGCACCGACACCTCCCTCGTCCTGCGCGGTCGGCTCGTCACCCCCCGAGGCGTGATCGACGACGGGGTCGTGGTCGTCGACGGCACCACCCTCGTCTGGGTCGGCCCGGTCGACCGCCTGCCGCCCGGGTGGCGGGCCCCGGAGCCGAGCGGCACCACGATCCTCCCGGGACTGGTGGACCTGCACTGCCACGGCGGGGGCGGCGCGAGCTTCCCGGACGCGGTCGACGCCGACGACGCCCGGCGTGCGGTCGACGAGCACCGCCGGCACGGCACGACGAGCCTGGTGGCGTCGCTGGTCACGGCCCCGGCGGACGTCCTGCTCGAGCGCGCGGCCCTGCTCGCCGGCCTGGCGGACGCCGGCGAGATCGTCGGCATCCACCTCGAGGGGCCGTTCCTGTCGGCGGACCGCTGCGGCGCGCAGAACCCCGCGGACATGCAGGCGGGCGACGCCGGGCTCGTCCGGCGGATCGCCGAGGCCGCAGGCGGGCACCTGGTGACCATGACCGTGGCGCCCGAGGTGCCCGGCGCAGAGCAGGCCATCGAGGCCCTGGTCGACGTGGGCGCGGTGCCGTCGATCGGGCACACCGACGCGTCGGCGGAGCAGGTGGACGAGGCGGTCGATCGCGGTTTCGACCTGCTGGCCGCACGCCGCAACGGTCGCCTGACCGCCACGCACCTGTTCAACGGCATGCGCCCCCTGCACCACCGCGACCCCGGACCGATCGCCGCGTGCCTGGCGGCCGCCGCCCGAGGGGAGCTGGTGGTGGAGCTCGTCGCCGACGGGACCCACCTGGCCGACGGGACCGTCCGCTCGGTCTTCGACCTGCTGGGCGCCGGGTCGGTCGCGCTGGTCACGGACGCGATGGCGGCCGCGGGCATGCCCGACGGCGCGTACCGGCTCGGTCCCATGGAGGTCGCGGTCGCGGACGGCGTCGCGCGCGTCGTCGACGACACGGGTCGGCCCGGCGCGATCGCGGGAGGGGTCGCCCACCTGCTCGACGTCGTGCGCAACGTCGTCGCCGCCGGCATCCCGCTGGAGGACGCCGTCCTCGCCGCCGCGACCACCCCCGCCGACGTCCTGGGTCGGCGCGACCTCGGGGCGCTCGCGGCGGGCCGCCGTGCGGACCTCGTCGTGACCGACGACGACCTCCGGCCGGTCCGCGTGCTGCGCGGCGGAGCCTGGGTCTAGGGCATCACCGCAGGTCGGCGCCCCCCGCCACGGCCGCTATCCCCTTGGCGCGGCGGTGCTGGTGCGCGTCGTGAGCACCGGCGCGAGCAGGCGGGTCTCCGCGGGTTCGTCCCCGGTGAGCCGGCCGATCGCCATGTCGACGGCGACGCTGCCGATGGTGTGCGCGGGGATGTCCACGGCCGTGAGCGGCTGGGTCTGCCCGAGGGCCACGTCCTGCGGGCAGACCGCGACCACGGAGACGTCGCCGGGCACCTCCTTGCCGCGGGCGCGCAACGTCTCCAGCACGGCCGGCAGCGCGACCTCGTTGTGGACGATGAGCGCGGTCACGCCCGGCAGAGCCGCCAGCACCCGGTCGACGGCCTCGACCGCGCCGCTGTGCGACGACTCGCAGGTCTCGAACACCGAGTCGATGCCGAGGCGCGTGGCCTCCTGCGTGAACCCGCGCACCAGGCGCGCGGCGTAGGTGGTGCGGCGGCTCAGCACCGCCCGCGGGGAACCGATGAGCGCGATCTGCCGGTGCCCGAGCCCGGCGAGGTGGTCGACCGCCGTGCGCCCGACCGACTCGAAGTCGAGGTCGACGCAGGAGAACCCGGTGGCGTCGCGCGGCAGGCCGATGAGCACGGCGGGCTGCCGCTGCCGGCGCAGGATGGCCAGCCGGGGGTCCTCCGCCTCGACGTCCATCATGATCACGGCGTCGACCATCGACCCGGCCGCGACCCGCTCGATTCCGTCGTGGTCGTCCTGCGTGAGCAGCAGGACGTCGTGCTTGTACGACCCGGCCCGCGTGACCACGCCCGTGACGAACTGCATGATGACGCCGACGTTGACGTCGACGCGCAGCGGCGCCATGAGGGCCAGCACCTGGGTGCGCTGCGAGGCCAGCGCCCGGGCGCCGGCGTGCGGTCGGTAGTCGAGCTCGCGGACGGCCCGCTCGACGCGGGCGCGGGTCTCGGCGGAGATGGGCCGCTTGCCGGAGAACGTGTAGGAGACGGTGGACACGGAGACTCCCGCGGCCCGCGCCACGTCGTCGATCGTCGCCATCGGATCATCCCCTCGTCGCCCGCCGGGCCCACCCTAGGGAGTCGAACCGCCGTCGAAGCGGCGGCCGCGACCGGCCCGTCCTGGACAGTGTTCCCCGAGGCCCCTACCGTATTCTCGTCATCGAAACGCTTCGATGAACCACCCACTACGCGAAGGCGACCCGATGAAGTTCACGGACGGCTACTGGCAGCACCTTCCCGGCGTCACGGTCCTGCGCCCTCGGGATGTGGCCGACGTCGTCGTCGGCGAGGACACCCTCACGGTGTTCGCCTCGACGGTGCCGCTGACGTCGCGCGGGGACACGCTCAACAAGGCGCTCGTGACGGTCTCGTTCCACAGCCCGATGGACGACGTGATCGGAGTGCGGATCGAGCACCACCTCGGCGGCGTCGACCGGGGCCCGTCCTTCGACGTGGCCCACGCGACGGCGGAGGTCACGGTTGTGGAGGCCGAGGCTGCTGCCGACGGCGTCGCGACCTTCCGGGCCGGCGGCCTGACCGCGCGGGTCTCGACCCGGGGCCCCTGGCGCGTCGAGTTCGAGGCGGACGGCCGTGTCCTCACGTCGTCGACCGCCCGGTCCGTCGGCGTGGTCACCGACGCCCGCGGCGACGCGTACGTGCACGAGCAGCTGACGCTCGGGGTCCGCGAGCACGTCTACGGCCTGGGCGAGCGGTTCGGACCGCTGGTGAAGAACGGGCAGTCGGTCGACATCTGGAACGAGGACGGCGGCACGTCCAGCGAGCTGGCCTACAAGAACGTCCCGTTCTTCTTCTCCGACGCCGGCTACGGCGTGTTCGTCGACCACCCCGGGCGGGTCTCGTTCGAGGTGGGCTCCGAGGCGGTGTCGCGCACGCAGTTCTCGGTGCCGGGGGAGTCGCTGCAGTACTACGTCATCCACGGGCCGACGCCCAAGGACGTGCTCCGCCGGTACACAGCCCTGACCGGCCGCCCGGCCCAGGTCCCCGCCTGGTCGTACGGGCTGTGGCTCTCGACCTCGTTCACCACGCAGTACGACGAGGCCACCGTGATGTCGTTCGTCGACGGCATGGCCGAGCGCGGGCTGCCGCTGAGCGTCTTCCACTTCGACTGCTTCTGGATGCGGGCGTACCACTGGACCGACTTCACCTGGGACCCCGCGACGTTCCCGGACCCGGAGGGCCTTCTGGCCCGGCTGCACGCCAAGGGCCTGAAGGTCTGCGTCTGGATCAACCCGTACATCGCGCAGCGGTCCGCCCTGTTCGAGGAGGGCCGGGCGGCCGGCTACCTGGTCACCCGCGGCGACGGCTCGGTCTGGCAGACGGACCAGTGGCAGTCCGGCATGGCGCTGGTCGACTTCACCAACCCGGACGCGGTGACCTGGTACCAGGGCTACCTGCGCCGGCTGCTGGCCCAGGGCGTGGACGCGTTCAAGACCGACTTCGGCGAGCGGATCCCCACCGACGTGGTCTGGCACGACGGCTCCGACCCCGAGCGCATGCACAACCACTACACGCACCTGTACAACCGGGCGGTCTTCGACCTGCTCGAGGCCGAGCGAGGCGAGGGCGAGGCCGTCCTGTTCGCCCGGTCGGCCACCGCGGGCGGCCAGCAGTTCCCCGTGCACTGGGGCGGCGACAGCGAGTCGACGTTCGAGTCGATGGCGGAGACGCTGCGCGGCGGCCTGTCGCTGGCGTCGTCGGGCTTCGGGTTCTGGAGCCACGACATCGGCGGCTTCGAGGGCACGCCGGACGCCGACGTGTTCAAGCGGTGGCTGGCGTTCGGCCTGCTCTCGTCGCACAGCCGCCTGCACGGCTCCGACTCCTACCGGGTGCCGTGGGCCTTCGACGAGGAGGCCGTCGACGTCGCGCGGCTGTTCACGCGCCTCAAGCTCTCCCTGATGCCCTACCTGGCCCGGCTCGGGCAGGACGCCCACGAGCACGGGCTGCCGGTCATGCGGCCGATGGTGCTCGAGTTCCCCGACGACCCGGGCGTCGCCGGCGTCGACACGCAGTACATGCTCGGCGACACCCTGCTGGTCGCGCCGGTGTTCGCGGAAGACGGCGGGGTCGACGTCTACGTGCCCGAGGGCACCTGGACCTCGCTGCTCACCGGCGAGGTCGTCGCCGGACCCCGCTGGTTCCGCGAGCGGCACGACGCCCTGTCGCTGCCCCTCTACGTCCGCCCCGACTCGGTGCTGCCCGTCGGCGCGCGCGACGACCGTCCGGACTACGCGTGGGCCGACGGCGTCACGCTGCGCCTGTTCGAGCTCGCCGACGGGCACCGCTCCGTCACGCGCGTGGGCGACGCGAGCTTCGTCGTGACGCGCGACGGGTCGACCGTCCGCATCGAGGCGCGAGGCACGGACGCCGCCTGGTCGGCCGCCGTGAGCGGTGGTCCGGCGGGCACCGCCGACGCCGGCCAGGACGTCCTCACGCTCACGATCGACTGAGAGCCCGCGCGGCAGGGTGCCGGCACCGGGCATCCCTGCCCACCTGTCGCACCGGGCCGTAGCCGTGTATCGTATCGATTCGATCTTCCGGTGACCCGACCGTCCGGTAGTTGCATGGCTGCGCTCCCACGGTCTCCCGGGCCACCGCGACCATCCGCCCGACCGAAGGACCACCCCATGCCGACGACGCGCCCCTCCGGCCGCCAGTTCCCCGCCGACTTCCTCTGGGGCTCGGCCACCGCGTCCTACCAGATCGAGGGCGCCTTCGACGAGGACGGCCGCCTGCCGTCCATCTGGGACACGTTCTCCCGGACGCCGGGCAAGGTGCTCGACGGCGACACGGGTGATGTCGCAGCCGACCACTACCACCGGGTCCCGGAAGACGTCGCGATCATGCAGGACCTCGGTCTGCAGGCGTACCGGTTCTCCATCGCGTGGCCGCGCGTGCAGCCGACCGGCTCGGGCGAGTTCAACCAGGCGGGCCTCGACTTCTACGTCGACCTCGCGGACCGCCTCATCGCCGCGGGCATCAAGCCCGTCGCCACGCTCTACCACTGGGACCTCCCGCAGCCCCTCGAGGACGAGGGCGGCTGGGCCAACCGCCAGACGGCGCTCAACTTCGAGAAGTACGCGCGCAAGCTCGCCGAGGTGCTCGGCGACCGCATCCACCTGTGGACCACGCTCAACGAGCCGTGGTGCTCGGCGTTCCTCGGTTACGCGTCCGGCGTGCACGCCCCCGGCGTCACCGACGACGCCAAGGCCCTCGCCGCGGTGCACCACCTCAACCTGGCGCACGGGCTCGCCGGTCGGGCGATCAAGGACGTGCTCGGCCAGGACACCCCGATCTCGGTGACCCTGAACCTGCACGTGACGCGCGCCGCGACCGACTCGCCGGAGGACGTCGAGGCAAAGCGCCGCATCGACACGATCGCCAACGAGGTCTTCCTGCGCCCGATGCTCGACGGCGAGTACCCCAAGGAGGTCTTCGCCGACACCGAGGCGATCACCGACTGGTCCTTCGTCCTCGACGGCGACCTCGACCTCATCCAGGTCCCGCTCGCCCTGCTGGGCATCAACTACTACTCGACCGGCCGCGTGCAGCAGGGCACGCCCGCGGGCGGCGACGGCACCCCGGGTCCCGACGGGCACCGCTCGTCGGAGAACAGCCCGTGGGTCGGCGCGACGAACGTCGAGTTCCTGCCGCAGCCCGGCCCGTACACCGCGATGGGCTGGAACATCGAGCCGCAGGGCCTCGTCGACCTGCTCCTCGACGTGCACGAGCGCTACCCGAGCGTGCCGATGGCCATCACCGAGAACGGCGCCGCGTTCTACGACGAGGTCAGCCCCGACGGCCGCGTCCACGACGCCGACCGCGTCGCCTACCTGCACGACCACATCGACGCCGTCGGCGAGGCCATCGAGCGCGGCGCCGACGTGCGCGGCTACTTCGTCTGGTCGCTGATGGACAACTTCGAGTGGTCCTACGGCTACGACCGCCGCTTCGGCGTCGTCCGCGTCGACTACGAGACCCTCGAGCGCACGGTCAAGGACTCGGGCCGCTGGTACCGCGAGCTCCTGCGCACCGGCACCATCCCGACCCCGGACTCCGCGGCCCTCTGACACCGCCCGCCGACGGCCGAGCCCCCTTCCGGGGAGCTCGGCCGTCGCCGTCTGCACCACCAACGTCCGTACTCGATGGGCCCAAGACCCCCACGAGAGCGGACGTCCGCATGCCACCCCGCCCAACGTCCGCACTCGATGAGGCCCTGTTCCGCACCAGTGCGGACCTCCGCGCGCACACCTCCTAACGTCCGCATTCGAGGGGATCCTGCCCCGCACGAGTGCGGACGTCCGCGCGCACCCCTCCTAACGTCCGCACTCGATAGGCCCCTGACCCTCACGAGTGCGGACCTCCGCGTTCCACCCGCCGCCCGGCGTCCGCACATCCGGTCGTCGGGGCGCTCGATCGTGCGGACGTCGCGCAGCCGTGGGGGAGGATGGGGGCGTGGGACGACGATCGACGAAGCGGCCGTACGGCGCCGAGCACGTCGAGCTCGACCTCGACCGGGCGACCGGCGGCCGACGCTCCGAGTCCGCGACGGACGGCGAGTGGGTCGTCCAGCAGGTCCGCGGCTCCGACCGCGAGTTCCGCTGCCCCGGCTGCGACCAGCTGGTGACCCCGGGCACGGCCCACGTCGTGGCGTGGCGGACCGACGGGCTGTTCGGCGAGGCCCTCGACGACCGTCGGCACTGGCACACGTCGTGCTGGCAGGCCCGCGCCCGCCGCGGACCCACCCGCCGATGACCCCCACCCTGCGTGCCCCGCGGATCCTCGCCACCGACCTCGACGGCACCCTCCTGCGCCCCGACGGCTCGCTGTCCGCGCGCACGGCCGCGGCCCTGGTGCGCGCCGCCGACGCCGGCATCGAGGTCGTCTTCGTGACGGCCCGACCGCCACGCTGGCTGCGCGACCTGGCGCCGCACGTCGCCGGCCACGGCGTCGCCATCTGCGCCAACGGCGCCGCCGTCCTGGAGGTCGGCACGGGCAGGGTGCTTGCGGAGCACGGGATGCCGCCGCACACCGTCGGGCGCATCGCCGATCGCGTCCGCGCGGCCTGGGGAGGCCCGGAGGAGGTGCACCTCGCCGCCGAGAGTGCCGACGGCTTCGCGTACGAGACCCGGTTCCGCTCCACGCACCACGTACCGCCGGGCAGCCCGACGGCCGACCGGATCGAGGACGTGCTCGGATCGTCGACCTACAAGCTGCTCGTGCGCACCACGCGGCCGACCACCGACGCGTTTGCCACCGAGCTGGCGACCGTCGTCGGCGACCTGGCGATCGTGTCGGACTCGGGCGCCGTCGGCCTGGGCGAGATCTCCGGCCCGGGAGTGACCAAGGCCGCGACGCTCGCCGACTGGTCCGCGGCCCGAGGCATCGACCCGCAGGACGTCTGGGCCGTCGGTGACGCCCCGAACGACCTGTCGATGCTCGGCTGGGCGGGCGTGTCCTTCGCCGTGGCCAACGCGCACCCGACGGTCCTCGCGGCCGCGACGCAGCGGTGCGGCTCCAACGCCGACGACGGCGTGGCCGACGTGCTCGACCTCGCGGGTGCCCTCGCCGAGCGCGGCCTAGGCTCGTCCCGATGACCACGAACACGACCGATCCCGGACTCATCCGCTCGCTCACGGTCCTGCCGGCCGTCCGCCAGGACGTCGAGCTGCACACCGCCGACGGCCTCACGCTCGTCGGCGAGCTGGCACGGCCGGCCGAGAAGCCACCGGTCGCGACGCTGGTGACGCTGCACCCGCTGCCGACCCACGGCGGCTACATGGACTCGCACGTCTACCGGAAGGCCGCGTGGCGCCTGCCCGCGCTCGCCGACCTCGCCGTCCTCCGCTTCAACACGCGCGGCACGGCCAGCCCCCGCGGTACCAGCGGCGGCGCGTTCGACGGCGGCGTCGCCGAGCGGTTCGACGTGCACGCCGCGATCGAGTTCGCCGAGTTCCACGACCTGCCGAAGCGCTGGCTGGTCGGCTGGTCGTTCGGCACGGAGCTCGTGCTCATGCACGGCCGTGACCCGTCGATCGAGGGCGCGATCCTCCTGTCGCCGCCGCTGCACCGGGCCACGGACGCGGACCTCGACGCCTGGGCGKAGTTCGGCAAGCCGCTGGTGGTCCTGGTCCCCGAGCTCGACGACTACCTGCGCCCGGACGAGGCACGACGTCGGTTCGCGCGCGTCTCGCAGGCCGAGGTGATCGGTGTCGACGGTGCCAAGCACCTGTGGGTCGGCGAGACCGCGGTCCGGCGGGTGCTCGACGAGATCGTCGGGCACGTGCTGCCCGACCACGAGGTCCCGCTGCCCACGCACTGGGCCGGCCCGAGCACGACGGCGGAGGACGACGCATGAGCCTGCACACCTACCGCGAGGACGGCGACGGCCTGCCGGTCGTCCTGCTGCACGGGTTCCCGCTCGACCACCGGATGTGGGACGCCGTGGCGGCCGCGATTCCGGCGGGACGCGCGGTGCACGCGGTCGACCTGCTCGGCACGCCGGGCCGGGCGGACGACCTGCCCGGGCCCGCGCTCGAGGCGTCTGCCGACGACGTCGCGACGACCCTGCGCGCGGCCGGCATCGAGCGCGCGGTGATCGCCGGCCTGTCGATGGGCGGCTACGTCGCGCTCGCTCTGCTCGAGCGGCACCCTGGCCTGGTCGCGGGGCTCGCGCTCGTGGACACGAAGTCCACCGCCGACGCCCCCGAGGCGCACGCCAACCGGCTCCGCATCGCCGGGGAGGTGGACGCGACCGGCACGGTCGACGCGGTCCGACCGATGGCGTCGTCGCTCGTGGGAGAGACGACCCGGGCGGCGGGGCCCGAGATTGCCGACGAGGTCGGCCGCTGGATCGACCAGCAGGAACCCGTGGGCGTCGCCTGGTCGCAGCGAGCGATGGCGGCACGCCCCGATCGGTCGGAGGTGCTCGGCGCCTACCGCGGACCCGTTCTGGTCGTGGTCGGCGACGAAGACACGGTCACGCCGGTCGAGGCCGCCGAGCACCTCGTCGCCACCGCATCGGAGGCGCGCCTCGTCGTGATCCCGCACGCCGGGCACCTGTCGGCCGTGGAGCAGCCCGCCGCCGTCGCGGCAGCCATCGCCGATCTGGCCCAGGCCACCGACTCTGCTTAACGCGCAGAAAAGACCCTGGCCGCTACCGGCTGCGTCCCCTGCCGCTAGCGGCTGCGTCCTCTGCCGCTAGCGGCTGCGTCCTCTGCCGCTAGCGACCCAGCACCCGCGTCAGCGCCTCGGACATGTCCAGCGACTCGCCGTCCTTGCCGCCCGCGCCGATCACCAGCGGGGGAGCGGACGGCTCGGGCGTGACCCCGCGGAACCGCGCGGCCAGGCTCGAGGGCGTGGTGAGCACGTAGAACTTGCCGGCCGTGTCGATCGCGACGGTCTCGTCCCGCCGCAGGTACCACCCGGTCAGCGGCGTCTTGTACCGCGCTCGACCGTCGTAGCTGCGCGCCGAGAGCCCGACCGGCTGCGGCCCGGAGCTCGTGACCCGCACCAGGAACGCGTCGATCAGCTCCTGCGCCCGCGCGGACTCGGCGCGCTGGCGCTCGGCCAGCAGCTCACCGTGCGCGGCCGCGGCCGCCCGACGCTCCTCGCGCCACCGGGCGGCGTCGGACGACGTCTGATCGGTCACCGGTTGCCCTTCCGACGTGCCCGTCAACGGGTCGGCGCGGCTGCGTCGTCCTTCTCGGCCGGCTGCTCGTCGTGGGCGTCGGCACCGGTGTGCTCGTCCGTGACGTCGGTCTTCTCGACGACCACGTCGGACTTCTCCACGACGGCCTCGGGCCCGGGCTTCGTCTCGTCGGACGCATCGGGCTCCGCGACGACGGGAACGGCCGCCGAGACGGGGGCGGGACGCGACTTCGTCGGTCGCGACGTCGGGCGGGCGGGCTTCGCGGGCGTCGGCGCGTCGGCACCCTTGGCGGGCGCCTTGGCCGGAGCCGGCGCAGCCTTCTGCTCCTTCTCGAACGCCGCCTCGGCCCGCGATGCCCGCTCGAGCGTCGCGCGGTCGGGGTTGTGGCCGAGCAGGTTGCGCAGCTCGTCGAGGTAGGAAGTGATCGACTCGCGCTGGCGGTTGAGGTCCTCGACCTGCCGCGTGGCCGACGTGCGCTCGCGCTCCGACTCGATCATGGCGTCGGAGATCTGCTTCTCGGCGTGCTCGCGCGCCTCGGCGACCACGCGGTCGGCGTTCTTGCGCGCGTTGGAGATGAGCTCCTTCGCGTGGTGCTCGGCGTCCGTGCGCACCTTGTCCGCCTGTGCCAGCGCCTTGGCCACCCGCTGCTCGGCCTCGGCCGCGTGCGCCTCCGCGTCGCGCACCAGGCGCTCGGTCTCGGCTCGCGCGTTCTCGTGACGCTCGGCGTCCTCGCGCTCGGCGGCCTCGCGGCGGGACGCGATGGTCAGCTCGGCGTCCGCGAGCTGCTGCTCGGCGGACCGCACCAGCTCGTCGGCGTGAGCCTTCGCCGACGCGGTCAGCTCGGCGGCCGCTCGGCGCGCGTCGGTGAGTGCGCGCTCGGTCTCGAGCCGGGTGCGCTCGCGCAGCTCGGCCGTCTCGCGGTCGGCGGCTGCGCGCAGCTCACCGGTCTCGCGCGCGGTGACCTCCTGCAGCTCGGCAGCCTCGCGCGCCGTGACATCGCGCAGGTGCGTCGTCTCGTGCGCGGCCCGCTCGCGGAGCTCGCCGGTCTCGCGCTCGGCCTGCGCCCGCAGGTCGGCCGCATACCGCTCGGAGTCTCCGCGCAGGGCGACGACGACCTGCTCGGCGTCGGCCCGCGCCGCCGCGAGCTCGTCGGACGTCTTCGAGCGCAGCTCGCCGGTCTCGCGCTCGGCCTGCGCACGGACGAAGGCCGCGTACTGCTCGGCCTCGACCCGCAGGGCCGCGACCTCGGCGGCCACGCGCTGCTGCAGCGCGGCGGCGTCACGCTCGGCGGCTGCTCGCAACCCGTCGGCGTACTCCTGGGTCTGCACCCGCAGCGAGGTGACCTCCTCGGCGGCCTGCTGCCGCGCGGCACCGACCTCGGCCGCGGCGTCGCTGCGCTGCTGCGCGACGTACCGGTCGACCTCGACGCGCGCCGCGGCCAGCTCGCCCTCCACCCGCTGGCGGAGCTCGGTGGTGTCGGCGTCGGCGCTCTGGCGCAGGTCCTGCGCGTAGCGCTCGGCGTCCTCGCGCTGCGCGGCGGTCTCGATCTCGGCGCGTGACCGCAGCTCGCTCGCGGTCCGCTCGGTCGCGACGCGCAGCTGCGTGGCCTCGTGCTCGACGCTCGCGCGCAGCGTGCCGAGCTCGCGCTCGAGGGAGCTGCGCCGCTCGCTCTCCTCGGTCGTGATGGCGCTCTGGATGCGGGCAGCCTCGCGCTCGGCGGACCCCACGAGCTCCTCCGCGCGACGCTGCGCGGCGGTCAGGGTGCTCTCGGCCTCTGCCGACGCCGTGGTGCGGACCTCGTCGGCCTCGCGGCGGGCGGTGGCGACGAGCTCGGCGACCTCGTTCTCGGCGCGCGCACGCAGCTGACCGGAAGAGAGCTTGGCGCGCGCGAGGGCGTCGGCCGCCTGCGCGTTGGCCTGCGTCACGACGTCCGACGACTGCTCCTCGGCGGACCGCAGCAGCTGCTCGATGCGCGACCCGAGCCCCGAGTAGGTCGGACGCTCGGCCTCACGGAGCTGGCGGTGCGCCTCCGACAGCTCGCCGGCCACCTGCATGGCGCGGCCGTCGAGCGACTCGACCTGGGCGCGGGCGTCCGCGAGGGCCTTCTCGAGCCCGCTGATGCGGGCGTCGACGGCTTCACGTTCGTATCCACGGAAGTTGACGACGGGGAAGGGGGTCCGGGCGTCGGGCACGAGCAGTCCTCCTGGGCACTGTGACCCCGTGCGAGCTGCCTCGGTCGAGGCGCTCGTCGACTTCGGGAGTCCGCCGGACAGGATACGCGTGTTCATGGTGCCGGGGACGGGGGTCGGCCCTCCGACGCACACCTGCGCCGATCCGTCCACTCGGTCCCGGTTCGGCCGTCACGTGCGCCTCTGCCTATCCTGGGTTTTTCGCTCCCTGGAGGATCCTGCGTGCTCAAGCGACTGATCATCGCCGCCGTCGGCGTCGTCGGACTGGTCGTCATCGGTCTCGGCATCGCGTCCGCGACGGTGTGGCGGGCCGACGACGTCCTCGTCGCGACGACGTCGGGCGGACCCCACACGCTCGTCACCGAGCCGGGTGTGCTCGAGCT
The DNA here is from genome assembly GCF_056406355.1 of Cellulomonas sp. P1_C4. Taxonomy (NCBI): domain Bacteria; kingdom Bacillati; phylum Actinomycetota; class Actinomycetes; order Micrococcales; family Cellulomonadaceae; genus Cellulomonas; species Cellulomonas sp. P1_C4. The sequence goes on along the minus strand of NZ_JBFUAI010000011.1, from coordinate 4,179 downwards.
CGGCGGCGATCCTGTGACGGTCAAGGTGACCGTGCCCGACGACGGCAACGTCGTCCTTGCCATCGGCCGGGACACCGATGTCGCCGGCTGGGTGGGCACCGACGCGCACGGCACGGTGACGGGACTGTCCGACTGGCACGCGCTGGCCGTCGACGACGTCGCAGCACCGGCGCCCGCACCCACGGACTCGCCAGCGGCACCGCCGGCCGACGCGGCGACCCCGGCCCCCTCGGAGGGTGCGGCGGCCGCCGAGGTGCCCGTCGCCGACCCGACCGGCTCCGACCTGTGGGTAGCGGAGGTCACCGGGACGGGCTCCGCCGAGCTGGAGTGGCCCGCCCAGGAGGGGCGCTGGAGCCTTCTCGCCGTCAGCACCGGCGAGTCCGCCCCGACGCTGGCCCTCGAGTGGCCCCGCGTGGTGACGACGCCGTGGCTGTGGCCGTGCGTCCTCCTCGGAACCCTGCTCGTCCTGCTGGCTGCCTGGCTGCTCCTGCGGGACGTCCGCCGCCGCCGCGCCGGGCTTGACGAGCCGGTGTGGCACCCCGTGAACACCGGCGCGATCCCGGCCGTCGCCGTGGGCGATGTCGATGCCGTGCCCGTCCTGACCCGCCGCCAGCTGCGCGAAGCCGAGCAGGCCCGCGCGAACAAGCCGCGCACGGGCTCCATCCCTCGCGTGCCCGCGCCCGACTCCGGGCAGCAGGGCACCGTGGACCCAGCACCGACGTCGACGCCGGTCCCGGTGGTGACCAGCCGTCGCGACCTGCGCCCGCCGACCGGCTCGGTCCCGGCCGTTCCAGCGTCCTCCGCTCCGTCCGCCGTGCCGGCTTCCGCAGGCTGGACACCGACCGCCTCGGCCGCAGGCGCCACGACGGCCGCCCGGGCGACTGCTCCCGCGCAGCCCGGCACCGCCCCGGCCGAGCCGAGCACCGCACCGCCACAGTCGGGCACCACGCCGGCTAAGCCAGGCACCGCACTCGCGCAGTCGGGCGCCACGCCGGCCAAGCCAGGCGACGCCAAGCCGGGCACCGCACCGACTCAGTCGGGTACCGCACCGACCAAGCCAGGCGATGCCAAGGCTGGTGACGCCAAGCCGGGCGACGCCAAGCCGGGCACCGCACCGACTCAGTCGGGCACCACCCCGGCTACGCCAGGCGACGCCGAGCGCGGCACCGCACCTACCCAGTCGGGCACCGCAACCACCCGGTCGGACGCCCCCGCTCAGCCGGGCGCCGATCCCGCTCAGCCAGGCGCCGCGCCCACCGAGCCGGGCACCACCCCGCACGGCCGCCCGTCMTGGGCGCATGTCGCCACGGCCCCGGTCCCGACCACGGCTCCGGTCCCCACCCCCGCCGCACCCACCCCCGCCTCGGTCCCCCGGGGACCCGCGGCGTGGTCGGCTGTCCCCCCGCCGCCCGGCGCGAAGCTCCGGCCGGGTTCCCCCTCGGGACCCGACGCCGAACCGGTGCACGCGGGCCGTCCCACCTGGATCGTCCCGGCAGAACAGCCACCCGCGCCGGTGGAAGAGACCGCCCACGCGGGCTCGCGCGCCGACGCCTGGCGCCGCGCCTGGGGACTCCCGCCGACCGACGCGGACTCCTCGAGTGCTGACGGCACTGCCGGCACCCAGCCCACGGACGACACGACGAAGGAGGACGGACGATGACCCGCAGCCCGCGATCCCGCCGCCTCCTCGCCGCCCTCGGCAGCGTGCTGCTCCTCGGGCTTGCCGCGTGCTCCACCCCGCTCCCGCAGCCTGCGCCCGAACCCGTGCCCGCGGTGGCGCCGGCAGCCACGACGGTCGTGCAGTCGCAGGACGTCCTCACCGACCTCGGCGCCGTCCTGGCCTCCGCGGACGCGGGGCTCGACCCCGCCCAGCTCCCGCCGCGCGTGGAGGGCCCGGCCCTGGCCGTGCGCACCGCGGAGTACGTGCGCGCCACGGCGACGGCGGGCGCGAAGCCTCCGACGGCGCTTCCGACGGACGCCCAGGCCCTGATCGTGCCGCAGACCGATGTGTGGCCGCGGACTCAGCTGGTCGTCACCAAGCAGCCCGACGACCTGCAGGCCCCGCGCATCCTGGTGATGCAGCAGAACGCCCCGCGCGATCCCTACCGCCTCTGGGGCTGGGGACGCATGGGCGCGGGCGTCCAGATGCCGGCCACGGCGGCCCCCGCGACGGGCAGCCCGGTCCTGGCCCCGGACGCGACCGGCCTCGTGGTGACCCCCACCGAGGCGTTGCAGCAGTACGCCGACGTGCTCGCCAACGGCGACGCGTCGACGTTCGCCGCCACCTTCGCCCCGGACACGTTCCGGTCGAGCATCGAGGCGGCGCGGGCGGCGACGGCAGCGGGCGTGCAGGCGGCCGGCACCGCGACCGAGACCTATACGGCGGAGCCTGCACCCACCGTCTCCCTCGGTACGGTCGACGGCGGCGCGATCGTCGTCGGACAGCTCACCACCGTGTCCACCGTGACGCTGACGGTTGCGGGTGGGACGATCCCGATCTCCGACCCGTTCTACGCAGCGCTCACCGGCAAGCAGAGCGGTGGCAGCAACTTCGTCCGTACCTTCACCGACGTCCTCGTCATGTACGTGCCCCCGGCGGACAGCGGCGCGCAGGTGCTGCTCCTCGCCGCGGAGCACGCCGTGACGTCGGCGACGGCCGAGTGACACCGCAGCGCCGCACGACTGAGCTGTTCTGACCCGACCCGACCCGACCGCAGCAGGCCCCGAAGGAAGACGACGCATGTCCCAGCCCACCGGACCCCGCCCCCGCCTCGACGTCCGCGGAGCAGTCGACCTGTCGACGCTCAACCGTCCCGCGACCCCCGCCCCGGGGACCCCCGGCGGCCTGCCGTCGCCCGGCACGTACGTGGTCGACGTGGACGAGGGGTCGTTCCCGGCGCTGGTGCAGTCGTCGACGCAGTACCCGGTCGTCGTCGTCCTCTGGTCGCCGCGGAGCGAGGCGAGCGCAACGGTCGCCGCCGACCTCGCCGCGCTCGCCGACGAGGACGCCGGCCGCTGGCTGCTGGCGCGGATCGACGCTGAGGCCAACCCGCAGATCGCCCAGGCGTTCCAGGCGCAGAGCGTGCCGACGGTCGTCGCCGTCCTGGCCGGCCAGCCGCTCCCGCTCTTTCAGGGCGCCTACCCGCCCGACCAGGTTCGCGCCGTCCTCGACCAGGTCCTTGCCGCCGCCGAGGCGAACGGCATCACGGGCCGAGCCACCCCGAGCACGGGGGAGCAGCCGCCGCAGGAGGAGCCCGAGCCCGAGCTCCCGCCCCTGCACCAGGCCGCCTACGACGCGATCGAGCGCGACGACCTCGCCGCCGCGACAGCCGCCTACGAGCAGGCGCTCAAGGAGAACCCCCGCGACGCCGAGGCCCGAGCCGGCCTGGCTCAGGTCGGCCTCCTCGCCCGGACACGCGACGCGGACCTCCAGGCCGCACGCGCCGCAGCCGCAGCGGACCCCGGCGACGTCGACGCGCAGCTGGCCGTCGCCGACCTCGACATCCTCGGCGGCAAGGTGGACGACGCCTTCGCGCGACTCATCGACCTGCTGCGTGCCACCGCCGGCCCGGAGCGCGAACGTGTCCGCGTACGCCTGGTGGACCTGTTCGAGGTGATCGGCGGCGACGACCCCCGCGTCATCGCCGCACGCCGAGCCATGGCCAACGCGCTCTACTGAGCGTTCGCGCAGGTCAGCGCCCCGCGAGCCCACGTGACCCGCGTCACCGGCCGCGGATTTGCCACCTGCGCCGAACGCTGCGTAATGTTCTCGATGTCGCCCGGCAGGGAGGAACGGACACCGCGGATCGAACCGCAGTGGCTGGTCCCCCGGGTAGACCACATCGGAAGCTTCGACCGGCGATCTTATCGTCGGTCAGCGTGGAGCGTCCGGAAGCGGAACCTCTGGTTCCCACCGCAACAAACACCCTCTGACGAGGGGGTTTGACGCGGAGGGGCCGCTCCGCTAAGTTAGAACGGTTGCCTCCGGACAGGTTGAAAGGCCTGGAGGGATGCGCGTCTGTTCCTTGAGAACTCAACAGTGTGCCAAATAGTCGATGCCATATGGCTCGCTATCAGAGGTGGTCATGCCCTGTTTGGGGTGTGGGTGCTGAGGTGGTGGGTCTTGGTTGAGATTGGTGTCCGTTTCTTCACCTCCGTGGGGGGCGGGTGCCACAATTC